>NZ_JAXQNM010000038.1:0-384413 GCF_034427935.1 Chelativorans sp. M5D2P16 | reverse complement strand
CCGTAGCACACGGCAATCAGGCCGAAGCCGCTCGCTGTCAGCCCAAAAGCGCGCCTATCCATCGGTCCGTTCCGCCGAATGTCGTGCCGCTTCTACGAGGGTTGTGGCCGCCTGGCGGGCAGCCTCCACGGCGTTCGTTCCGCGATAGACGGCGGCGTGGGTCGCGCCCTCGAAAAGCATGAGGATCTGGTCGGCGAGCACTATATCTGCTTCACCGAGATCGGCGGCGACGCAGTTGGCGATCAGAGCCGCCATGGCCTCCTTGTGGGCGGCGACCCGATCGCCGATCGCCGGATCTCCCGCGCCGGCCTCGCCCAGCGCCCGGAGGAAGAAGCATCCATGGGCGCCCTGGGCCTCGACCCATTCGCCGAGGGCGCGGAACAGGCCGTCCACCCCATCGCACGGCATGGCGGCAAGGAAGCGCTCGCTCCGAGCGTCGAGTGTACCGACGATCAGCGCGGCACGGCCGCCGACATGTTTGTAGAGCGTGCGGCTGGAGACGCCGGCGGCCCTGGTGAGCCGGTCCATGCCGGTGGCGGAGAAGCCCTCCCTGTCGAGCAAGGCCTCGGCGGATGCGATGATGGCAGCGTGATCGGTCATGGCACACATGTAAAACGATCGTTTTACATGTCAAGCACGATCGAAGAGGCGCACGGCTGCTCTCACGGTAATGGCCGAGCCGATCATCGCTGCGGCATTCGGCTTCCTGGTCCCGGGTCAAACCAAGAGCGGCGGGTTAGATCATAGGAGCCGCAACCGTCATTCTGGGGGGCGAGCCCTCAACATTGCCTACCCATGGCGACGCCAACAATGTCCGCTCAGGAAAACTGGGCGCCGATCCGGGGTGCGCGCCGATGGGTGCCGACAGGTCAGTTGTCTGCCGATCCCCCACACACACCAAGAAGGTCGAAGCTCACGCGGCCCTATAAGCTGGTTTCGGTGTTGCCGTTTTGAGCCGGAGAGCAGGCTTTTCTACCAAATGCCATGATAGATAGGCAATCAGCGCGGTCACAGGCAGCGCCAGGGCTGCCATTTCATATCCCGACAGCCCATCTCCGACCATCGCCCGGATAACTTGAGTGACTGGCCAGCCGTAGAGATAAACACCGTAGGAAATATCACTGCGGGTATTGAACCAACCAAAAGCCTTGAAGTCAGCTGCGCCAATCCAGATGAGCGGATAAGCGGCAATATAGCAGAAAGTCTCCGGCAGGATCTGAAAATGAACGGCCGGGATGAACCCTAGCGCAAACAGTGCGGCGAGCCATCCCCGCGGTTTATGGAACTGCACCAGCCAATTCATAATAATACCGCAGCAGAACGACGGCAGGACAAAGAGCAGCGCCGCCACCCATTCAATTGAAACCACCTTGCCATAGGCAACTGAGAACCCGATCAGGCCGAATGCGATCAATGTCGCTATGATTTGTCGACTTCCTTTGAACAGGGACATTGCCATCAACAGGGCAATCAACGCGTAACCGATCACCTCCAACCGGATCGTCCACAAAACCCCATTTGCAATGCCGGGCAGATAGTCCGCTCCATCTGGTGGCGGATAAAACCCGATGTTGGAGAAATACAGGCCATCGCTATGCAGAAAGATCGCCTGCATTGCCACGCTCATGACTTTTGGATCGAGGACAAATGCCGTCGCGCCATCAAGCGCAAAAGGTGGGCAGATCACGTAGGTTATGAGCAGCGTACTGACAACCAGTGCCGGAGCGATCCTCAGGAACCGCTTCCGGAAATAGTCGGCCAATCCTGCCGAGCGCTTGGCACTTTCGGTTACCAGAAAGCCGCTGAGTATGAAGAATACGAACACGCCATATACGCCGGCAATCAGGCCGGTTCCGTGTAGCGGTTCGGTTTCTTCCGATCCGGTCGCGATCAAGAATGCATGCGAGAACACGACCGACGAGGCCGCAACAATCCTGAGCGTGTCAAAATTGGGATACCGAACAGAGGACATAGCGTCACCTTGAGCTTGCAATCACCGTGTTGCGGTTCGGCCAAATCCCTGTAACCGGGGCTTTATCATCATTCCCATTTGCCCGTCCCGTGTGCATTTTGGCCCCGACCCTATCAGTTCAACGCGACGGACCAGCTTTTCACCCCGGTCTCATCGCGTGAATTCCTGCTGCTTGCGGCACATCCGTCCGTGTTGGCACCCACCTCCGGAGAGAGCCGCGCTGCTGACGTTCGCCAGAGGGCTATCCGGCCATGCTTGAGAGATGGAAATGCCTGCGAGCAATCAGGGCTTATGGCAATCAGCGTAGCGCTTCCAGCCGCTGCAGATGGTTCTGGACGAGATCACCACGCCGTAGTTTTCTTGCTTCATCGTCGGCGCGGGATGGGTTGTTTTTGAATACATACCATTTACCGCCGAGAGAAGGTTTTTGGTAGATGACGCCGTCCTTCTCCCGATGCAAAAAGCAGGTCGTATCCGGCGCAGCGTTCATCTTCGTAAACCACAGTGCACGCATACAAACTTTTCCACTGTCCGTTGTGTACCAACGGCCTTTGGCATAGCTCCAGTAGGCGCCCTTCTGGGACCAGCCAGAAAAGCGCCGTCCATCCTTGGAGAAATAGCCCGCACCGTTTCCCCAGTTCCAGGAACGCCCCGCATAAAGCGTATCAAGCTGTTCGGACGACATTGGCACTCCTGCCTTGGCCTTGAGTGCAGTCTCGCGAAGATAATCGCTCTCCGCATCCGCCCATGCCGAAGTCATAAACAATCCTGAGATCGCCATTCCGGCCGCAATTAGCCCCAACCTGCCCATGTCTTCCTCCAGTTCGATGTTTCATCCAGGGTGCTCGGCTACGCACCCGGTAATGGTCCCTGCCGGTTCCGCCAAAATGGACCTTGCGTTCATTTAAGGGCGCGAAACTTAGCATAAGCCGTTTCAAGTCGATGCAGTCAGTAGCAAGATAGGCGGCTTGAGTCGTTGCCTGCTAATCCGGGAACTTTTCAATATGTCCATTTTTCATAATGAGACGTGTGCGCGGATATCGGCGATCTGGCGGTCCAATCGTCGGCTTCGACAAGTACCTGCGCCGGTACTGGGTGGTCGCAAGGGCGCAAGGCGGAAATCCGCAGCCAGCATGCCGAAGGGCGGCATTGCGGAGATTTGCACATTGGCCCAATTTACACTTACGACTCGTTCCGCCTGTTCGGGCTTTTTCGGGCTATCACACGAGTTGATCCCTCTCGGACTTTCCGAGCGGATTTTGGTGGCGGATAGCGGATATCCAACAGAAATTCACCGCTTTGGTGCATTCAATCCATTGTCAGCGGTTCATGAGATCGTACGAGTTCAGCGGCTGATGACACCTTCCATCAGCCAGGGCCGAGACAGCAGCAAAGTGAGCATCGAGAGCTTCGGGGGGTGCCATATTAGGTACCGCCCAGCATCGCATGTGTGGTAGGCATGGAGACAAGGCTGTGAATGAGATGAGCAGCCACTGACGATTTATCTCCGGCGCGCAGGAACCTACCAGCTTGGGCGATCTCTACGGCCCTTACAAGCTTGTCCATAAGAGGATCGGGGCGTGATGGGATCGGGCCGCTTTTTCCGAACACCACCGCCTCGCTGAAAGCTATGCGTTTCAAGGCGATGAGATCTTGCTCCATGATTGCCAGAAACGAACGCAGCAGATCCTTCAACTGAGTCAGCGTATCTCCTTCGGCATGGCCGAACTCGTTCTCTCCATCGCGCGAGAACGCGCATGTTCCACGACTCCTTCGAACAAGGCGACCTTCGAAGGAAATCGCCGATAGATTGTGTCCTTCCCCGAGCCACAAGCGGTCTGACGTGCTCCCCTGAAATGTCCTCGCTTTGCGGTTAGTCTGCCCTTGGAAAGAGGAGACTGATGATGAAGCGATCGCGCTTTTCCAACGAGCAGATCATCGGCATTTTGAAGGAGCACCAGGCCGGGCTTTCGGTGACGGAGCTGTGCCGCAAATACGGGATCAGCGACGCAACCTTTTACACCTGGCGCAAGAAGTACGGCGGCATGGAGGTGTCGGAAGCCAAGCGGCTGAAGGCGCTGGAGGAGGAGAATGCGCGCCTGACGAAGCTTCTGGCGGAATCGATGATGGATGTGTCGATGCTGCGCGAGATGCTGGTAAAAAACTTCTGACGCCCGGTTCGAGGAGACAGGCCGTGGACTGGGCCATTGAAGAGAGGGGATAGAAGCATCCACCACAGTTGACAGATATGTGTTTCAAGCCGTTGGCACTTCTTTTGGCTCTGCACGTGTTGGCTCCTCATCGGCAACCGAGCCACGACGAAACAGCCGCACCACGATGACGAAGAAAACAGGCACGAAGAAGACGCCTAGGATGGTCGCAGAGATCATGCCGCCCAGAACGCCGATGCCGATGGCATTCTGTGCTGCTGACCCGGCTCCGCTCGCGATCGCCAGCGGCGTCACGCCCAGAGCGAAGGCAAGAGACGTCATGACGATCGGGCGAAGGCGCATGCGCGCGGCCTCGGTGACCGCTTGGATCAAGCCTACTCCGCGCTCGTAGAGATCGCGGGCGAACTCGACGATCAGGATCGCGTTCTTTGCCGAGAGGCCGACGGTGGTCAGCAGGCCCACCTTGAAATAGACGTCGTTCGGCTGCCCGAACAGCCATGCGGCAAGCAGCGCACCCAACACGCCGACGGGCACAGCGAGCAGTACCGAGAACGGGATGGACCAGCTTTCATAGAGCGCCGCGAGACACAGGAAGACGACGAGCACGGAAATGCCGTAAAGCATCATCTCCTGGTTTCCGGCGACGCGCTCCTGGTAGGAAATGCCTGACCACGAAGCACCGTAGCCGCCCTCCAGCTGGGCCACCATGTCTTCCATCGCGACCATCGCCTCACCTGAGCTGACGCCTTCGGCAGCCGAGCCCTGGATCATGAGCGCCGGCGTTCCGTTGAAGCGCGAGAGCGAGGGAAGGCCCTCGGTCCAACTGATGTTGGTGAATGCCGAGAACGGCACCATCTCACCCTGATCGTTCTTGGCATACCAGCGGTTGATGTCGTCCGGCTGCATGCGGAAGGGTGCGTCCGCCTGCACGTAGACGCGCTTGATCTCGCCCTCATGCACGAAGTCATTGACGTAGCTTCCGGCAAAGACCGTGCTGATGAGGGCATTGGCGGCGGAAAGATCGACGCCCAGAGCGCCCGCCTTGTGCTGGTCAACCTCGATCTCGAGCTGCGCTTCAACACCACGGCTATTGCCACGCACACTGGTCACAGTTGGGTTTTGTGCGGCGAGATCGGCGAGCTGATTGGCAGCTTCCTGTAGAGCATCACGGCCATTGTTTCCGAGATCCTCCAGGTACATCGTGAAGCCGCCCGATTCTCCGAGACCCTGAATGGCGGGAGGAGACACGACATAGGCCTGCGCATCACGGATCGCGGCGAACTTCTGCATCGCACGCATGCTGACAGCCTGCGCAGATTGCTCGGGTGCTGTCCGCTCGTCGAAGTCCTTCAGGCGGATGAAACCCATGGCCGTGTTCGGGCCGCTGGACCCGGATCCGTAGCCGAGGATCATGAATGCGCTCTCGACCGACTCCTTTTCCTCTTCGAGCAGATAGCTCTCGACTTCATCAACGACGGCCTGCGTGCGCGCTGTGCTTGCACCCTCGGGAAGGGTGATCACCGCCATGAGCACGCCCTGATCCTCCTGCGGCAGGAACGATGATGGAAGATCGCGGTAGATCAGATAAATCCCGGCCAGGACCGCCGCGAATATAACGAGAACGCGGATGGGCCGGATGGCAAGATGTCCGACGGACCACACGTAGCCCCAAGTGGTCGCGTTGAAGCCGCGGTTGAACCAGCCGAACCACCGGGCGGCCCGGCCCTCATGCGACGGTTTCAGCATAGAGGCGCAGAGCGCGGGCGTGAGAATGATGGCCACCAGCACCGAAAGCAGCATGGCCGTGGCGATGGTGATGGAGAACTGCCGGTAGATCACGCCGGTCGACCCGGCGAAAAGGGCCATCGGAATGAAGACTGCCGTCAACACCATAGCAATGCCGATGAGCGCGCCTGTGATCTCGCCCATAGATTTGCGGGTGGCCTCGCGCGCCGACAGACCCTCCTCGGTCATGATGCGTTCGACATTCTCCACCACTACGATGGCATCGTCGACCAACAGTCCGATGGCGAGCACCATCGCGAACATGGTGAGCATGTTGATCGAATAGCCGAAGACGGCGAGGACGCCGAACGTGCCGAGCAGCACTACCGGCACCGCGACCATGGGGATGAACGTGGCACGGAAATTCTGCAGGAAGAGAAGCAACACGACGAAAACGAGAAGGATCGCCTCGACCAGCGTGTGCACCACCTTCTCGATGGAGCGCTCCACGAAGGGCGTTGTCTCGTAGGAATAAGCGATCTCCACGCCCTCGGGCAGGCCTGCGGCCAGGCTTTCGAATTCGGCCTTGACGGCCTCCGCCGTCGCAATCGCATTTGCGCCGCTGGCAAGCTGCACGCCGAAGCCCGCTGAAGGCGACCCGTTATACTCCGAGCGCATATCGTAGGATTGCTGGCCGAGTACTATCCGAGCAACGTCGGAGAGCTGAACCAGCGATCCGTCAGGGGCGCTCTTCAGGATGATCTGCTCGAACTCCTCAACTGTCCGCAGCTGGCTCTGGGCGACGATGTTGGCCCGTAGCTGCTGACCCTGAATAGAGGGTGTGGAGCCGATCGAGCCTGCAGAAACCTGCACGTTCTGCGCGCTAATCGCGCTCACCACATCCGAAGGTGTCAGCTGGTACTGCGCAAGCGCCATCGGATCGAGCCATATCCGCATGGCATAGCCGGAACCGAAGGACTGGATGGAGCCCACGCCTTCGATGCGCTGGATGCGCTCTTCGATCTGCGTGGTCATGATGTCGTTCAACTCGCTGGTCGAATAGCGGCCGTCCCTGGAGTAGATGTTGCCGATCATCAGGAAGCCCGACGCCGACCGCATCACCCTGATGCCATTTCGCTGGACGCTTTCGGGAAGCTGCGATTCGACACGCGCGACCCTGTTCTGCACCTCCACCTGAGCCAGTTCCGGGTCGATGCCGGTGTCGAATGTTAGCGTTATCGTGCCCGACCCCGTACTTGAGGTCGACTCCACATAGAGAAGGCCTTCCAAGCCCGTCAGCTCACCTTCGATCTTGCTTGTGACCGAGTTCTGGACGGCTTCCGCTGTAGCGCCTGGATAGGTTGCGTTGATGCGCACCGTGACGGGAGCGACGTCGGGATATTGGGAGATCGGCAGCGAATAGATGCTGATCACGCCGGCAAGCATGGTGGCGATAGCCAGCACGATCGCAAAGATAGGACGGTCGATGAAGAAGTTGGCGATCGCGTTTCCGCCCGCCACGGCCTGACGTTCCACTTTGCCCGCGTTCATTGCTCGGTCTCCGTCTGAGCTGGCTGCGTCGCTGCATCTTGCGAAGAGGCGTCCTGACGCACCACGCCGTTCTCGTCGATCGCCACTTCCACAGGCTCAAGCTCTGCGCCTTCGGAGAATTTCTGGAATCCATCGACGATCAGCCTCTCGCCGTCGGCAACGCCCCCCGTGACGATCCAGTTGTTCCCGGAAGAACCGGCCACGGTCAGGATCCTCTGCTCAGCCTTGTCTTTCGCCGAGGCGACATAAGCGATCGGTTCTCCCTCGGAGTTTCGCTGCGTCGCTCGCTGCGGCACAAGGACAGCGTTCCTGAATGCACCGATCTCGACCTGAGCGCGCACAAACATGCCTGGAACCAGCAGTCGCTCCGGGTTAGGGAACTCGGCGCGTGCAGTGATGGTGCTCGTGCTCTCGCTGACTGCGAATTCCATGGGCGAGACCGAACCCGTCTCCCCATACTCCTGTCCGTTTTCGAGGATCAGGCTGACGTTACGCTCTTCGCTCAGGCCAAGTTGCCCGCTTGCAAACTGGCTGCGTAGGCGGAGCAGATTGGCGCTGGAGTCCACCAGATCGACATGCACCGGTTCGATCTGGCGGATGATCGCAAGCGGATCTGTCTGATTGGCTGTCACCAGCGAGCCAACGCTCATTTGCGAAGTGCCGATGAGGCCGGAAATCGGTGCGCGAATCGTCGTGTTGTTCAGGTCGATTTCAGCCGCCTGCAGGTTTGCCCTGGCAGACGCCAGGTCGGCCTCGGCCTGGAGCATCTGAGTGCGAGCATCCTCCAGGCTTTGCTCACTGACCGCATTCGTCTGAGCCAGACGTTCCTGCCGCTCGTACCGGGAACGGGCACTTTCGACTTCGGCTTCGGCACGCGCAACGGCGGCATCGGCCGCAGCACGCGCGGCCTCGAACTCCTCGGCATCGAGCCGGTAGAGGACGTCGCCTTCCTTGATTTCCGAAGCCTCCTTGAAGACGCGCTCGCGAATGATGCCGTTCACCCGTGGGCGAATTTCAGCAACAGCGGATGCCAAGACACGGCCGGGGAGTTCGCTCACACGCGGTACGTCTTGCTGCTTGAGCGTGATGTAGCCGACCTGGACGGGCCTTCCTCCCGCCGCCGCCGCACCGCCTGCCTGATTGTTGCTGTCACTGCAGCCCATCAGAGTGAGCATCATAAGTCCGCAAGCAGCGCCGAGACGGACGGGAAGTCTCATCGTGAATACCTTTGAAAGCTCTGGCGATTTGCAATGTCCGAGATATCGGGTGGAAACGCCGCCCCGGATTGGTTAGCTGCGGGCCAGATGGATTAGTCGTTTCGATTCAACAGTTTTAAGTGCGCGAGATCCCGTCTGAGGACATCGCGAACGTCTTCCTGCGGGTTCTCTGTCCAGGTGAGGATCACGGCCCGCACGGCGCCAAGCATTGCGCCTGCCAGAACGATGCACATGATATCCGGCTCCATGAGGCCCAGCCTGCGTGCGACCAAGCCTGCGACTTCTTTCTCCCGCTCATGAAGCTTGCTCAACTGCATCGCGAACATGCGCGGACTGCTCATAGCAATCTCACGCATAAGCCTTGGAATCCTCGGATTGGCGTTCAGGCGTTCCAACTGACAGGCAAAAAGCTCGATGAAGTCATCGAGAAGAGTACCCTTCCCCTCGACAAATGCCTCTTCCGCTGCCGAACCGAAGGGCGGCGGAGACATGGCAAAGGCCGCATCCCTGGCCGGGAAGTAGTTGAAGAACGTGCGCGGGCTGATGCCGACTTCGTTGCAGATCACCTCGACGGTGACGTTGTCGACGCCGAGCTCAGCAGCCAGACGAAGCGCCGCTTCTTGAATCTCCTGGGTGGTCTCGACCCGACGCCGTTCACGAAGGCTACTCATTTTCTCATTCTGCATTATTTGCATATTGTGCAAGTAATGAGGCGCGACCGCGCTGTCAAGCGTAATGGCGCGTGGAGGCTTCATCAGCAGCGAAGAGGGCAAACGATAGTGGAAACACGACGGGAAACAGCAGCAACGACGCCGGTTGGTCCGACGGTGGCCTCGATATTGATGGTCGGCGTGCTTATGATGATAGGCGGCACATCGCACATAGTTCCATCTCACCATCACCGCCAGGAACCCTCCTGCGGAGCGGGTTTGTGCTTCGGCCTCAATTCGGTCATGCCCGAGCCTGTTCGTCAATTGAAGCGGAGAGGCCGTAGCGAGTAATCGACAGGTGTAGCGAAGGGCTATGCTGCCTAGTTGGGGGCGCGAGAACCACTCCCCCTCGGTCAACTGCCGAGAAACGTGCTATTTTATTGATAAATAATCGATCAAATTGTGCGGCAATCGGCGGCAAATGGCGGAGAGGGAGGGATTCGAACCCCCGATACGGTTGCCCGTATGCCGCATTTCGAGTGCGGTGCTTTCAACCACTCAGCCACCTCTCCGCACGGACGCTCGGGTGGCGCCCAGATGCAGCGGCGCTTAAATAGCGGTGAAGCCGGTCCGATACAAGGCCAAATCTGGGCGATGGACCGGCTCGTCTTGACCTGTCGGGCGGTTTCGGCTAAGGACCGGCGATCTGCGGCGTGGAGCATCCTCCGCGCCGCTTGTTTCGTGAGGCCTCGCGGCCCTTGTTCAACGACTGACAAAAAGACGGCAGGCCGCCGCAGCGGCCCAAGCCGGACCGGACACCGAAAGGCAAGAAAGATGTTCGCAGTCCTCAAAACCGGCGGCAAGCAATACCGTGTCGCCGCCGACGACCTGCTCAAGGTCGAACGTATTCCCGGCGAACCGGGCGAGATCGTCCAGCTCGGCAATGTGCTCGCAGTGGGCGAGGGCGGTGACGTGAAGATCGGCACCCCCTTCGTCGATGGCGCCAGCGTGGCGGCGGAAGTCGTCGAGCAGGGCCGGGGCAAGAAGGTCATTGCCTTCAAGAAGCGCCGCCGGCAGAATTCGCGCCGTAAGCGCGGCCATCGCCAGCTTCTGACCACCGTGCGCATCTCGGAGATCCTTCTCGACGGGGCGAAGCCCTCCAAGAAGGCGGCCGCCAAGCCCGCCCCTGCGAAGGCTGAGGAAAAGCCCGCCAAGGCCGAGAAGAAGGCGGCTGCGGAAAAGCCGAAGGCCGAGCCCGAGAAGGCCGAAGCGAAGGAAGCGGCCGCCGCGCCGCTGTTCAGCGCACCGGGCGGCGAGGCCGACGATCTTACCAAGATCAAGGGCATCGGCCCTGTGGCGGCCGGCCAGCTCAAGGAGCAGGGGCTCATCACCTTCGCCCAGATCGCCGCCCTGTCCGACGAGGACGTGGCGCGCATCGACGAGGCGATGCCCTTCAGCGCCGACCAGATCAAGGACTGGCGCGAGCAGGCGAAGGCGCTGGCGTAATAATTCGGGGCTCTGGCCCCAGGAAACGGATTTGCATTCGGGCGCGCGAGTGCCCATAAAGGGAATCGAAGCGTTCCAGGAACGCAAAGGAGCAGAATCATGGCACACAAGAAGGCTGGCGGTTCGTCGCGCAATGGTCGCGAGTCCGAGTCCAAGCGCCTTGGCGTGAAGAAATTCGGCGGCGAGAAGGTGCTCGCCGGCAACATCATCATCCGTCAGCGCGGGACCAAGTGGCATCCCGGCGCCAATGTCGGCATGGGCAAGGATCATACGCTTTTCGCCCTCGAGGCGGGTGCCGTGTCCTTCGCCAAGAAAGCCAACGGGCGAACCTATGTGTCGGTAAACCCGATGATGGACGCAGCGGAGTAGCCGGTTCCGCACCAAAACACCGGCGACCCATCTTGGGAGCCGGTGTCCGGAAAATCCGGAAAAGGTTTCAGGGGAGATGGGTCGCCATCTCCCCTTAATTTTTGTCCGGAGGAAAGAGCCATGATTGCCGAAACCGAAGAGGTCGAGAGTGAGAGTATAGGTATCGAGTGCCCCGTGCTCGTCACCGAGCGGTTGGTCCTGCGACCGCCGCACGAGGACGATGTTCCCGAGCTGGTTGAGCTTGCGAACAACCGCCGCGTCGCCGAGATGCTGTCGCGCATGCCTTATCCCTACAGCGAGGCGGACGCCGAGGTCTTCGTGCGGGGCAGCCGGTCGGAGTTCCGCTCGGGCTGCCATTATGCCGTGGCGCTTGCCGACAGCGGTGCCTTTGTCGGCTGCGCGGGAATCGACATGCGGCAATACGGCCTGGAGCTCGGCTACTGGATCGGCGAGCCCTATTGGGGACTCGGCTACGCCACGGAGGTGGCGCACGCGCTGGTCGATCTCGCCTTCCGTGCCACCGATATCGACCGCCTGCATGTCTCGTGCCGGGTGATCAACAGCGCCTCGCGCCGTGTCATTCACAAGTGCGGCTTTCAGTATGTCGGCCAGGGCATGATGGATTCGGTGGTGGCCGGCAAGGTGCCGGTGGAACGCTACCAGCTTGACCGCAAGACCTGGGTGAGCCTGAGGAGTTGGGGCACCGGGAGTTAAGCGGCGGAAAGCGCGGGCGTGAAGTCCGCGCTTTCCGGTTTGCCCGTGTGACGCGATGCGTTAGATGGAGCGTTGACAAGGAAAGGCTGCCGCGCGCCCATGAAATTTCTCGACCAGGCCAAGGTGTTCATTCGCTCCGGAGACGGCGGTGCGGGCTCCGTCTCGTTCCGGCGCGAGAAGTATATCGAGTTCGGCGGCCCGGACGGCGGTGACGGCGGCCGCGGCGGCGATGTGTGGATCGAGGCCGTGGAAGGGCTTAACACGCTCATCGACTACCGTTACCAGCAGCATTTCAAGGCCCGGACGGGCGGCCACGGCATGGGCCGCAACCGCACCGGCGCCAAGGGCACGGATGTCGTCCTGAAAGTGCCGGTTGGCACACAGGTCTATGAGGAAGACAACGAGACCCTGATCTGCGACCTGACGGCGGTGGGCCAGCGTTATCGCCTGGCGGCGGGCGGCAATGGCGGCTTCGGCAACCAGCATTTCAAATCGTCGACCAACCAGGCGCCGCGCCGGGCCAATCCCGGCCTGCCGGGGGAGGAGCGGTGGATCTGGCTGCGGCTGAAGCTGATCGCCGATGCCGGGCTTGCCGGCCTGCCCAATGCCGGCAAGTCGACCTTTCTCGCAACGGTGTCGGCGGCCAAGCCGAAGATCGCCGATTACCCCTTCACCACGCTGCATCCCAATCTGGGGGTCGTGCGCGTCGACGCACGCGAATTCGTGCTGGCCGATATTCCGGGGCTCATCGAGGGCGCACATATGGGGGTGGGTGTCGGCGACCGTTTTCTCGGCCATGTGGAGCGCACGCGCGTCCTCCTGCACCTCGTCTCGGCGCAGGAAGAGGATGCCGCCGCCGCCTACAGGACCGTGCGCGGCGAACTGCAAGCCTATGGCCGCGGGCTTACGGAGAAGCCGGAGATCGTGGCGTTGAGCCAGGCCGACCTGCTGGACGAGGAGGCGCGTTCGGCGAAGCTGGCGGCGTTGCAAGAGGCCGCGGGCAAGGAACCGTTCCTCCTGTCGTCTGTCACGGGCGAGGGCGTGCAGGATGTGCTACGGGCGTTGATGCGCGTGGTGGAGGAGGCGCGCCAAGAGGATGCCGCGGAAGAGACAGTGGACGAACGGTGGCGGAAATGACCCTGGTGATGAGCTCCCTCGTCCCGGAAGCCCCTGCGACGCGGCGGCTGTCCGGAACCCGTTTCGGAACGTGGCAGAGGCGCGGAATGGATCCCGGCACGCGGTTGCAAGGGTTTCTTCGCCTGGATGACGCGCGGGACGGGCGACATGCATATGGCGGCAGGGAAGCCGCCCGATGAACCGCATCGCCCTCTCCTCCTACCGCCGTATCACGGTGAAGATCGGCTCCGCGCTGCTGGTCGACCGGACGAGCGGCTTGAGGCGTGAATGGCTCGCCGCACTCGTCGATGACGTGGCGCGCCTCTCGGCGGCCGGCACGGAAGTGCTGGTCGTCTCCTCCGGCGCGATCGCGCTGGGGCGCACCATTCTCGGCCTCGGCCGGCGCACCTTGCGGCTGGAGGAGAGCCAGGCGGCGGCCTCGGTGGGGCAGATCGCGCTGGCGGGCGCCTGGGCGGGCGAGCTCGGCCGCCACGGTCTCACCTCGGGCCAGGTGCTGGTCACGCTGGGCGATACCGAGGAGCGGCGCCGCTATCTCAATGTGCGTGCCACCATCTCCACGCTGCTCAAGATGGGTGCCGTGCCCGTCATCAACGAGAACGACACGGTCGCCACCACCGAAATCCGCTATGGCGACAATGACCGCCTCGCCGCGCGCGTGGCGACGATGGTCGGCTGCGACCTGCTCATCCTTCTGTCCGATGTGGACGGCCTCTATACGGCACCGCCGGAACGCGATGCGAATGCGCACTTCATCCCGGTGGTGGACACGATCACGCCGGAGATCATGGCCATGGCGGGCGATGCGTCCTCGGAGCTTTCGCGTGGCGGCATGCGCACAAAGCTCGATGCGGGGCGGATCGCCACCGGGGCAGGCGCGGCCATGATCATCGCCTCCGGCAAGGAGATGAACCCGCTCTCGGCCATCGAGCGCGGCGCCCGTGCCACTTTATTCCGGCCAAGCCCGACGCCGGTGCGCGCCTACAAGACCTGGATCGCCGGGCAGCTCGAGCCGGCGGGCCGGATCGGCGTCGACGAGGGGGCTCTGAAGGCGTTGCGCTCCGGCAAGAGCCTGCTCCCGGCCGGCGTGAAAGCCGTTTCCGGTGCCTTCTCGCGTGGCGATACGGTCGCCATCATCGGTCCCGACGGGCAGGAGGCCGGGCGCGGGCTGGTTGCCTATGACGCGGCCGATGCCGTAAAGATCGCCGGGCTGAAGACGAGCGACATCGCCGACGTGCTTGGATACGAGGCGCGAGCGGCAATGGTGCATCGTGACGATCTGGTGTTGTCGGCACGTCATCCCGGCAAGCGCGAGGTGGAGGGACAGAATGCTCAAGACGCATGATCATTCGGACGAAGACGTCGCCCGGCTGATGGCGGATGTCGGCGCGCGCGCCCGTGCCGCCGCGCGGCCGCTAGCGATTGCCGCACCGGATCGGAAGAACGCAGCCCTCCTCGCTATGGCCGAGGCGCTGGAGGCGCGTACGAAGGACATCCTCGCCGAGAACGCCGTCGACATGGAACGCGGCCGTTCCGCGGGGCTGACGGCGGCCGTTCTCGATCGGCTGCAGCTCGACGAGAAACGCATCGCCGCCATGGCGCAGGGGCTGCGCGAGATCGCTGCGCTCGCCGATCCGGTGGGCCAGATGATCGCCGCATGGGAGCGGCCGAACGGGCTTCAGATCGAGCGCGTGCGCACGCCGCTTGGCGTCATCGGTGTGATCTATGAGAGCCGGCCGAATGTGACGGCGGATGCCGGTGCGCTGTGCCTGAAGGCCGGCAATGCGGCGATCCTGCGCGGCGGCTCGGATTCGGCCAATTCTTCCGCGGCCATTCACGCCTGTCTGGTCGAGGGCTTGGAAAAGGCCGGCTTGCCGGTGGACGCGATCCAGCGCGTGCCGGTGACGGACCGGGCTGCCGTCGGGGAAATGCTGAAGGGGCTCAGCGGCAATCTTGACGTGATCGTGCCGCGCGGCGGCCGCAGCCTGGTCGAGCGGGTGCAAAACGAGGCGCGCGTGCCGGTGTTCGCGCATCTGGAAGGCATCTGCCATCTCTATATCGACAAATCCGCCGATCGCGACATGGCGGTCTCGATCGCGGTGAACGCCAAGATGCGCCGCACCGGCATCTGCGGCGCGGCCGAAACGCTGCTGGTGGACCGCGCGGCGGCCGATACACATCTCCGGCCGGTGCTCGACGCGCTCTCGGCGGCCGGCTGCGAGATCCGCGGCGAAGAAGAGGTGCGGGCGTGCTTCCCGGCGGCCGGGCCCGCGACGGAAGAAGACTGGCGCACGGAGTATCTGGACGCCATCATTTCCGTCCGGCTGGTGGACGGTGTGGCCGGGGCCATCGATCACATCGAGACCTATTCCTCCCATCACACCGAAGCCATCGTCGCCGACGATGCGCTAGCGGTGGAACGGTTCTTCAACGAGATCGATTCGGCGATCCTCCTGCACAACGCCTCCACCCAGTTTGCCGATGGCGGCGAGTTCGGCATGGGGGCCGAGATCGGCATCGCCACGGGCAAGATGCATGCGCGCGGCCCGGTCGGGGTGGAGCAGCTCACCTCCTTCAAATACCGTGTTCGCGGCTCAGGCCAGACCCGGCCGTGATCCCATGAATCCGCCGCGGGAGGCTATTCAGGAGCGCTATCTGCGCATGCCCCACGTGGAGAAGGGCATGGCCGTCGGACTGTTCGGCGGGTCCTTCAATCCGCCCCATGCCGGGCATGCGCTGGTCGCCGAGACGGCCCTGCGCCGCCTGCGGCTCGACCAGCTCTGGTGGATCGTCACCCCGGGCAATCCGCTGAAGGACAATAGCGGGCTGGCGCCGCTGGCAAATCGCATTGCGCTCTCCGAAGCCTGCGCCAAGGACCCACGCATCAAGGTGACGGCCTTCGAGGCCGGTCATCGTGTTCGCTTTACCGCCGATACGATCGAGCTCGTCAAGGAACGCAACCGGGGCGTCGATTTCGTCTGGCTGATGGGCGCCGACAGCTTGCGCAGCTTTCACCGCTGGGAGCGCTGGCGCAAGATCGTGCGCAGCGTGCCGATCGCCGTTTTCGACCGTCCGGGGGCCACGCTTTCCTTTCTCTCCTCGACCATGGCCAAGACTTTCGACCACGCGCGTCTCGACGAGAGCGACGCGCCGCGGCTGGCGCGCATGGCGCCGCCTGTGTGGACGTTCATTCACGGCCCACGCTCCTCGCTCTCCTCGACCGCACTGCGGGACGCGGAAAGATTGTTGCGGGAGAGCGGCCGCGGGAACTGACGGCGCCCGCGCGTGGGGCGCTGCGATGCACAACAGGTCTTGTCTTGAAACTGACAAGCATGTCTGCCTATCTATTGGGTATCGCATGGCAGGGTGCCGTGCGGTTTCGTTGTTCTTATTGGAAAGGAAAGACACTGAGAACAGCACTACAGAAGAAGGCAGACATTATGCCTTCGCCGGCCGGGGCACCTGATGACAGCCTGTCTCGCGCCGTAAAAACCGCGCTGGCGAGTCTGGAAGACTCCAAGGCCGAAGACATCGTTTCCATCGACATTCAGGGCAAGTCTCCGCTGGCGGACTACATGATCGTCGCCTCCGGCCGGTCGCACCGGCATGTCGGGGCTGTGGCGGAACGCCTGATCCGCGCGCTCAAGGACGCCGGCTTCGGCTCCGCGCGGGTGGAAGGCCTTGCGGGGGCCGACTGGGTGTTGATCGATTCGGGCGATATCATCGTTCACGTGTTTCGCCCGGAAGTCCGGGAATTCTACAACATCGAAAAGATGTGGCAGGCCCCGGATCTGGAGGACGAGACGCTGCACTAGCAGCCCGCGCCGGAGATGGCGCACTGGCGGTGCACCAAGCGCTCCGCGGGGTGCGCATCGGGATGACTTTTGCTTCCGGGAAGGGTTTCCCGGACATCGGGGCGGATTTGTGTTCCGGCGCGGAGCGCCAAGGCGAGGTCGAGTAATTCGTATAGACGTCCATGCCGTTGGCCGTATGAAGGCCGGAGCCGAAAAGGAGCTTGCCGAGCGCTACTTCGAGCGCTTGGCAAAAGCCGGTCCGGCGGTGGGGCTCGAATATGCGGGCGTCAGGGAGATACCGGAGAGCCGCGCCCGCGCAACGACCGCGCGCAAGCGCGAGGAAGCCGACCGCCTTGCGGAATTCATTGGCGACGGCACGTTGATCCTTCTGGACGAGCGCGGCAGGAATCTTACTTCAATTGAGATAAGCGAGCGGCTGGCGGCCTTTCGCGATGCGGGCGAGCGGCGGCTGACACTTGCCATCGGCGGGCCGGACGGTCACGATGAGGCGCTACGGGACAGGGCGGCGCTGCGCCTGTCCTTCGGGGCGCAGACCTGGCCGCATCAGCTGGTGCGGGTGATGCTGGCGGAGCAGCTCTATCGTGCTGCGACCATTCTGGCCGGTCACCCGTATCATCGCGTCTGATAATTGCGTCAAAGACGCTTGTATCTCGATGTGATTCATCTACCATGGGTTGTGCTACAGCGTAAATGTCATGGTTGATGCTTCCTTAACGAAATTTCGGCTACACTGAGGTTCAGGAGATCCGCGGCGAAGACAGATGACAAACCCAGGATTCAGCCATGCCGGATGGAAGGTTGCCATGTTCGCGGCAGCCCTTTTCCTGGCCGTGCCGGGCGGCCGCTCCGGCGCGCAAGGGCTGGACGGGCTTGAACAGAAGCAGAGCGAGAGCGTCGAGGAGTATCGGCGCCTGTCGCGCGCGCTTGTGCTGTCGGAGAAGCGCCAGGCGGCGCTAGAAGCCGAGATTGCCGCGATCAAGGACGACAGCGCGGCGCTGACGGCGGCGCTGATCCAGGCGGTGAAGACCGAGCGCAAGCTCGGGGAGGATATCGACGATATCGAAAATCGGCTGGAGGACCTGAGCAGCCAGGAAGAAAGCCTGCGCAAGTCGCTCAGAAACCGGCGCGGGACGCTGGCCGAGGTTCTGGGCGCGCTTCAGCGGATGGGATTGAACCCGCCGCCGGCCATTCTGGTGCGCCCCGAGGATGCGCTCGCCTCCATCCGCAGCGCAATTCTGCTGGGCGCGGTGGTGCCCGAAATCCGTGCCGAGACGGAAATGCTCGTCGCGGATCTTACCGATCTCGGCCGCGTGACGACCTCCATCCGCACCGAGCGGGAGCGCCTGGAGGCAAAGAAGATGGCGCAGGCGGAAGAGAAAGAGCGCCTTACGCTGCTCCTGCGGGAGAAGCGGCGCGTCCAGGCGGAGGCCGTGGCGCGCATGGAGGACGAGCGCGCCCGGGCCGAAGAGCTCGCCGGCCGCGCCCAAAGCCTGCAGGAGCTGATCGCTTCGCTCGAAAAGGAGATCGCCACCCTGCACGAGGCGATCGAGCAGCACCGCGCGGGGACGGGTGAGGACAGCTTGTCCGAGACCCTGCCCTTCGCGGAGCGGAGAGGCCTCGTGCCACTGCCGGTGGCGGGAAGCTTCGGCGCCCTTTTCGGTGACGACGACGGCACGGGAGGGCGGCTGCAAGGCGACATTCTAAGAACACAATCGGGCGCAATCGTTACCGCGCCGGCGGATGGAACGGTGCTCTATGCGGGGCCTTTCCGGTCATATGGCCAGCTATTGATACTGAACGCTGGCGACGGGTATCATGTCGTGCTGGCGGGAATGGATCGGTTGAACGTCTCTCTCGGGCAATCCGTGCTGGCGGGAGAACCGATTGGCATGATGGGCGAGGCACGGTTGGCAAGTATTGCCGTCCCAACGGTAGGCGAAGCGATGCCGGAGCTTTATATTGAGTTCAGGAAAGACGGGAAACCGATCAATCCGAAGCCTTGGTGGGCTCGGGAGTTATCTGGAAGGACGGGAAATGGTACGTAAATTGTCGCTGCTGTTCGCCGGCGCGCTCATGGGCGCATCCGCCGTTAGCCTCGTTTACGGGACGAATGGCACGGCCGCCAACGCGGCGGATTCGGACACTTATCGCCAGCTCGCCATCTTCGGCGACATCTTCGAGCGGGTTCGGGCGCAGTATGTGACGCCGCCGGACGAGAAGGAGCTGGTGGAGAGCGCCATCAACGGCATGCTCACCTCCCTCGATCCGCATTCATCCTATCTCAACGCCGATGCGGCGAAGGATATGCGGGTGCAGACCAAGGGCGAGTTCGGCGGCCTCGGCATCGAGGTGACGATGGAGAACGAACTCGTGAAAGTGGTCTCGCCGATCGACGACACACCGGCCGCACGCGCCGGCATCCTGGCGGGCGACCTGATCGAGAAGATCGATGGCGAGAACGTGCGCGGTATATCGCTCAGCGATGCCGTCGACATGATGCGCGGCCCGGCAAACACGCCGATCGAGCTCTCCGTCCTGCGCGAGGGCCAGACGAAGCCGCTGAAGATCACCATCATCCGCGACATCATCAAGGTGAAGGCGGTCAAATATCGCCTCGAGGACGACATCGGCTATATGAAGGTCACCTCCTTCACCGAGAAGACGACCGACGACCTGCGCGAGGCCATCAACGCCATCCAGAGTGACATTCCGGAAGACGAGTTGAAGGGCTATGTGCTCGATCTGCGGCTCAACCCCGGCGGACTGCTCGATCAGGCGGTCAACGTCTCCGACGCGTTCCTGGACCAGGGCGAGATCGTCTCCACGCGGGGCCGCGAGGCTGATGACATCGCCCGCTTCGCATCCCAGCCGGGCGACCTCATCGACGGCAAGCCGCTGGTCGTTCTCATCAATGGCGGTTCGGCCAGCGCCTCGGAGATCGTCGCCGGTGCGCTTCAGGACCATCGCCGCGCTACGGTGGTCGGCACCAAGTCCTTCGGCAAGGGTTCGGTGCAGACGATCATTCCGCTCGGCGAGAACGGGGCGCTGCGCCTGACGACGGCGCTCTACTACACGCCTTCCGGGACCTCGATCCAGGGCACGGGTATCGTGCCCGACATCGAGGTCGAGCAGCCCCTGCCGGAGGATCTCGCCGGGATGGACGTGACGAGCGGCGAGTCCGAGCTGCGCGGACACATCCGCGGCGAGGCCGAAAGCGAGGAAGGTTCCGGCTCCGTTGCCTATGTGCCGCAGGATCCGGAGGAAGACCTCCAACTCGGCTACGCGCTGGATCTTCTGCGCGGGGTCAAAAGCGATCCCGCCTTCCCGCCCAATCCGGACAAGGCGGTCATGAACCAGTAATGGGGCCGGCGCACCCCTTCACGACAGGGGTGCGCCGCCTGCCCGTGCGGCAGCGTTCGGGGTGATCGCGGGGGCATGCAACCGGTTCGCAGCGATATCGACCGGCCGCTGGGCCGGAATGCGCCTCAAGGTCCGCGGGACCGGCGCCCCGGCTGGCGGGACATCCTTCTGACCCTCTGTGCCGTCGCGGTGTTCGCCGCATCCGGCGCCATTGCCTTGCGTGAGCGGCCATATCGGCAGCCTGTACCGGTTGCGGTGTCCGAGCCGCATGCTGCGCCGCAACCGGAGCGCTCGTCCGCGCCACGAGATGCGACCCCTTCCATCACCCGCCTCAACCCCGCTGCAGGATCTCCGGGCGAAAGCGTCGTCATCGTACGCGACCCGTCGGCGCTCGGGCAGAGCACGCTGCTCGCGCATCTGCCCGATCCCGAGCTGGTCGAGGAAACGGAATTCGGACCGCTGCCCGTGCGGGATGCCGCGGGCCGGCGGCCGTTCGACCACTATGCCCGGCCGTGGTCAGGCGCGCGCGGCGCGCGCATCGCCATTCTCATCGGCGGGTTGGGCATCTCGCAAACGGGCACGCAGGAGGCGATCCGGAAGCTGCCGCCGGAGATCACGCTGGCCTTCGCTCCCTTGGGCAACAGCCTGACACGCTGGATGCAGACCGCCCGGCGCGAGGGGCATGAGATCATGCTGCAGGTGCCGCTGGAGCCCTTCGACGATTCCGCCGGTGGGTCTGGGCGGCACATGCTCCGTGCGGAGGCCCCGGCAGGAGAGGTTCTGCGCGAGCTGCACTGGAATCTGGGGCGAATCACCAACTATACCGGGGTGGTCAATTACATGGGTGCGCGCTTTACGGGGGATGAGGGTGCGATGGCGCTGCTGATGGAGGAGTTGCGGCAGCGGGGCCTTGCCTATCTCGACGACGGGACGTCGGCGCGCAGCCTGGCGGAGGAAATGGCGCGCGAGAAGGGCGTGCCCTTTGCGGCTGCTGACACGGTCATCGACGGCGAACGCACGCGGGACGCCATTCTGGACAAGCTGGATGCACTCGAGCGGACCGCCCGGGCCGGCGGTTTCGCGATCGGCAGCGGCTCGGCGCTCGACGTGACGGTGGATACTGTTGCGGCCTGGGCGGCTGAGGTCCGCAAGAGGGGGATTGAACTAGTTCCGGTCTCGGCCCTGGCGGACGATCCGGAAGAAGATTAGACCGCTTCGTCCCGGTGAGACGATCTTGTCCTAGAGGCTGTTGGGGCGTCCGTCCTGGAATCGCTCTGGAGAGGTGGAATGGAGAAGACGAAAGTGAAAGCGGAGGACTTGCCCTATCGCCCCTGCGTGGGCGTGATGGTGCTCAACCCGGAAGGCGCGGTGTGGGTCGGACGGCGCATCGCCGAGGCCAAGGGCGAGATGGACGGGGCCGCGATGCTCTGGCAGATGCCCCAGGGCGGCATCGACGAGGGTGAGGATCCGCTGCAGGCGGCGCGGCGCGAACTCTACGAGGAAACGGGCATCCGCAGCATCTCGCTGCTTGCCGAGACGCCAGGCTGGATCACCTACGAATTGCCCGCTCATCTGGTCGGCGTGGCACTCAAGGGGCGCTATCGCGGGCAGAAGCAGAAGTGGTTCGCCTTCCGTTTCGACGGGGACGACAGCGAGATCGCCATCAATCCGCCTCCGGATGGCCACGCGGCCGAGTTCGACGCCTGGGCCTGGAAACCGATGGACGAATTGCCGGGCCTGATCGTGCCGTTCAAGCGGCAGGTCTATGAGGATGTGATAAAGACGTTTCGTCACCTCGCGCCATAGAGCATTTTGCAGCCAAGTGGAATCACTTGGCGTGGCACAAATGCGGCGAAACAAACAGATAGAGCAGCCAAACGAACGAATGTGAGCGCACCCTGTTCTAGCCTCCCCTCCCACAGGGGAAGGGAGACACGGCGGCGCCTCAGCTTACTGCCATTCGCGAATATCGACGAAATGGCCGGCGATGGCGGCGGCAGCGGCCATGGCGGGGGAGACCAGGTGCGTGCGGCCCTTGAAGCCCTGCCGGCCCTCGAAATTGCGGTTCGAGGTCGAGGCGCAACGTTCGCCCGGCTTCAGCCGGTCGTCGTTCATGGCCAGGCACATGGAGCAGCCGGGCTCGCGCCATTCGAAGCCGGCCGCGGTGAAGATCTTGTCCAGCCCCTCGGCTTCGGCCTGGGCCTTCACCAGCCCGGAGCCCGGAACGATCATCGCATTGACGCGATCGTTGACCTTGCGACCTTCGGCGATCTTCGCCACTTCGCGCAGGTCCTCGATGCGGCCGTTCGTGCAAGAGCCGATGAACACCCGATCGAGGGCGATGTCGGTGATCTTTGTGCCCGGGGTCAGGCCCATATATTCCAGCGCGCGCTTCTTCGACTGGCGCTTGTTCTCGTCCGGGATCTCGTCCGGGTCCGGTACAGCGCCGGTGACCGATACCACGTCCTCGGGCGAGGACCCCCAGGTGACGATCGGCGGCAGGTTGGCCGCGTCGAGCTTCACCACCCGGTCGAAATGCGCACCTTCGTCGGAGCGCAGCGTCTCCCAATAGGCGCGCGCCATCTCCCAGGCTTCGCCCTTGGGTGCGCGCGGGCGGTCCTTGATATAGCGATAAGTGGTCTCGTCCGGGGCGATCATGCCGGCGCGCGCGCCGCCCTCGATGGACATGTTGCAGATGGTCATGCGGCCCTCCATGGAGAGCGCGCGGATCGCCTCGCCGGCATATTCCATCACATGGCCGGTGCCGCCGGCGGTGCCGATCTCGCCGATGATGGACAGGATGATGTCCTTGGCGGTCACCCCTTCCGGCAGCTTGCCGTCCACCTGGATCAGCATGTTCCTGGCCTTGCGCTGGATGAGCGTCTGGGTGGCCAGGACGTGCTCGACCTCCGAGGTGCCGATGCCGTGGGCGAGCGCACCGAAGGCGCCGTGGGTGGAAGTGTGGCTGTCGCCGCAGACGATGGTCATGCCGGGCAGGGTGAAGCCCTGTTCCGGCCCGACGATGTGGACGATGCCCTGACGGCTGTCGGCCTCGTTATAGTACTCGATGCCGAAGTCGGCGGCGTTCCTGGCCAGCGCCTCGACCTGGATGCGGCTTTCCTCGTTCTTGATGCCGAACTTGCGGTCCGGCGAAGTCGGCACATTGTGATCGACGACGGCCAGCGTCTTATCGGGGTGGCGCACCGCGCGGGAAGCCAGACGCAGGCCCTCGAAAGCCTGCGGGCTGGTCACCTCGTGCACCAGATGCCGGTCGATATAGAGCAGGCAGGTGCCGTCCTCCTGCCGGTCGACCACGTGATCGTCGAAAACCTTGTCATAGAGCGTGCGGGGTTTGGTCATTTTGCGAAAACCTTGAATGCGGAGAAACGGAGTTGCCCGGAAGCCGGGCGGAGTCGCCGCTCAGGGAAGTCGGCACAGGAGCGCGCCGGAAATGCGCGCGAAGAAACGGCCCGGCAGGCGCTTCACATCCTGCAGAACGACATTCTTGCAAGCCGACTGTCCAAAGGCTCTTTCCATGGCCGGTGTCATACCAGCGTTTGGCAGCTTGGGCAATTGAAACGCGATGGGCCTATTCCTCGGACGCGTCCTTGAGCGCAAGGCGGACCTCAACCTGCCGGAGGACGGCAAGGACCAGCGCTCCAAGAAGGCAGGAGAGGGCGGCGACGAGCCACAGGCCCAGGCCGGCGGCAAGGCCGATCGCCGCGGCGAGCCACATGCCGGCCCCGGTGGTCAGGCCGCGCACGTGACCGCGCTTGAAGATGATGAAGCCGGCTGCCAGGAAGGCCACGCCCGCCGTGATCGCTTCGACGAGGCGGATGGGATCCGCCCGTACATGCTCTTCGTCGAAGACGGGCAAGGAGACGATTTCCACCGATACGATGGCGAAGGTGGTTGAGGCGAGGCAGACGAGCATGTGCGTGCGCAGCCCGGCGGGACGTTCCGCGAGCTCGCGCTCGAATCCCAGAATGCCGCCGAGGAGGATCGACAACACAAGACGCACGGCGATCACCTGCCAGGGCAGTGTCGTCTGCGGCGTGAATTCCTGGAGAAGAACGTCCATGCGGCGGTGAACGCGACGAAGCGCGCGCGGTTCCACTTTGGCGTGTTTGCCGCGACTCCGGACAGCGTGATTTCAGGTGCCGTATGGAGACGCCGCGGGGTCCCTTCCTCTTGCCCGATCGGCGGCCACGCCTCGTAGTAAAGACGGCCGGCAAAACGAAAGGAGCGCCCCGAAGGCGCTCCTTGAAGACTTCAAAACAACGAGGAGCGACTACTCGCCCTTGTTCTCGGCCGGCGCGGCCTCCTGGTTGGCCGCTTCATTGTTGGCGGCCTCCTCCGCAGCCTTTTCGGCGGCAAGCGCCTCGGCGGCGGCGACTTTCTCGGCCTCGATCCGCGCCTTCTCGTCGGCGACGGCCCGGCGCTCGGCCTCGTTCAGCTTGCGGGCACGGGCGCCGGTGTTCTCGCTGATGCGGGCGGACTTGCCGCGGCGGTCGCGCAGGTAATAGAGCTTGGCGCGCCGCACCTTGCCGCGGCGCACGACCTCGACGCCCTCGACCAGCGGCGAATATACGGGGAACACGCGCTCCACGCCCTCACCGTAGGAGATCTTGCGAACGGTGAAGTTCTCGTTGAGCCCGGAACCCGAGCGTGCGATGCAGACGCCCTCATAGGCCTGAACGCGGGTGCGGGTGCCTTCCGTGACACGCACCTGAACGCGCACCGTGTCGCCGGGCGAGAAATCGGGAAGGGTGCGCTGCGCGGTAATCTTTTCGGCCTGCTCGGCCTCGAGCTGACGGATAAGGTCCATCGTCCTGTCCTCTTGTTCTGTGACGCCAGAGCGCTCGTCCCGACGACAGTCCTTCGACCGTCTGAAGAGTGCGCTTCAAGGAAGCGCAGGAGCGGATGCACGTTTCTTTGCTTGAATATCCGGCCATGGACCTCCATGGCAGCCTTAATGTGCCGGGCACATACACCATGTGGAGTGGGGAATCAACCGCGGCGGATGTCCAGGCGGAGTGCGAGCGTGATCACCTCGGACGAGCCGATCGCCGTTCAGCACACGCGGCTTGACAGTCGCCAGGCGGAGAACGCGTTGCTGTCCGCGATCGCTTATTCGGAACGATGACGGTCAGCGGGCGCCGAAGATCATCTCGCGCAGCCAGTGCGACAGCAACTGATCGTACGCCCTGCGGCTCGCCTCGTCCGAAAGTGCATGATCGGCGCCCGCGATGATGCGGTAGGTGACGGAGCAGGCCTGGACGAAGGACGTGAGATAGCTGGCGATCGCCGGATGGGGAACGATCTCGTCGTGTTCCGATTCGACGATAAGCACGTCTCCCGTAAAGCGGCTGCATTCGCGAAGCGCCACGTTGGTGTCAGATGAAACAAGGAAGCGCCGATAGCTGGCAAGATCCTCCCTGTCGAGCTGCGCTTTCGGCCGGTCCCAGTCTTCGTCCCGGTATAGGGCGGGCACGCGCAGCACCAGCCATCGGACGGGCCGCCGCGCGGTTGCCACGGTGGCGAGATAGGCGCCATAGCTGCTGCCCACCACGGCGATGGAGGACCGGTCCACCTGCGGCTGCCTTGCGAGCGTGTCATAGGCTGCGCAGATGTCCTGGAGATGGTCTTCCCGGGTCATGGCGTGAATGTCGTTGGTCGATGCGCCGTGGCCGCGCAGATCGAAGGTGAGGCTGACAAAGCCGAACTGCGAAAGGGCCCGTGCCCTTATGCGGTCCCTTTCCTGGCTGCCGTTCCAGCCATGGATGAAGAGAACGCCGGGCAGCCCGGTCTGCGGCTCGACGAGTTGGCCCGAGAGCAGATCCTGTGCGACGGGGACTTTCAGTGGGCTAACGCGCAAGGACATCCTCCACGAAAGCGTATTTGAGCAGTGGTCCGACCGCGGGGTCCTCACCATGATAGCAGACCAGGGCGCCCTCCGGAGGTATTTGTCCGGCTCCGTAAACCTCGGTGGACCGCGCACGCACGGCCCGGGCGTCGGGGTTGCGTGAAAGCGCCTCGATGGCAACGATCTCCGCCCCGGTCGCTCCGCCGACACGCCAGGACTGGTCGATGACCCCCATTGCCGGCGCGCCGCCGGCCAGTCGGCCAGCGGCGACGTCGTAATTGCGCCTGGAGGCGATCAGGCCGGACAGATGCCGGTCCGCCAGCCCGTCGAAACGTGCGGCACAAGCGGCCGCCCGCGCCATTGCGGCCGGCAGGATCTCGGCCGGCAGGTTCTCATACCCGCCCACGGCGGCGGTAAGCTCCGAGCCGCCATAGGCCGCATGGCCCGTATTGTCCGTCGTCAGAAACTGCGTGCCGCAATAGCTGACGGTTAGATGCGGGAGACGCAGCTGGCCGACGGAATAGGTGATCACCTGTGAAAGGTCGGCCTCCAGAACAAGGCCATCGCCCGGCGGGTATTGTGCGGCAAGGTGGGCGAGCGCGTCCTCCAGTTCCAAGGCGGTGGCGGCGACCGCCTGGCCATGCCCGCCCGTGCCGTGGACCGGCTTGGCCCGGACGGGTCCGTGCGGGCGGAGGATCTCACCTGCCGCGCGGGCATCATCGAGCGAAAAGGCGGTGAAGCCGGGCAGCGTCACGTCGCTGGCCGCCCGTGTCAGCCGTTCCGGCCATCCCGGCGGGGCTGCCGCCCTTGGCGAGACGAGTGGGTGCAGGATCGCTTTTGTCGCCATGTAGGCCTCCGGCACCCAGCCGCCGAGCAAATCGCCCTCGTGGCCAATCCGGTAGCGGGATGCTGTCTCGGCGCCACTGAGGGAGGTGCGCGGAATGAGATAGGAGGTCTCGTCGATCCCGAAATTTTCGCAGGCGCCACCGAAGGCGAAGCCGAGCAGGCCGGCAAGCCGCCGGGCCAGCAAGTCGTGCGTTGCCGCCTCGTGCCCATCCTGCACGCATCCGTGCGTGTAGACGGTTCTGCTCGAAGAGATTCCGGACATCCGTGAGCTACGCCTTGCGATCCGTTTACGAGCGCATCGAACGGCGCATGTCCGTGGAAGGTTCCGAAAGGGCCTGCGGGTGGCGACCGCTGGCCGCGCCGGCACGGGCCTTGTGCCGGTTCAGATCCGTTCCAGCACATCCTTCAGGACGACCGCCTGGTTATGGGTGCGATCCTTTGCGGAATAGAGAAGGGTCAGCGGCCGGTCACCGCCCAACGCCACGATCTCGCGGAGCAGATCCGTTCGCGTCGCGAGTTCGGCGCGGTAGCGGCGTTCAAACTCGTTCCACCGCTCCGGGTCGTGATGGAACCATTTGCGCAGTTCCGTGGACGGGGCGGCCTCCTTCGCCCAGTGGTGGATCTCCGCCTTCTCCTTCGCGATACCGCGTGGCCAGAGGCGATCGACAAGGACGCGAAACCCGTCCTCGGGAGCGGGCGCGTCGTAAAGGCGCTTGATCTTGATCTGTCGCATACCCCGTGCCTCCGATCGGTGGCCGAAAGCGTTTATTTCGGATCCTTGTAGACCTTCCAAAGATCCGGCCGCCGCTCCTTCGTCAGTCGTTCGGCCTCGGCGTGGCGCCATGCCCCGATCCTGGCGTGATTGCCCGACAGCAAGACATCCGGGATCGCGTGGCCTTCGAAGTTGGAGGGCCGGGTGTAATGCGGATGTTCGAGGAGCCCGCTTTCGAAGCTCTCCTCCGCGCCCGAGGCCTGGTTGCCCATGACGCCGGGCAGAAGCCGCACGACGGCATCCAGAAGCACCAGCGCAGCCGGTTCGCCGCCGGACAGGATGTAGTCGCCAACCGAGACCTCCTCTAGGGCCCGCGCCTCGATGATGCGCTGGTCCACGCCTTCGAAGCGCCCGCAGACGATGACGGCGCCGGGGCCGGCGGCCAGTTCGCGCACGCGCGCCTGGGTGAGTGGCCGGCCGCGCGGGCTCATCAAGAGCTTTGGGCGGGGATCGCCCGGCGGCGCGGCATGATCGATGGCGCTGGCAAGCACGTCCGCCCGCATCACCATGCCGGCGCCGCCGCCGGCGGGCGTGTCGTCGACGCTGCGGTGCCTGTCGGTGGCGAAGTCGCGGATCTGTACCGTCTCCAGGGCCCACGTGCCGGCCTCCTGTGCGCGGCCGGCGAGCGAAAGGGCCAGCGGACCAGGGAACATATCCGGATAGAGCGTGAGGATGGTGGCACGGAAGTTCAACGGCCGCTCCCGGTTTTCCGTCCGCGCGCGGTCGGTTGCATGATCTCGCCGGGTTGCCGCTCCTCGATGTCAAACCCCGCCGCTTCCCTGTCGATGCGGATCGTGCCGTTGCCGAAATCGATCGCGGGCACCGCCGCGCGAGTGAAGGGAATCATCCGTGTCGGGCCGGAGGCGGGACGGATTTCCAGAATGTCGCCGGCGCCGAAATTGTGGATGGCGACCACCGTCCCGTGTTCAGCATCCGCTTCGTCGAAGACCCTCAGGCCGACCAGATCGGCGTGGTAGAATTCTTCCTCCTCCAATTCCGCGGGCAGGGCCGAACGGTCGACGAAAAGGGCTTCTCCAGTCAATGTTTCGGCCGCGTTACGATCTGCAATTCCGTCGAAACGGACGATCACCACGTCTTTCGCGGGCCGGATGGCGGTTATCGTGAGCGGCTGGCCGTCGCCTGTGTAGAGCGGGCCGTAATCGGCGAGCGCCAGGGGGTCCTCGGTGAACGGCTTCACCCGCACCTCCCCGCGTATGCCGTGGGCGGCCCCCACGATGGCAAGCTGAACCGGGTTGCGCGGTCTGGTCATCCTGTCGCCGTTTCCCCGCGCGCCGAGGCGCGCCATTCCGCTCTGGCTTCCTGCGAAGATCACTCAAGAGCTGGCGAGCTTGGAGGCCACCGCCTCGATGCGCTCGGTCAGTTCGGCCAGCGTGCTGCTCAGCGTGACGTCGTTCTCATCGACCTTCAAAAGTGCCTCGTCACGGGTCTTGCGCAATGCGCCGATTTCGGTTTCCAGGGCCTGCATGCGCCTCTGCAGCTCCACCAGCTCATCCATGACCATGATTCCGGCCATCACGGTGATGCGTTGGTCGCCGATTTCGCCAAACGAGTCCTTCAAATGTCCTACATAGCGGTCGAAGCGCTGGGCGAGGTTGAACAGATGCTCCTCCTGGCCCTCGTCGCAGGCCATGCGGTAGGCTTTTCCATCGATCGTGACAGTTACCTGTGCCATTCCTTCCACCCGGGGCCTGAAGCGTGATGCGCTCGCTCTCGCTACACCTTCGCTCTATCTGTTTGTTCTGCTGCATTTGTGCAACGGCAAGCGAGGCCACTCGCCTGCAAATGCTCTAGCGATCAAGCACGGCGCGGATCGTCTCCATTGCGGCGACCAATCGCCGTGAGACCTCGCGGTTCACTTCCGCCAGGCGCTCCGCTCTTGCTTCGGTTTTGTCGATTTCCTGGGCGAGGCGCGCCCGGTCGGCGCCCATGCGCTGGACCTCCGCCTCGGCCTCCGCGAAGTCCCTTTCCTTCTCCAGCCGATCCTCGGCGGCAGCTTCCAGCGCCTCAACGGCTTTTCCAAGGCGGCCGATTGCATCTTTGAGTGTGGTATCGCCAGACATTGCAACCCATTCCCGGCCCACCCGCCTGCGAATCGCGCGCAATCATAAGATTTTATAACCGAAAGATTACGCGGCGGGTTAAGGGGCCGTCAACTCGATTGGCGGCTATCCCCCGCTTTGCGCAAATTGCCGCCTTTCGTGACGCTGCGGGCATGAACCTTCCAACGCTGTCGCCGTTTATTGACTTGGGCCGCCTAGCTGCTATGTGTCGCCTGCTTTCCTGGGTGAGCGAGAGCGCCCTTTGCCTGAAAACAACCGGCAGCCGATTCAGCGAGCAGAGATGATTTCACGCGAGAAACACGACCGGATGGCGAACGCGATCCGCTTCCTGTCCATGGACGCCGTCGAAAAAGCCAAATCGGGCCACCCCGGCCTGCCGATGGGCGCCGCCGACATTGCCACCGTGCTGTTCACGCGCTTCATGAAGCACGATCCGAAGAACCCCCAGTGGGCGGACCGCGACCGGTTCGTGCTGTCGGCCGGGCACGGCTCGATGCTGCTCTACTCGCTGCTTTATCTTCTCGGCTATGAGGACATCACGCTCGAGGAGATCAAGAATTTCCGCCAGCTCGGCTCGCGCACGGCCGGCCACCCGGAATACGGTCATGCCGCCGGCATCGAGACCACGACCGGTCCGCTCGGCCAGGGTCTCGGCAACGCCGTGGGTATGGCGATCGCCGAGCGGCTCCTGAACGCCCGCTTCGGCGACGATCTCGTCAATCACCACACTTACGCCCTCGTGGGCGACGGGTGCCTGATGGAAGGCATCAGCCAGGAGGCGCTGGCGCTTGCCGGCCATCTGCGGCTTTCCAAGCTGATCGTGCTTTTCGACGACAACCAGATCTCCATCGACGGCCCGGTGTCGCTGGCTGATTCGACCGACCAGTGCGCGCGCTTCGCCGCTTCGGGCTGGTCGACCATTCGGGTCGACGGGCACGACCCCGATGCCATCGCCGCAGCGATCGAGGAAGCGCGCCAGTCCGACCGGCCGACGATGATCGCCTTCCGCACGGTTATCGGGCACGGCGCCCCGACACGGGCCGGCACAAACAAGGCGCATGGCTCGCCGCTCGGTGCGGAGGAGATCGCCGCCACGCGCAAAGCGCTTGGCTGGGAGGCTGACCCGTTCGTCGTGCCCTCGGACATTCTGGATGACTGGCGGCTTGCCGGCCTGCGTTCGGCCAAGGAGCGCGGCGCTTGGAAGACGCGGCTTGCCGCGGCCGATCCGGAGACGCGCGGCGAATTCGAGCGACGTATGCGCGGCGACCTGCCCGAGGCGCTGCCATCGGCAATCCTCGAGTACAAGAAGAAGCTGGCGCAGGAGAATTCGAAGGTCGCCACACGTAACGCCTCGGAAATGGCGCTCGAGGTCATCAATGACTGCGTGATCGAGACCATTGCCGGTTCGGCCGACCTCACCGGCTCCAATAATACGAAGACGAGCCAGACCGCTTCCGTCACTCCCGACGACTTCACTGGCCGCTACATCCATTACGGCATTCGCGAACACGCCATGGCGGCGGCCATGAACGGGATTGCGCTGCATGGCGGGCTTATCCCCTATGGGGGCACCTTCCTCACCTTCTCCGATTATGCGCGTCCGGCAATGCGGCTCGCCTCGCTGATGGGCATCCGTTCGATCTTCGTCATGACGCATGATTCCATCGGACTCGGCGAGGACGGCCCGACGCATCAGCCGGTCGAGCATCTGGCGGCGCTCAGGGCGATCCCGAACCATCAGGTCTTCCGTCCAGCGGACGCGGTGGAGACGACCGAATGCTGGGAACTCGCCCTGAATTCCCGGAAGACGCCCTCCACGATGGCGCTGACGCGCCAGAAGCTGGAGCCAGTGCGGCGCGAATTCGAAGACGACAATCTTTGCGCCCGCGGCGCTTACGAACTGGCTCCCGCGAGCGACGCGCCGGAGGTGACGATCTTCGCCAGCGGTTCCGAAGTGGAAATCGCCGTTCAGGCAAAGGCCATGCTCGAGGAGCGCGGCCACCCGACCCGGGTGGTCTCGGTGCCCTGTTTCGAGCTGTTTGAGGGCCAGCCGGAGGATTATCGCGAGGCTATCCTCGGCGAAGCCCCCATCCGAGTCGCGATCGAGGCCGGCGTCCGCCAAGCCTGGGATTCCTTCATCGGAATCGATGGAATCTTCATCGGCATGAGCGGCTTCGGCGCCAGCGCGCCGGCGCCGGAACTCTACAAGCATTTCGGCATCACCGCGGAGGCCGCCGTGCGGGCGGTCGAGGCGCGACTTCATGCCGGCCGCTGATTGAGGTGCGGCGTTTGATCACTGGCCGCGGCGCCTGCAAGTTCTGTATTGTTGTAATGGGCGCCGCCAAGAACAATCATTCCGCCGCGCATGGGCGCGGCACCATGCACGCCGGAGGTAGTTCATGACTGTCAAAGTAGCCGTCAACGGATTTGGCCGCATCGGGCGCAATGTCGTACGCGCCATTTATGAGTCCGGCCGCAAGGACATCGATGTCGTCGCCGTCAACGATCTGGGCCCGGTGGAAACGAACGCGCATCTCATGCGCTACGACAGCGTGCACGGCCGTTTTCCCGGTGAGATCAAGGTCGAGGGCGACTCGATTGTCGTCGGCTCCGATTCCTTCAAGGTTCTGGCCGAGCGCGATCCGTCCAATCTGCCCTGGGGCGAGCTTGGCGTGGATGTCGTGCTGGAGTGCACCGGCATCTTCACCTCCAAGGAGAAAGCCTCGGCGCATCTTACCGCCGGCGCCAAGCGCGTGCTCGTTTCGGCGCCGTCCGACGGTGCCGACCTGACGGTGGTCTACGGCGTCAACCACGACAAGATCACCGCCGAGCACGAGGTCATCTCCAACGCCTCCTGCACGACCAACTGCTTGGCGCCGGTCGCCAAGGTGCTCCACGATGCCTTCGGCATCGACAAGGGCTTCATGACGACGGTGCACGCCTATACGGGCGACCAGCCGACGCTGGACACCATGCACAAGGACCTCTACCGCGCCCGGGCCGCCGCCATGTCGATGATCCCGACGTCGACGGGGGCCGCGCGCGCCGTCGGCCTGGTGCTGCCGGAACTGAAAGGCAAGCTCGACGGCGTGTCGATCCGCGTGCCGGTTCCCAATGTGTCGGTCATCGACTTCAAGTTCGTGCCGAAGCGGAAGGTGACCGTCGAGGAAGTGAACCAGGCGCTGGTTGCAGCCACCAGGGAAGGTCCGCTCAAGGGCATCCTCGATTATACGGATGAGCCGCTCGTTTCCATCGATCTCTCCCACAACCCCGCCTCTTCCACCTTCGCGCTCGACCAGACGAAGGTCATCGAGGGAGATCTGGTCAGGGTGATGTCCTGGTACGACAACGAGTGGGGCTTCTCCAACCGCATGGCCGATGTGGCGGTGGTGATCGGCAAGACGCTCGGCTGATTTCGGAAAAAGCTTTGGACGGAAATACCCGGCCATGGTGCCGGGTATTTTTGTTTGTACCGCCCGCTTGCACGAGCGGAGCATTCGCCGCACCTTAGCGGCGGTTGACTCGCTTCAGAGAGGACCATGGATCAGGCAGTCTATCTGATTATCTTGATAGCCACGGCACTCGTGCTGTTTGCCGCGTTTTCAAGCCTGATCGCTTTCCGCTTCGGCACCCCCCTTCTGCTCGTCTTCCTCGGCATCGGCCTTGCTGCCGGAACCGACGGGCTGGGGCTCGATTTCGACAATGCCTCGGTGGCCTTCTTCATCGGCTCGCTGGCACTTGCCGTCATCCTTTTCGACTCCGGTTTCGGCACGAAGTTAGCCAGCTTTCGCGCGGCCGCCGCGCCGGCAATCGTGCTTGCAACGCTGGGCGTCGTCCTCACCGCCGCTTTGGTTGGACTTGCCGCGCGCTACTTCGCGGGGTTCGACTGGCTGGAAGGCTTCCTGATCGGTGCCACCGTGGCCTCCACGGACGCCGCGGCGGTGTTTTTCCTGCTGCGGGTCGGCAATATCTCTGTGCGCGACCGGGTGCGCTCCACCCTGGAAGTGGAGTCGGGCTCCAACGATCCGATGGCCATCTTCCTCACCATATCTCTGGTCAGTGTCATTGCCGCCGGCGTGCAGATCGACGGGGGCGCGCTGGCGCGGGAAGTGGCGCTCGGTTTCCTGCAGCAGATGGGCATCGGGCTCGTCGCCGGGCTGGCCGGCGGCTATCTCATCGTGCGGCTGGTGACGCGGCTGCGCCTCGAGCAGGGGCTTCTGCCGATCTTCGTGCTGGCGCTCTCGCTGCTTGTCTTCGCGCTTGCCGGTTCCGTCGGCGGGTCGGGCTTCCTGGCGGTCTATGTCGCCGGGCTCGTGGCGGGCAATGTGCAGATGCGTTCCACGGCCATGTTGAAGCGCTTCCAGGACGGGGTCACCTGGCTGGCGCAGATCATCATGTTTCTGGTGCTGGGACTCTTCGCGACTCCGTCGCAGTTTCCGACCATAGCGCTACCCGCCCTGCTTATCGGCCTGTTCCTGATCTTCGTGGCCAGACCGGTGGCGGTGGCGGTGTGCCTGGCGCCATTCCGGTATTCGCGCGCGGAGACCGCGTTCATCTCCTGGGTGGGTCTGCGGGGCGCCGTGTCGATCCTGCTTGCGCTCCTGCCGCTCATCGACGAGTTGGAGAACGGCCGCAACATCTTCAATATCGCCTTTCTCATCGTGCTCGTCTCGCTGATGGTGCAGGGTTGGAGCATCGGCCCGGTGGCGCGCAGGCTCGGCATGATCGTGCCGCCGCGCTCGGGACCGGTCGACAAGGTGGAATTGGAACTGCCCGGCTCGGTCCGGCACGAGCTCTTGGCCTATCGCGTCGTCGCCGGCAGTCCGGTGGAGCGGGGCGAGCGCATCCCGCGCTGGGCACGCCCGTCTCTCGTCGTGCGCGAGGGGCGCTCCATGACCTACCAGTATGCCGGCCGGCTCATGGCCGGTGACCGGGTCTACATCTTCGTGCCCGACCGCTATCCCCGCCTGCTCGACCGGCTCTTCGCCAGCCCCGCGGAGGTGGATTCGGAGGATACGGAATTCTTCGGCGCCTTCGCGGTCGATCCCGAGCGGCCCGCCGAGGATATCGAGGCGGCCTATGCGCTCGGCCTGAGCGAAGAGGATCAGGCGCTGCCAATCGCCGACTTCGTGCGCAAGCGTCTCGGCGGGCGGGCCGAATATGGCGACCGCCTGCCGCTCGGCAGCATCGAACTCATCGTGCGCGACGTCGACGAGAACGGGCGGATCATCAGCATCGGCCTTTCCGTGGAGCCACCGCCGCCGCCCGCGCCGGTGCCGGTCTTCATCAGTGCCGGTGAGGCCTTGAGTCGGCTGTGGGCCTTCCTTCGCCGGTGGTGGATCGCGCGCCGCAAGCGCGGCGGGGCGGCTGCGACCGATGCGAGCAGCGACTAGCGACGGTCTTGCCTCCCGCGCCGCGGGTTGTATGTTCCTCCCGGGCACCGGCAAAGCGAGGAGATAACGCATCGATGGCCGATTTCAAAACCCTGGACGATCTGGGCGACGTGCGGGACAAGCGCGTGCTCATGCGTGTCGACCTGAACGTACCGGTGCGAGACGGTTCGGTAACCGATACGACACGTATCGAGCGCGTGGCGCCGGGCATCGTCGAACTTGCGGACAAAGGGGCCAAGGTGATCCTGCTCGCCCATTTCGGACGGCCGAAGGGCAAGCGTGACCCGGAAGCCTCGCTTGAGCCGATCGCCAGGGCGGTGGAGACCACGCTCGACAGGCGGGTCCTTTTCGCCGCGGATTGCGTGGACGAGGCCGCGAAGGCGGCGGTCGACGACATGACATCGGGCGATATCCTGCTTCTCGAGAACACGCGCTTCCACGCAGGCGAGGAAGGGAACGATCCCGAATTCGCAAGGGCCATCGCCGAAAACGGCGACATCTATGTGAACGACGCCTTTTCCGCGGCCCACCGGGCGCACGCCTCGACCGAGGGGCTGGCGCATCTCCTGCCCGCCTATGCCGGGCGCACCATGCAGGCCGAGCTCGAGGCGCTGGAGAAGGGACTCGGCAATCCGAAGCGCCCGGTCCTGGCGATCGTCGGCGGTGCCAAGGTGTCGACCAAGATCGATCTCCTGCTCAACCTGGTCAAGAGGGTGGATGCCCTGGTGATCGGCGGCGGCATGGCTAACACGTTCCTCGCCGCACGCGGCACGGGTGTCGGCAAGTCGCTGTGCGAGCACGACCTCGGCGAAACCGCCAAGCAGATCATGGTCGACGCGGCGAGCGCCGGCTGCGCCATCGTCCTGCCCGTCGACGTCGTCGTGGCGCGGGAATTCAAGGCCGGCGCGGAAAGCGAGGTGGTCGACGTCTCGGCGGTCCCCGAAGACTCCATGATCCTGGATGTCGGAGCAAAGAGTATCGAGACGGTGAAGGAATGGCTCGACCGGGCCGATACCGTGGTCTGGAACGGGCCGCTCGGAGCTTTCGAGATCGAGCCCTTCGACCGGGCGACGGTCGCCGCAGCGCGCCATGCGGCTGCTCGCACGCGGGAATGCCTACTGGTCTCCGTCGCCGGCGGCGGAGACACGGTCTCGGCGCTCAACAAGGCCGGTGTGGCGGACGATTTCACCTATGTGTCGACGGCTGGCGGGGCTTTCCTGGAGTGGATGGAAGGCAAGGTCCTGCCCGGTGTGGCGGCTCTGGCGAAATAAAGGAACATCTTTTCATTTCAATCGATTAGGGGAATCCTGTCCGCATTCCGTTTTGTCCTTTCATCTGGTAACGGCTTCTAGATAGTATGCAGGAGGCAGGTAAGATGAGTGAACGCCTTGAGGACATCGCAGCCCGGATGCTGGCCCCGGGCAAGGGCATTCTGGCCGCGGACGAGAGCACCGGCACGATCAAGAAGCGCCTCGATTCGGTTGGCGTCGACTCGACGGCCGATACGCGGCGGGACTATAGGGAGATGCTGTTCAGCGCCGAGGAGGCGATGCAGACCTATATCTCCGGCGTCATCCTCTATGACGAGACGATCCGCCAGCAGGCGCGGGACGGCACACCGCTGGTGGACCTGATCGCGCGCGCGGGCGCGGTGCCCGGCATCAAGGTGGACAAGGGCGCCAAGCCGCTGGCCGGCTTCCCCGAAGAGAAGATCACCGAAGGGCTCGACGGACTGCGCGAGCGGCTCGAAGAGTATCACGGGCTCGGCGCGCGCTTTGCCAAATGGCGCGCCGTCATCTCCATTTCCGAGGGCCTGCCGTCATGGGGTGCGGTCAAGCAGAACGCCCAGGTGCTGGCGCGCTATGCCGCCCTTTGCCAGGAGGCCGGCATCGTGCCGATCGTCGAGCCGGAGGTGCTGATGGACGGCACACCCGGCGGTCACACGATCGACCGCTGCTACGACGTCAGCGAGTGGGTTCTGAAGACGGTCTTCCAGGAACTCTACGATGCACGCGTTGTGCTCGAAGGCATGGTGCTGAAGCCGAATATGGTCATCGACGGCCAGAAGCTGCGCAAGGCCTCGCGGGAGGAAGTGGCGGAGAAGACCGTGCGCTGTCTCAAGGCCACCGTGCCGGCGAGCGTTCCCGGGATTGCCTTTCTCTCCGGCGGCCAGTCCGACGAGGAGGCGACGGCGCACCTGTCGATCATGAACGCCGGTCACGACCTTCCCTGGACGCTCACCTTCTCCTACGGCCGGGCCCTGCAGGCGCCGGCCCTGAAGGCGTGGAGCGGCCGGGACGAGAATGTGGCTGCCGGCCAGCGCGCCTTCGCGCACCGTGCCCGGATGAACGCGCTCGCCGCACGCGGCGAATGGAATGCGGATCTGGAGAAGGCCGCCTGAAGCCATCCGGCGCGGCGTTGGCCCGCGTTGCCGCCCGTCGCAAAGCTGAGATATAGGAGGGGATGGGCTTTTTCGCCGCGCTTTTGTCCTGGCTCGCCTTTCCCGTCTATGCCTGGCAGGGCATCGGCGTTCGCCTGCGTGTGCGCCGCATGCTGCCGCCAACCGGCTGGGTACGCCACCGCATCGACGGGGCCGAGCCGACGGTGCGCCTCCTGGTGGTGGGCGATTCCTCGGTTGCCGGCGTCGGCATCGCCGATACCGACGTTGGGCTGCCGGCGCAGCTCGCCCGTCTCATCGCGCTGCGCCACGAGCGCGCGGTGGTCTGGCGGGCGGCCGGCTTCAACTCCGCCACGGCGGGCGAGATCCGCGATCACGTGGTGCCCAATCTGGCGGCCGAGGAATGGACGCACATCGTTCTGGCCGTCGGCACCAACGATGTAAAAAACTTCCATACGGTGCGCCGCTTCAAGCGTGAGTTCGGCGGCCTTCTCTATGCACTCAGGGCCAGGTGGCCGGAGGCGCTGATCGTCTGGTCGCCGGTGGTCGACATGCGCAGCGTGCCGGCCCTGCCGCCGGCGCTCGGCCAGATCCTGGAAATCCGCGCCTCGCTCATCAACCGGATGGGCACGGCGCTGTGCCTGGAACGCGGCGCTGTGCCGGCCGAGCGGTTGCCGATCGAAGATCCCGAAGCCGGATTCTCCGATGACGGGTTTCACGCCTCGGCCGACGGTTACCGTGCCTGGGCCGAGCATCTTCTGGCCTATATGCAGGAAGAGAAACAGACCCACCGGCCGGGACGGCTGGTCGCCTGAGGCGGCGGCTCCCGACGGTTACCAACTATGGCTGATGCCGACAGTCACCATGATCGCGGCCAGGGCGGCCACGGCGAGCTTCCAGAAGTCCTGCCGCCTCTTCAGGCCGGGAAGGCCCAGTGGCCTGATGAGGTGCAGGACCATCATGGCCATGATCAGCAGCGAGAGGATTTTGGTCATTGCGCGGGCAAACCGGTGAATGAGTGTTCCTCCTTGTGCCCTTCTTTGCGCCGCGCTGTCAAAAGGTGGCCGGGAGTCGGCGAGATGCAGCTTGACCTTGCAGCGCGGGCGGCTCAGTTTCCGGCGCAGGATACTGACGAGGTGAGATCATGGCTCTGGACGGAAAAACGGCGATCGTGACGGGAGCGGCCGGCGGCATCGGCTATGCCATAGCCGAGCGCTTCCTGCGCGAGGGTGTGCGCGTCGTCATTGCCGATATCGACTCTGAAAAGGGCGAGCGGGCGCTGAAGGATCTCGAGAAGCTGGGCGAGGCGCGGTTCGTCAAGACCGATGTGGGCAAAAGCCTGGACGTGCACAACCTGGTCGCCTCCAGCGTCGAGTCGCTGGGCGATATCGATATCCTGGTCAACAATGCCGGCATCGTGCACGGGGCGGATTTCCTCGACCTCAAGGAGGAAGACTTCGACCGCGTGCTGGCGGTCAATCTCAAGGGCACCTTCCTCGTCGGCCAGGCCGTCGCCCGCTATATGGTCGACAAGGTGAAGGGCGGCGGCGCGGCGGGCGCGATCATCAACATGTCGTCGGTGAACGCCGTTTTCGCCATCGCCAACCAGGTACCCTATTCCGTTTCGAAGGGCGGCGTGAACCAGCTCACCAAGGTGATGGCGCTGTCGCTGGCGCCGCACGGCATCCGCGTCAACGCCATCGGCCCCGGCTCCATCATGACCGACATCCTGGCCAGCGTGAACGCCGACTCTGCCGCCCGCGACCGGATCCTATCGCGCACGCCGCTCGGCCGCATCGGCGATCCGCACGAAATCGCCGGAATCGCCGCCTTCCTGGCCTCAGACGACGCGAGCTACATCACCGGCCAGACCATCTACGCGGATGGCGGGCGTCTGCCGCTCAACTACACGGTTCCCGTGCGGGAAGAGGAATAGGGGCGGGAAGCCGGTGGCCGAGAGTGAACCGCTTTCGGCGGAACTTTTCCGGATAACCGCATCGCGCAGGATCATCTGCGCGAGCGAATGCCGCGTGATCCATTCTCGAACTTTCCTTACGCGCAAGACTTGCGGCGGAAACTTTTCTCCTTGCGCCAGAGTTTAACGGACTATTGTTCCATCGCGACTGCTTCGGTTGACTTGGTTGGTGGCAGGCATAGGCTGCCTTCGTGACCTGCGTCACGAGAGGGAGTTCTCATCGGGCATTGCGCTGCCGTTCGGCAGACCGTCGCTCAGAAGGATCAAAAAATGCAGGACCATCAGCTCGTTACCGGCTTGACCCGGCGCAATCTCCTTTCCTTGATCGGCATGTCCGCGGGCAGCGCGGCCATGTACCATGCCATGACCACCCTCGGACTGGCGGCTGAGTCCGGCTACAAGGGCCCCATCAAGCTCGAAGGCGATCCGAAGGGCGCTTCCGTCCTGATCCTCGGCGCGGGATTGGCCGGCCTGACGGCCGCGCTCGAGCTGCGTCAGGCCGGCTACAGCGTGCAGATACTGGAATACAACAACCGGGCCGGCGGCCGTAACTGGACCATACGCGGTGGCGACACGGTGACGGAGCTGGGCGGTGCCACTCAGAAATGCGAATTCGACGAGGGGCACTACCTCAATCCCGGCCCGTGGCGGATTCCCTATCATCACCACGGTCTGCTTGACTACTGCAAGCGCCTCGGTGTGACCTTGGAGCCCTTCCAGCAGCTCAACCACAACGCCTTCCTGCACTCCAAGGACGCATTCGGCGGCAAGCCGCAGCGCGTGCGCCACATCAAGACCGATCTTCGGGGACATACATCGGAACTGCTGGCCAAGGTCACCCAGAAGGGCGCACTTGAAGGCGATGTCACCAAGGAAGACCAGGAGATGCTTTTGGAGGCTCTTCGCTCCTGGGGCGTGCTCGACGAGAACTACGCCTACAAGGAGAGCATCCATACCAGCGAGTACCGCGGCTTCGAACAAGATCCGGGTGGAGGCCTCGGCGCGGCACCCACGCCTGGAAAACCGCTCGGTCTTTCCGCGATTCTTAATTCGGGTCTTTGGGGCAACCTTGCCAACTTCGCGCTCTACGAATTCCAGACGACCATGTTCCAGCCGGTCGGCGGCATCGACATGATCGCCCAGGCCTTTGTCAGGGAAGTCGGCGACCTGATCACCTACAATGCCAAGGTCACCAAGATCGAGCAGGGCGACAACGGGGTCACGGCCTATTACGAGGACAGCGAGAATCCCGGAACCACCCAGCAGGCGAGCGCCGACTGGTGCGTGTGCACCATTCCCCTGACGATCCTCAGCCAGATCGACATCAATGTCGGCGCCGATATGCAGGCGGCGATCGAAGCCGTGCCCTATGCCTCCTCGGTCAAGGTCGGTCTTCAGTTCAAGCGCCGCTTCTGGGAGGAGGACGACCTGATCTTCGGCGGCGTCAGCTACACCGACCTGCCGATCTCCCAGATTTCCTACCCGAGCACTGACTTCAACACCAAGGGCAAGGGCGTTCTTCTGGGGTGCTACACCTGGCAGGGGCCGAACTCCTATGAGTTCACCTCCATGGCGCCCGACGAACGGGTCAAGCGGGCCGTCGAATACGGCGCGCAGATCCACCCGCAATACAAGGAGGAGTTCGAGAACGGCGTCTCGTGGGCCTGGCACCGTTCGCCGTTCACGCTCGGTTGCGCCGGCGATTGGACGGAAGAGATGCGCAAGGAGCACTACGAGAATCTCTGCAAGATCGATGGCCGCATCGTGCTTGCCGGCGAGCACGCATCCTATATCCCCGCCTGGATGGAGGGGGCGATCCTGTCGTCCCTGGATGCGATCACACGGCTCCACCAGCGCGTCGTGGCGGGGTGATCATGTCGGTCCTTTTTTCCTCTTCAACTGAAGGGCGTGCCACCATGACAGAAAAATCCTTACGGTCTTTCGGCCTCCTCGCCGCTTCCCTCTTCGCAACCGCGCTCGCGGGACCGGCCGCGCTCGCCGATTCGGCAGGTATAACGCTGAGTGAAGGTGACAAGTTCGGTGAAAAGAGCGGGGAAGAACTCTACGCCAGCGTCTGCGCCGCCTGCCATATGGACCAGGGGCAGGGCGCGACCGGCGCCGGCAATTATCCGGCCCTTGCCGGAAACGAGAACCTGGCGGCGGGCAGCTATCCCGTCTATGTGGTGCTGCACGGCTTCAAGAACATGCCGGCCGTCGGCCAGATGATGAGCGACGAGCAGGTGGCCGCCGTGGTCAATTACGTGCGTACCCACTTCGGCAACGATTACCAGGATGCGGTAAAACCCGAAGACGTGGCCGCCAGCCGGTAAAGTGCCTGGGGGCGGCGCGGACCTTCGTTGTCGCCCCGATCCATCTGCAAAAGAGGAGAAAGCGTATGATTCAAGTGCGGATCGGTGCTGCCATGCTGATGGCTGGCATGCTCGTGGCCGGAAGTGCGATGGCTCAGGACATCGTGCGCCACAAGATCCCTAACTCGGATTTCCCGATTGCCCAGGCGGTCGAAATCCCGGCCGGCAAGACCACGGTTTATTTGAGCGGCGCGATCCCCTCGGTGGTCGACGAGCAGGCCGACAGGTCCAGCGTGGCTGCCTTTGGAGATACGACAACCCAGACCGTTTCCGTGCTGGAGTCCATTGAAAAGACACTCGAGCGCCTCGACCTGACGATGGGCGACGTTGTGAAAATGCAGGTTTTCCTGGTGGGCGATCCCGAAAACGGCGGCCGGATGGATTTCGACGGCTTCATGGAAGGTTACACGCAATTCTTTGGTACGGAAGAACAGCCGAACCTGCCGTCTCGGTCCGTTGTCCAGGTCGCCGGGCTCGCCAATCCGGGCTTTCTGGTCGAGATTGAAGTGACTGCGGTCCGTCCCTGAAGGGTCGCCCCTTCCGACAATCGACTTCCCCGCTGCCGAACCGTCGCACCTTTTCGCGACCTGGCGGCAGCGGGCGGCCCTGCTGTCAGGCAGGAATGTTCGCACCGGTCCTGCCCGGGGTCTCCTGACCAAACGTTGTCACCATGGCTGTGCGATCCTTCGGCGGCATTTCAGCTGGAGGATGAGAAGCCATGGCAATCGTCGGTCAGCCAGTACTGCGAGTCATGGTTCGCTTTGCCGAATTCCTCAGGCAGCGCCGGCGCCGCCGAATCGGCGAGCGGATCATGAACGACCTGCCTCCCAGCCTGCAAAGGGATATCGGCTGGGAACCCACAAGGCCGCCGCGGCGGGTTTAGGCATTCACGTGAGCGAACCAGGAACCGTCCAGGAAAGCCATAGCCGTGCGCGGGAACCGTTCCGAACGGTCAATACCGCGGAATGGATTCCGCTCACTTCTCGCGCAAAACACGATGATGCCGTTCGGCCGAACAAGCGACTCCCGCCCTGACACCCTCCTGACGCAATGTTGTCAGGAGGGCTGTGGCAGTGTGCCGGATGACGACACAGAGGGCAGATTTGATGGCCGTGACTATTTTCGCCGATCGTTTTGTGTATCCTTCCGGCTCCGAAGATCCTCATCCCGGATCGCTTGCGTGAGGAGCGGTCTTCATGCGTCGCGCAGATCGACTTTTCCAAATCGTTCAGCACTTGCGTGGCGGCCGCCTGGTCACCGCCCGCATCCTTTCGGAGCGGCTCGAGGTCTCGGAGCGGACGATCTATCGCGACATCGCGGACCTGCAGTCGACGGGTGTGCCGATCGACGGCGAGGCCGGCGTCGGTTACCTCATGCGCGAAGGGTTCGAACTGCCGCCGTTGATGTTCACCCGTGACGAGATCGTCGCACTGGTGACGGGCGCACGCATGGTGCGCGCCTTTGGCGGTGTGACCATGGCGCGGGCGGCCGAGGAGGCGCTGGTCAAGATCGGCACCGTACTGCCGGAGAACGAGCGCGAACGCATCTCGCGCACGGAGATCCATACGCCCGACTGGGTGATCAGCGATGCCGAGCGCATGACCATCGACGTTCTCGATCGCGCGGTGGAGAAGCGCCGGGTGCTGAGGCTCGATTATCGCGATGAGGCGGGCCGCACGACCCAGCGCGATGTGCGGCCGCTTGGCCTGTGGTTTTGGGGGAAGGTGTGGACCCTGGTCGCCTGGTGCGAGCTGCGCAACGACTTCCGCGCCTTCCGCATCGACCGCATCGTGCTGATGGAGGAGGCCGGCCACAGCTTCAAGCCGGAGCGTGGAAAGCAGCTTGCCGATTTCTATCGCCGCCTCGAACTGCGCGAGGGGTGCGGCAACGGGCACGCGTGAGATAAGGCTCGCGGGCGGACCTGCATGAGGTGTGAAGTCTCTCGCGTGCTTTCCGATAGTTTGGCCGATTCGCGCCCTCCGGCGGCCGGCATATCGCAGCTTTGCCGCAAACGTGCCCACTTGGAGGCGTTAGGAAACGAAACCCGCGCTCATACACTCCGGCTTCGGGAGTGCTGGCTGCAGGGGGGTGAACTCAGGCCGGAACCGGCGTGCACGCAAACTCCGCCTCGGGATCCTCGCGCAGTCGCGACACCGCGTGCTCCTGCAGTTGTGCAGCGATCTCCACCGGCTCTCCTATGAGCCTTTCCGGGGCGATCGGCTTGCCGATCTTCATGTCGAAGCCCCGGCCTTTCTTGTTCAGGAGCTCGTGGAAGAGCGTCATGTCGCGCAGCTCCGTCGAATATTTCGACAGGAGATAGAACAGACCCGAATTGCGCGCCGTGATGTTGACCGGGATCACCGGCACCTCGTAACGCCGCGCCAGGGCCACCACCGACGGTTGCCAGGGGCGCTCCGTCAGCTTGTCGTCGTTCCAGTAGGCGATGCGGCCGGCGGGAAACAGGACGACGGCCTTGTTCTCGGTGAAGGCCTTGGCGGTCTTCTCCAGCGTGTCGCGGCTCTTGGCGTGCGATTTCTCGCCCGGCCGCCACTCGACCGGAATGATGAGATCGCGGAAATTGGGATTGACGCGCAGTGCATCGCGGTTGGCGAAAATGGCCAAATCCGGGCGCAGTTCCTTCATGAGGTCGTAGATGGCGATCCCATCGGCGATTCCGGTCGGGTGTGTGGGGGCAAGGATGAAGCCACCCTTGTCGGGGATGTTCCGTATGCCCTCGCTGGAGACGTTCAGCGACAACAGCGCGCTTATATAGGCGAAGGCATCATGACCCGACAGCTCGGCGATCTCGTCGGCCATGACGAGCGCCTGCCGATAATGGAAATAGCGGTAAAGCAACGGCCGCGCCACCGGCCATAGGGGGTGCCGGGAAAGATGGAAGGTCCGCTCCGCAATCAGCTGATCGACGATATGCGGCGCTTCATGGGCCGGGGTCGCCTCGCGCCTGAGCACGCGCCCCCCAAGCACTCCAGCAACCGACATCAGCGTCGTATGAAGATCCATGAGCGAAGCACTCCGTTAGCGGCTGTTTCACCGAAAACTATGACGACGCAATGACGACACTACTCAAGAGGCAGCAGGCAGGCTTTGTTCCTGAAGCGAAAAAACGATGTTGCACAATATCACAGCCTGCCTAGCGCGTGTCCAGACGCACCAGGTCCTGGGCGACCGCCAGGCGGATGAACTCGGCGGCCTCGCGCGCAGCCCGGTCCTCGGCATCGCGTTCGGCGCGCATCACCGCGAACTCCTGGAGTGGCCGGTCGAAGGAGGCGCTCGCCTGCTCCTGGCCGCCGGCGACGACATTGCCGGTCTGGCTGTCGATCAGCCGGTATTGTGCGGTGACTGTGACGATGCCCGCGGACGGCTCGCTCTCGCTGCCCTGTTGTATCTGGGCGGCGTCGAGGGCTGCGGTCGTAACCGTCAGGCCGAGCCGGTAGCGCGGATTTTCGGGCTGGCCGGCGCCGCCGTTCAGAAGGAAGATCAGGTGGTTACGCACCTCCTGCGCGTGCCGGGTGGAAACGGGGTCGACGGAAATCGCCGAGAGTGCCGCCTTTTCTTCGCCGGCCAATCCCGGCTGGCTCGCCAGCATGGGGCGGACCGTGCAGCCAGCGGCGGAAAACAGCATGACGATCAGGCCGGCAAGGGCCGAAGCTCTGAGAATGGCGTTCACGGGTGCTCCCTGACAGCTTAGGGCCCTAGGCGACGACGTTGACGATTCGCTGCGGGACGACGATTATCTTGCGCGGAGCGGCACCGTTCAGCGCCTTCTGCACGAAATCGAGCCCGAGAACCGCCTTTTCAACCGTAGCTTGATCCGCATCGCGCGCGATTGTCAAATCCCCGCGCTTCTTGCCGTTGATCTGGACCGGCAGCACGATTTCGTTATCCACAACGAGGTCGGGATCGAAGTCCGGCCACGCCCTGGCGGCGACGAAGCCCTCGCCGCCGATCCGTGCCCAGCACTCCTCGGCCAGGTGCGGCATGAAGGGTGCGATCATCTGGATGACGAATTCGACGGCCTCGCGGGCCGCCGCCCGGGCGCTCTGCGCGGCATCGACATCCAACGCGCCGAGCGGCCCCTGTAACTCGTTGACGAGTTCGTGGATGCGGGCGATGGCGCGGTTGAAGGCCAAGCGCTCGATGTCCTCACCCACGGCCTTCAGCGCCTTGTGCGCCGGCTTCGAGATCGCAGCGTATTCACCCTCCTTTGCAGAGCGCGGCTGTGCTGCCTCGATGGCGGGTGCGGCCTCGCAGATGAGGCGCCAGACGCGCTGGACGAAGCGATGCGCGCCGGCCGCACCCTCGTCGGTCCACTCCACGTCGCGCTCGGGCGGCGAATCGGACAGCATGAACCAGCGCGCCGTGTCGGCCCCGAAGGATTCGGTGATGTCTTCGGGGCTCACCGTGTTCTTTTTCGATTTCGACATCTTTTCAAGTGGACCGATCACAGCGCCGTTGCCCGTGGCGATCTCGATGGCGTTGCGTCCCCCGTCCGAGCCTTCCACACGCACCTCGCTCGGTGCGAGCCAGCGCCCGTCCTGCGCACGATAGGTCTCGTGCACGACCATGCCCTGGGTGAACAGGCCCTTGAACGGCTCGTCGAAATCCAGGTGGCCGGTATCGCGCATGGCGCGGGTAAAGAAGCGCGAGTAGAGCAGGTGCAGGATCGCATGCTCGATGCCGCCGATATACTGGTCCACGGGCAGCCAGCGGTTGGCGATGTCACGCACCGTCGGCGTTTCGGCATCGGGTGTGGCGAAACGGATGAAATACCACGAGGAATCGACGAAGGTGTCCATCGTGTCGGTCTCGCGCCGCGCATCGCCACCGCACTTCGGACATTGAACGTGGCGCCAGGTGGGATGCCGGTCCAGCGGGTTGCCGGGCTTATCGAAATCGATGTCCTCCGGCAGTTCCACCGGGAGGTCTTGTTTCGGAACGGGAACAACGCCGCAGGCATCGCAATGGATCATGGGGATCGGGCAGCCCCAGTAACGCTGGCGCGAGATGCCCCAGTCGCGCAGGCGGAAATTCACCTGGCGCTCGGCCACGGGGCGGCCCGTCAGCGCTTCCTTCTCCAGCCGGCGGGCGACCTCCTCGAAGGCTTCCCGGTTCGTCATGCCGTCCAGGAAGCGCGAGTTGATCATGATCCCGTCGTCCGAATAGGACTCTTCCGTGACCTGGAAGGTGGCCGCATCGGCGTCTTCCGGCATCACGACCGGGATCACCGGCAGGCCGTATTTGTTGGCGAAGTCGAGGTCGCGCTGGTCGCCCGACGGACAGCCGAAGATGGCGCCCGTGCCGTACTCCATCAGCACGAAGTTGGCGACGTAAACCGGCAGCGTCCAGTCGGGATCGAAGGGGTGGCGCACGCGGATGCCGGTGTCGAGGCCCTTCTTCTCCGCCGTTTCGAGCGCGGCGGCGGAGGTTCCCATGCGCCGGCATTCCTCGATGAAGGCGGCAATTTGCGGATTGTCCGCGGCGGCCTTGCGTGCCAGCGGGTGGTCGGCCGAGATCGCCATGAAGGAGGCGCCGAAGATGGTGTCGGGACGCGTGGTGTAGACCTCCAGCTCGTCCGCGCCCTCGGGGGCGGTGTCCTCCACCAGCGCCCAGCGGATCGACAGGCCCTCGGAACGGCCGATCCAGTTGCGCTGCATGAGCCGCACCTTCTCCGGCCATTCGTCAAGTTCGTCGATGGCCTTGAGCAGATCCTCGGAATAGTCGGTGATTTTAAAGAACCACTGCGCCAGCTCCCGCTGTTCCACCGGCGCGCCGGAGCGCCAGCCGCGGCCGTCGATCACCTGCTCGTTGGCGAGCACTGTCTGGTCCACCGGGTCCCAGTTGACCTTGGACGTCTTCCGCGTCACCAGCCCCTTCTCGTGGAAGTCGAGGAACAGCATCTGCTGGCGATGATAATAGTCCACGTCGCAGGTGGCGAACTCGCGGCTCCAATCGAGCGACAGGCCCATCATCTTCAACTGGGCGCGCATGGTGGCGATGTTCTGGTAGGTCCACTCCTTGGGGTGGACCTTGTTCTGCATGGCCGCGTTCTCGGCCGGCATGCCGAAGGCGTCCCAGCCCATCGGATGCAGCACGTTGAACCCCCTGGCGCGCTTGTAGCGGGCGACGACGTCGCCCATGGTGTAGTTGCGCGTGTGGCCGATATGGATGCGGCCGGAGGGGTAGGGAAACATCTCCAGCACATAATATGTGGGCCGCCCGTCCTCATTGGAGGTCTCGTAGAGGCGCGCCTCCTCCCACGCCTTCTGCCAGCGGGGTTCGGATGTGCGTGGATTGTAACGTTCGGTTGCCATGACCGCTTTTTCACATACAAAGAACGAGAAATTTCCGGCGGACCTTCACCATGGTTTGCGGGAACCGTCAACTCCGTGCCGCCATTCCCGGCGGCAGGAACGCGATTTAGAGGAGATTGCACCGACCCATGCTTGATGCCGCCCGCAATCTGAAAGCCGTCAGGGACAGGATCGCCGAAGCCGCGCGCGAGAACGGCCGCGCTGCGGAAGATATAGGACTGGTCGCGGTTTCCAAGACCTTCGACGCCGAGGCGATCCGGCCCGTGATCAAGGCCGGCCAGCGGGTCTTCGGGGAAAACCGCGTCCAGGAGGCGCAGGCCAAGTGGCCGGCGCTCAAGGAAGAGCATCCGGATATCGAACTGCACCTGATCGGCCCGCTGCAATCCAACAAAGCGAAGGACGCGGTCGCGCTCTTCGACGTCATGCAGACGGTGGACCGGGAAAAGATCGCCGGCGCGCTCGCCGCGGAGATGGCCAAGCAGGGCCGGCGTCCGCGGCTCTATGTCCAAGTCAATACCGGGTTGGAGGGGCAGAAGGCCGGCATCGATCCGCGCGAGGCCGCCAGCTTCGTCGCCCGCTGTCGGGAGACGCACGGGCTCGGGATCGAGGGGCTGATGTGCATTCCGCCGCTCGACGAGAACCCCGGCCCGCATTTCGCGCTCCTGGAAAAGATCGCGCGCGAGGCGGGCGTGGCGAAGCTCTCCATGGGCATGTCGGCGGATTTCGAGACGGCCATCGCTTTTGGCGCCACCAGCGTTCGTGTGGGCTCGGCCATTTTCGGCGCGCGCGATTGAGCCGGCGGCCTCTCCTGCACCGCATTCCGCCTCAGCCCGTCTTCACGTTCGCCACCAGAAAATCCAACAACGCGCGAACGCGGGCGGGCAAGTATTTGCCCTGGCCGACATAGACCGCATAGAACGTCTCCTCGTCGCCCGGATTGTGGTCCTGCAGCAGCGGAACGAGCCGCCCCGCTTCGATATCGGCCCGCAGGTGCCAATGGGAAAGGCGTGCGATCCCCGCGCCGGCGAGCGCGGCCAGGCGCATGCTCTCGCCGTCGTTGATCAGCGAGCCGCCACTCGGCCGGATGATGATCGGCTTTCCCGACTCGTCGACAAAGGGCCAGCCCTCGAAGAAGCGCGGAAAGCAGAAGCCCAACATCCGGTGCCCTTCCAGATCGGCGGGCGTTTTCGGCGTCCCGTGCGTCCGGAGATAGGAGGGTGCGGCCACGACGACCATCCGGGTCTGGATGAGCTTACGCGCGATCAGGTTGGGCGCCTTGAGCGGTCCGGTGCGGATGGCCAGGTCAGCGCGCTCCTCGATCAGGTCGACCACGTGATCCGTCAGCACCACGTCGACGGCCACCTCCGGATAGAGCGCCTGGAATTTCGGCAGGAGGGGAATCAGCCAGTGATGGCCGAACGGGACGTTGCTGTTGACGCGCAGGCGTCCACGCGGGACGGCACCGGCCGCAGCTTCCCGCTCGGCGGCGGCGACCTCGCCCAGGATACGCACGCCGGATTCGTAGAAGGCCGCACCCTCGGCCGTGATCTGCAGGCGCCGCGTCGAGCGGCGGATGAGGGGGATGCCCAGCCGCTCCTCCAGCCGGGCGATCAGCTTGCTGACGGCCGACGGGGTCATCCGCAGGCGGCGCGCGGCCGCGGAGAAGCTCTCCGCCTCCACCACAGCAACGAACACCTCGATTTCCCGCAGCCGGTTGGTCTCGTTTCGCGCCATTCGTGAAACCAGGTCACAAATCATTTTCCTTCAAGCGGTCTACATCAACAATTCCCCGTCGTCCATCTATGGGCCACTCACCGCCGCGTGCTGTCGGCGCGGTGCGTTCCACCCATCCAAGCGAGGGAATACCGCATGCCACTTGCCCTTTATGCGCTCACCGCCGGCGCCTTCGGCATCGGCGTCACCGAATTCGTCATCATGGGGCTGCTGCTGGAGGTCGGTGCCGATCTCGGTGTGTCGATTTCGGCTGCGGGCCTGCTGATCACCGGCTACGCGCTCGGTGTCGTGGCCGGCGCGCCGCTGCTCGGCGCCTTAACCGGTCGGTGGCCGCGCAAGACGCTGCTCATGGCGTTGATGGTCGTCTTCACGCTCGGCAATCTCGCCTGCGCGCTCGCCCCGGATTACTGGACGCTGATGGCCGCCCGGGTGCTCACCGCCTTCGCGCACGCCTCCTTCTTCGGCATCGGCTCCGTGGTGGCGACCGGCCTCGTCGCGCCGCACCGCAAGGCCTCGGCGATCGCCATCATGTTCACCGGGCTCACCGTCGCCAACATTCTGGGGGTTCCCTTCGGCACCTGGCTTGGCCAAGCCTTCGGCTGGCGCGCGACCTTCTGGGCGGTCACGCTCATCGGGCTTGCCGCATTCGCCGTCATCGCCGTGCTCGTGCCGCGCGAGGAAAAGGCCGGGCCCGGCGAGTCCGCCGCCGGAAACGGCCTCTCGGTTCTCGCCCGCCCGCAGGTCCTGCTGGGCCTTCTGACGACCGTCCTGAGCTGGATCGGCGTGTTCGCCGCCTTCACCTATGTCGCGCCGATCCTGACGCAGGTCGCGGGCTTTCCCGAGGCCGCGGTCTCGCCCGTCCTGCTCGTCTTCGGCGGCGGTCTCATCGCCGGCAATCTCCTGGGTGGGCGCTTCGCCGACCGGCGGCTGGTTCCTGCGGTGCTCGGCACGCTCGTCGCGCTTTCGGCCGCCCTCTTCCTTCTCGGTTTCGCGGTGCATGACCGCATCCTTCTCGTCATTGCCGTCGGGCTCTTCGGCGCGGCCGCCTTTTCCACGGTTCCGCCCCTGCAGATGTGGGTGCTGGAGAAGGCCGAGGGCGCGGGCCAGGGGCTCGCCTCCAGCTTCAACATTGCCGCCTTCAACCTTGGTAACGCCATCGGCGCCTGGTTCGGCGGCGTCGTCATCGACCACGGGCCAGGGCTTTCCGCCCTGCCGCTGGTTGCGGGGCTGGTGCCGCTCGCCGCCCTTGCCGTCGCCGTGGCGAGCATTCGCCGTGAACGTGCCGCCGTCCTGGCACCCCGCGGCTGCGCATGAATTCTTCGCGCCAACAGATGCACAAATGGAGAAACGACATGGAATATCGACGTCTCGGCGCTTCCGGCCTGAACGTTCCCCTTCTCAGTTTCGGCACCGGAACGTTCGGCGGAACCGGCCCACTCTTCGGCGCCTGGGGCAACACCGGCGTTGCGGAGGCGCGGCGTCTCATCGACATCTGCCTGGAGTCCGGCGTCAACCTCTTCGACACGGCCGACGTCTATTCGGACGGTGCCTCGGAAGCGGTGCTCGGGGAAGCGCTCGAGGGGCGCCGCCAGGACGTGCTGATCTCCACCAAGACGACGCTGCCCATGGGCGAGGGACCGAACGATGCCGGTTCTTCCCGCTGGCGCCTCGTCCGGGCGGTGGAGGATTCGCTGCGCCGCCTGAAGACCGACTATATCGATCTTCTGCAGCTTCACGCCTTCGACGCCGGAACGCCGGTCGAGGAGGTGCTCGCCACGCTCGACGCGCTCGTGCGCGCCGGCAAGCTGCGCTATGTCGGCGTGTCAAACTTTTCCGGCTGGCAGTTGATGAAGTCCTTGTCGGTCGCTGAACGGCACGGCTGGCCGCGCTATGTCGCACATCAGGTTTATTATTCGCTGATCGGCCGCGACTACGAGTGGGAGCTGATGCCGCTCGGCCTCGACCAGGGCGTGGGCGCTCTCGTATGGAGCCCGCTCGGCTGGGGCCGGCTGACCGGCAAGATCCGCCGCGGTGCGCCCCTGCCGGAGAAAAGCCGCCTGCACGATACGGCGCAGTTCGGCCCGCCGGTCGAGGACGAGTATCTCTTCCACGTCGTCGACGCTCTCGAAACCGTGGCGGAGGAGGTCGAAAAGACCGTCCCCCAGGTGGCGCTGAACTGGCTTACCCGCCGCCCGACGGTTTCCTCCGTCATCATCGGCGCGCGCAACGAGGAACAGCTGCGCCAGAACCTCGGGGCCTCAGGATGGGCATTGACGCCGGAGCAGGTGGCGCGGCTCGATGAGGCGAGCCGGGCCGCCGCGCCCTATCCCTATTTCCCGTACCGGCGCCAGGAGGGCTTCGCGCGCCTCAATCCCGCCGCCGTCTGACGCCCGGACGAGCCTCGGCCGCCGCGGTGCGGCGGTCGGGATCACTGCAACAGAAACTCTCCAGTCACGCTGCGCCATTCACTGGGAGAGACCAGGTGCTGGTGGGTGTAGGTGACCGAGTGCAGCGGTCCATCGAGCGTGTCGCGCCAGAAATCGATGAAGCCGCGCAGCGCCGGGAACTTGGGCGCGATGTCGTATTGCTGCCAGACGAAGGTCTGCAGCAGGTGTGGGTGATCGGGAAGGTGATAGAGGACTTTTGCCGTGGTAAGGCCATAGCCTTCCAGCATCAGTTCGGTTTCGCGTCTGGTGTGCATGACAATTCCTTGTCTTGTTCCATGCACGGCGATTTTGGCGTCGCTCACGCCTTGCCGTCCACTCGGAAATGCGCCATCTCACGAAAAAGTTCCTTCAGATTCAGTTTGTTAGCAGCATAAGCGCATTGCTGCTACAGGGTTGCATGGTGCGTCCCTCGTCTCATATTGTCGTTGCCGTCAGAATGGTAATAATGCCGGCAGGAGCCGCGCCGCGTCCCCGCGGTGCCTGCCAGACCATCCCATCCGGAGGAGAAAAAATGTCCGACGTGCATGTTCATCCTGTCCAGCCCGCGTGGAAAGAACGCGCGCTGATCGACAGCGAAACCTACGAGAAATGGTACAGGGACAGCATCGAAAATCCGGAGGTGTTCTGGGCCGAGCACGGCAGGCGGATCGACTGGTTCACGCCCTTCACGAAAGTGAAGAACACCAGTTTTGAAGGGGATGTATCGATCAAGTGGTTTGAGGACGGCGTGACCAACGTCGCCTACAACTGCATCGACCGGCACCTGGAAAAGCGCGGCGACCAGACGGCGATCATCTGGGAGGGCGACGACCCCTCCGACGACAAGAAGATTACCTATCGACAACTTTACGAGCATGTCTGCCGGCTGGCCAATGTGCTCAAGTCGCGCGGCGTGAAGAAGGGCGACCGGGTGACAATCTACATGCCGATGATCCCCGAGGCGGCCTACGCGATGCTGGCCTGCGCGCGCATCGGCGCCGTTCACTCGGTGGTCTTCGGCGGCTTTTCGCCCGATTCGCTGGCCGGGCGCATCGAGGACTGCCAGTCGGATTTCATGATCACCGCCGACGAGGGCGTGCGCGGCGGCAAGAAGATTCCGCTGAAGGAAAACACCGACAAGGCGATTGCCATCGCCGAGAAGGCGGGTGCGAAGGTGCGCCACGTGCTCGTCGTTCGCCACACCGGCGGAAATGTCGACTGGGCGGGTGGCCGCGATCTTTGGTATCATGAGGAGACGGAAACGGCGGAAACCGAGTGCCCGCCCGAGAAGATGAACGCGGAGGACCCGCTCTTCATTCTCTACACCTCCGGCTCGACCGGCAAGCCGAAGGGCGTGCTGCACACCACCGGCGGCTATCTCGTCTACGTCTCAATGACGCATCAATACGTCTTCGACTATCACGACGGCGACATCTACTGGTGCACGGCCGATGTCGGCTGGGTCACCGGCCACAGCTATATCGTCTACGGACCGCTCGCCAACGGCGCTGTCACGCTGATGTTCGAGGGCGTGCCCAACTATCCCGACGCCTCCCGCTTCTGGCAGGTGATCGACAAGCACCAGGTCAACATTTTCTACACCGCGCCGACGGCGATCCGGGCGCTGATGGGCGCAGGCGACCAGTTCGTGACGAAGACCGCGCGCAAGTCGCTGCGCGTTCTCGGTACGGTGGGCGAGCCCATCAATCCGGAAGCCTGGGAATGGTATTACAACGTGGTCGGCGAGAGACAAGTGCCCATCGTCGATACCTGGTGGCAGACGGAGACCGGCGGCATCCTGATCACGCCGTTGCCCGGCGCCATCGACCTGAAGGCCGGTTCCGCCACCAAGCCCTTCTTCGGCGTGAAGCCGCAGCTCGTGGACAATGAAGGCCACGAGATCGAAGGCGCCGGCGCGGGCAATCTCTGCATTGTCGATTCCTGGCCCGGCCAGATGCGCACCGTCTACGGAGACCACGACCGCTTCGTGCAGACCTACTTTTCCACCTACAAGGGCAAGTACTTCACCGGCGACGGCTGCCGCCGCGACGAGGATGGCTTTTACTGGATCACCGGCCGCGTCGACGACGTCCTGAACGTCTCCGGCCACCGCATGGGCACGGCCGAGGTGGAATCGGCGCTCGTCTCCCACGACAAGGTGTCGGAGGCCGCCGTTGTCGGCTATCCGCACGACATCAAGGGGCAGGGCATCTACTGCTATGTCACCCTGATGGCCGGCGAGACGGGCTCCGAGGAATTGAAGAAGGAACTGGTCGCCCACGTGCGCAGCGAGATCGGCCCCATCGCCTCGCCCGACAAGATCCAGTTCGCGCCGAGCCTGCCGAAGACGCGCTCGGGCAAGATCATGCGCCGCATCCTGCGCAAGATCGCCGAGGACGACTACCAGGCGCTGGGCGACACCTCGACGCTGGCCGATCCGGCCGTCGTCGAGGACCTGGTGGAAAACCGGCAGAACAGGAAGTAGCCGGCGCTGAAAAATGCCCCGCCGCCCGTGGCCGTACTGCCGCGGGCGGCGTCGGGAATCGCCCGTCTGCTATGGGGCAGGCTTGTCGGGTTCCATGGCGAGGAACTTGCCCGCATTGGCGATAGCCCTGCCGGCGCCAAGCAGCGACAGCCCATGCCAAACTGTAACCTGGTTGGCCGTCAAAACCATGCGGCCGGTCCGTTCTTCGAGATGTTCCACCAGATCGAGGCTGTTGATTGCCGTGTCCGGGATGAGGATCGGCTCATCGGATCCGGCCGGCAGCGACTTGGCGAAACGATCGACCTCCTCGATGAGCGAGAGACGGAATGAACTTGGACCGTCGGGTGAGCCCAGTGCGTGCCACCGTTCCACGGTGATCCCGGCTGAGCCGAGGCATGTTGCAAAGGCTTGCGTTACCGGTTCCGGATACGCTCCGAGGAGATACACGTTTTTCCTTTGAAGGGAGTGCAAGGCGGAGATGAAGGCCAGAGTCGTGCTGGTGACCGGACGCTCGGCCATTTCGCTTACTGCCTTCGCCTGCGCCCGTGCCCAGGACAGGCCTCCGATGAAGCTGCCGCTGGTGCATGCCCAGACAATGGCGTCACAGCCTTGCGCCGCAAGCTCGCGCGCGACAGGTCCGATAACGTTCGGATCACCCGTTTGATAAAGGTCCACTTCGAAGTGCCCGCCGGTGATCTTCGACAGAAGGGTGAGCGCGGTCACGTCGTGGTGCCCCCTCGCCAAAAACCATGTATCGAGGTCATGCAGCTCGGACTTGATTGGATCGTCCGGCAAAACGATCCCGAGCTTCGGTCGTGCGCTTCGTCGAGTGAGCATAAAATGGCCTCCTCATACAGTCATGCCAGCGGCCACGTGCGCGGATCAAGATTGAAGCGTCGTTTTCTTTGAATGGCGGCTTCGATGTAAGCGGCAAGGCCTCCTCATTGGATCGAAGGCCGTCTGTCTTCACAGCGGTGCTGCATCTAATCCCTGCTTTAGCGAAAACGACCCGGCACCCTTGCACCGTCCCGCCGCAGCCTCCACATTGGGCGCCGTGTGCAACGAAACGAAAGGAGGTGATCCAATGTCGAGTGAATTCAGTTCCAGTGTGGTCTCGGCGGATTGCCTTTCCCGGGAGCAGCCTCTCGGTTGAAGTGCATGACGCGCGGTGCGGGCAAAGAAGCCTGCTCGCTGACCGCGCCGGGAACGGATACACGGAGGGCCGTCCCGTTCGGGACGGCCCTTTCTCTTTGCCTGCCCCAAGATCTCGGAATCGGGCGATTCAGATCACGCGGATGGCGAAGGCACGCACTGCCGATTCCATTTGGATTGATCTTTTAACCGATCTTCTGTCCGGTCTTGGCCCAATCGGCGAGGAAGGCCTCGAGCCCCTTGTCGGTGAGCGGGTGCTTGACCAACGCCTTCAGCACCGACGGCGGAACCGTCGCCACGTCGGCGCCGATGAGGGCCGCCTGCTTGACGTGGTTCATGGTGCGGATCGAGGCGGCGAGGATCTCGGTCTCGAAGTCGTAATTGTCGTAGATCGTGCGGATCTCGGCGATCAGCTCCATGCCGTCGATGCCGGTGTCGTCCAGCCGGCCGATGAAGGGCGAGATGAAGGTGGCGCCGGCCTTGGCCGCGAGCAGCGCCTGGTTTGCGGAGAAGCAGAGCGTGACGTTGACGTTGCGGCCGCTGTCGGTCAGCGCCTTGCAGGCCTTGAGGCCGTCCATCGTGAGCGGCACCTTGATGCAGATGTTGTCGGCGATCTCGGAAAGGATGTCGGCCTCGCGCATCATCTCCTTGAACTCGACCGCCGTCACCTCTGCCGAGACCGGGCCGTCAACGATGTCGCAGATCTCTTTTGTCACCTCGAGGATCGGCCGGCCGGATTTCATGATGAGGGAAGGATTGGTCGTCACCCCGTCCAGGAGCCCGGTTTCGCCGAGTTCGCGGATTTCGTTGACGTCTGCCGTGTCGACGAAAAACTTCATGTCTGTCTCCTTCTGGCTGGCCGGGCCCGGTCGCGCCCGCCCCTCATTTAAGCTCGGCCTTGCTCTAAACCAAGAAACCGGCAAGGTCACGTCCGATGAATCGAGATTCGCCGCGCAAGCATGTGATTCCCGTCATGGTGCCCGTCCCGACGGACCGGCCCTATTCCTATGCCGTCCCGGAAGCGGTAGAAGTACCGCCAGGGGCCATTCTGCGCGTGCCGCTCGGGCCGCGCGAAGTTGCGGGCGTGGCCTGGGACGGCGACGGCGAGGCAGTCGATTCAAAAAAGCTCAAGGAGATCTCGCAGGTCTTCGACTGTCCGCCCCTGCCGGCGGAGATGCGCCGCTTCATCGAGTGGGTCGCCGCCTACACGCTGTCGCCGCCGGGCATGGTGGCGCGCATGGCGCTGCGCGCGCCGGCGGCCTTCGACCCCGAGCCGCCGGTGGAAGGCCTGCGCCTGACCGGCAACCGGCCGGACCGGATGACGGCGGCCCGCGAACGCGTTCTCGCGCAAGCCGCCGATGGCCAGGCCTGGACGCGCTCCGGCCTGGCGCATGCGGCAGGTGTTTCGCTTTCCGTGGTGGACGGGCTTGCCGGCCAGGGCGTGTTCGAGCGGGTGGAGATCCCGCCGCGGCCGCTGGTAGCGCGGCCCGATCCGGCGTTCGGCCGGGCGGAGCTGACGCCCGACCAGCAAGCGGCGGCCGAGCGCCTGCGCGAGAAGGCGGCTGCCGACGGCTTCGGCGTCACCCTTCTCGACGGGGTGACCGGGTCGGGCAAGACCGAGGTCTATTTCGAGGCCGTGGCGGCGGCGCTGGAAAGAGGCGGCCAGGTGCTCATCCTCCTGCCGGAGATCGCGCTCACCCAGGCGTTCCTCGAGCGCTTTCACGATCGCTTCGGGGCGAAGCCGGCGGAATGGCACTCGGACCTGGCGCCGAAAAAGCGCGAGCGCGTCTGGCGGCAGGTGGCCGAAGGCCAGGTGCGGGTGGTCGCCGGTGCCCGCTCGGCGCTTTTCCTGCCCTTTTGCGAACTGGGCCTGATCGTCGTCGACGAGGAGCACGACCCCGCCTACAAGCAGGAGGACCGGGTCTTCTACAACGCCCGCGACATGAGCGTGGTGCGGGCACGCTTCGGGGATTTCCCGGTGGTGCTCGCCTCGGCAACGCCGTCGCTGGAAAGCCGCGTCAACGCCGACCAGGGGCGCTACGACCGCATCGTGCTGCCGGCGCGCTTCGCGGAGGCGGCCATGCCGGACCTTTCGGCGATCGACATGCGCAAGGCCCCGCCGGAACGCGGCGGCTTCCTTTCGCCGGTTCTCGTCGAGGCGATCGGCCAGACCCTGGCGCGCCAGGAGCAGGCGCTGCTTTTCCTCAACCGCCGCGGCTACGCGCCGCTGACCCTGTGCCGGGTGTGCGGGCACCGTTTCCAATGCCCCAACTGCTCGACCTGGCTGGTGGAGCACCGTTTCCGCCGGCAGCTCGTCTGCCATCATTGCGGGCACAACGAGGCGCAGCCGGAGGCCTGCCCGGAATGCGGGACGCTAGACCATCTGGTTCCCTGCGGGCCCGGCGTGGAGCGTATCGCCGAGGAGGTGGACCGGCATTTTCCGGACGCCCGCACCATCGTGCTTTCCTCGGACATGATGGGCGGAGTGAAGCGGCTGCGGCTGGAGCTTGAAGCCATCGCCGAAGGGGAGGCGGATATCGTCGTCGGCACGCAGCTCGTCGCCAAGGGGCACAACTTCCCGGGCATGACGCTGGTGGGCGTGGTGGATGCGGATCTCGGGCTTGCCAATGGCGACCCCCGTGCCGCCGAGCGCACCTTCCAGCTCCTTTCCCAGGTGACGGGCCGTGCCGGCCGCTCGGGCAGGAAGAGCACCGGTCTCCTGCAGACCTACCAGCCGGAGCATCCGGTCATGCGGGCGCTGGTCTGCGGCGATGCCGAGACCTTCTATGAACGCGAGATTGCCGAGCGCGAGCGCGCTGTCCTGCCGCCCTTCGGCCGCCTGGCGGCAATGATCGTGAGTGCCGCCAGCCGCGCGGAGGCCGAAAGCCATGCCCGCGCTCTGCGCCGCGCCGCGCCGGTGGTGAACGAGATCGCCGTCCTCGGCCCCGCCGAGGCGCCGCTGGCGCTGGTCGCCGGCCGGCACCGCTTCCGCCTGCTGGTGCACGGCACGCGGCGTGCCGACATTCAGGCATATTTGCGGACGCTCTTGGAGGCCGCGCCGAAGCCGCGGGGGTCGGTGCGCGTGCAGGTGGATATCGATCCGCAGAGCTTTCTTTAAAGAATTCATCTTATTCGTCCGCTGACAGAGAAGGCCCAGACGGGGTATTAGGCTGGGCCTCAACTTGCGCTCGGAGATGTTGCAGATGAACTTCGCCTTTCCCTGGCCCTATAGCCAGGGCGAGTGGCTCGCCTGGGGGGCGGCTGCTTTCACCATTTTCCTCGGTCTTGTCGCCATGTTCGCGCCGCGACTGGCCTTGCGCGCGCTGCGGTTGGCGGCGATGGAGGGACGCCCGGATGCCCTTGCCGCATCGCGGGCGCAGCTCGGAGGTTTCTATATCGGCGTTGGGGCCTCAGCGATCCTTTTCGCTCAGCCGCTCATCTATCTGACCCTGGGGCTCTCCTGGGCGCTGGCCGCCTTCGGGTGCATCGTCTCCATGATGTCCGATCGTGGTAACACCCTGCGCAACTGGGGTGGGCTCGCCCTCATGCTCGCGCTGGCGGCATTGCCGCTTGCCTTCGCGTTGGGTTTCGTGCCCTGATTGCCGCGCGCGGCCGCGAAACGGGGATGCGACAATGGGGCCGTAAATCCCGGGGGCCCGCGTGTTGCGAGTCCCGCGGGCCTGTGCTAGACGGCATTCGGCTTTCGGCCGGGGGACGGCGGCGCCCGTTCGCCTGTGTTGAATAACTATCAACAAGGTCAGAGATTTAGCCCGAGTCTTCGCGCTCCAGCATCGGATCTCTCGACCCAAGCTCAAGAGAAGAGACCATCCCGTGGCAGAATCTGGCTCGATGATCTCCGGAGTGGCAGGGCGCTACGCGCGGTCGCTGTTCGAACTGGCCCAGGAATCGAACGCCGTTGCCTCCGTGGAGAGCGATCTTGCCCGTTTTGAGGCGTTGCTCGAGGAGAGCGAGGATCTCCAGCGGCTGGTCAGGAGCCCGGCCTTTTCAGCCGACGATCAGTTCAGGGCCCTCGGCGCCGTCCTGGACAAGGCGGAGATCGGTGGGCTGACCGGCAATTTTCTTCGTGTCGTGGCGAGAAACCGACGCCTTTTTGCCGTGCCGCAGATGATTCGCGCCTTCCGCGAGATTGCCGCGGACGCGCGCGGCGAGGTGGCTGCGGAGGTGACCTCCGCTCATGCGCTGACCGCCGCTCAGGAGCGGGAGCTGCAAGAAAGCCTCAAGGAGGTTGCCGGCAAGGACGTGGCGGTGAAGCTGACCGTCGATCCCTCGCTGCTCGGCGGCATCGTCGTTAAGCTCGGCTCGCGCCAGATCGACACGTCGCTCAAAACCAAACTCAATTCGCTCAAGCTTGCACTGAAAGAGGTCGGCTGATGGATATCCGCGCGGCGGAAATTTCCGCAATTCTCAAGGACCAGATCAAGAATTTCGGCAAGGAGGCCGAGGTCTCGGAGGTCGGCCAGGTGCTTTCCGTCGGTGACGGCATCGCTCGCGTTTACGGCCTCGACAATTGCCAGGCCGGCGAGCTGGTCGAATTCCCCGGCGGCATCAAGGGCATGGCGCTGAACCTCGAGGTCGATAATGTCGGCGTCGTGATTTTCGGCTCCGACCGCGACATCAAGGAAGGCGACACCGTCAAGCGCACCGGCGCCATCGTCGACGTGCCGGTGGGACCGGATCTGCTCGGCCGCGTCGTCGACCCGCTCGGCAATCCGATCGACGGCAAGGGCCCGATCAAGGGCGTCGAGCGCCGCCGCGTCGACGTGAAGGCGCCGGGCATCATCCCGCGCAAATCCGTGCATGAGCCGATGGCGACGGGGCTCAAGGCCATCGACGCCCTGATCCCGATCGGCCGCGGCCAGCGCGAGCTGATCATCGGCGACCGCCAGACCGGCAAGACCGCCATCGTGCTCGACACTTTCCTCAACCAGAAGCCGCTCAACGAGGGCGACGACGAGAGCCAGAAGCTCTACTGCGTCTATGTCGCCGTCGGCCAGAAGCGCTCGACGGTGGCCCAGTTCGTGAAGGTGCTGGAGGAGCGCGGCGCGCTCGAATACTCCATCATCGTCGCTGCCACGGCCTCGGACCCCGCACCCCTGCAGTTCCTGGCGCCGTTTGCCGGGTGCGCCATGGGCGAATATTTTCGCGACAACGGCAAGCATGCCGTGATCGGCTATGACGACCTGTCCAAGCAGGCCGTCGCCTACCGCCAGATGTCGCTGCTCCTGCGCCGGCCGCCCGGCCGCGAGGCCTACCCCGGCGACGTGTTCTACCTGCATTCGCGCCTTCTGGAGCGCGCGGCCAAGATGAACGAGGACAACGGCGCGGGCTCGCTGACGGCGCTGCCGATCATCGAGACGCAGGCCAACGACGTTTCGGCCTATATCCCGACCAATGTGATTTCCATCACCGACGGCCAGATCTTCCTCGAGACGAACCTGTTCTTCCAGGGCATTCGTCCGGCGGTGAATGTGGGCCTCTCGGTCTCCCGCGTGGGTTCGGCCGCGCAGATCAAGGCCATGAAGCAGGTGGCCGGCTCCATCAAGGGCGAGCTGGCGCAGTATCGCGAGATGGCCGCCTTCGCCCAGTTCGGTTCCGACCTCGACGCGGCCACGCAGCGCCTGCTCAACCGCGGCGCCCGCCTGACGGAGCTTTTGAAGCAGCCGCAGTTCTCGCCGCTCAAGACCGAGGAGCAGGTGGCGGTGATCTTTGCCGGCGTGCAGGGTTATCTCGACAAGCTGGCGCTCGACGATGTGACGCGTTTCGAGGAAGGCCTCCTGTCGCACATGCGCTCGGAAGGCAAGGAGGTGCTTGAGGCGATCCGCAAGGAGAAGGCGCTCTCGGACGAACTGCGCGGCAATCTCAAGGCCGAGATCGACGCTTTCGCCAAGAACTTCGCTTAAGAGGGCTGATCGCGCATGCCTTCGCTCAAGGACCTCCGCAACCGGATCGCTTCCGTCAAGTCGACGCAGAAGATCACCAAGGCGATGCAGATGGTCGCCGCGGCGAGACTGCGCCGCGCGCAGGACGCGGCCGAGGCCGCCCGGCCCTATGCCGAGCGCATGGACGACGTGCTCGCCAATGTCGCCGGTTCGGTGTCGGGCAGCGATGCGCCGCCGCTGATGGCCGGCACGGGCAAGGAGGACACGCATCTTCTGATCGTGTGCACCGCCGAGCGCGGGCTGTGCGGCGGCTTCAACAGTCAGATCGCGCGGCTCGCACGCGAGCATGTGCGCAAGCTTCTCGCCGACGGCAAGCAGGTGAAGATCCTGTGCGTCGGCAAGAAGGGCTACGACATCCTGCGTCGGGAATACAGCCAGCTCATCATCGACCGGATCGACCTGCGCGAGGTCAAGCAGATCGGCTTCGGCAACGCCAACGAGATCGCCAAGCGGGTGATCGGACTCTTCCAGGAAGGTGGCTTCGACGTCTGCACGCTGTTCTACTCGCAGTTCAAGTCGGTCATCAGCCAGATTCCGACCGCACAGCAGATCATCCCGGCGGCCGTCCCGGAAACGCAGAGCGCGGATACGGACGCGCACTACGAGTACGAGCCGGATGCCGCTTCCATCCTGGCCGATCTCATTCCCCGCAACATCGCGGTGCAGATCTTCCGGGCGCTGCTCGAGAATGCCGCCGGCGAGATGGGGGCGAGGATGACCGCCATGGACAACGCGACACGCAATGCCGGTGAGATGATCGACAAGTTGTCGATCACCTACAACCGCCAGCGTCAGGCGCAGATCACCAAGGAACTGATCGAGATCATTTCGGGCGCCGAGGCGCTTTAACGGACTGAAGAAGGGTAGAAGAATGGCTAAAGCAGCGACCCCCAAGAGGGCCTCGGCAGGTACGGCCAAGACCACCGCGGCGAGCAAAGGTTCCGCCAGGAGCACAGCCGCGTCCAAGCCGGCCGCAAAGCCGACCAGAAGAGGCGCCGCCAAGGCAAGTGCGACCACCTCCACGCCCGCGACCCGCGCCAAGTCGAGCGGTGCCGTCGGGACCGTCCGGCAGGTGATCGGCGCCGTCGTCGACGTGCGCTTCGAGGAGGATCATCTGCCCGCCATCCTGAACGCGCTGGAGACCGATAATCACGGCAACCGGCTGGTGCTTGAGGTTGCGCAGCACCTCGGCGAAAACACGGTGCGCTGCATCGCCATGGACGGCACGGAAGGGCTTGTCCGCGGCCAGGAGGTCACCGACACGGGCGCACCGATCTCCGTCCCCGTCGGGCCGGAGATGCTTGGCCGCATCATCAACGTGATCGGCGAGCCGACGGACGAGGCCGGGCCGATCACGGCGACGGAGATGCGCGGCATCCACCAGCCCGCACCCACCTATGTGGAGCAGTCGACGGAGTCCGAGATCCTGGTCACGGGGATCAAGGTGCTCGACCTGCTCGCGCCCTACGCCAAGGGCGGCAAGATCGGCCTTTTCGGCGGCGCCGGCGTGGGCAAGACGGTGCTCATCCAGGAGCTGATCAACAACGTCGCCAAGGCCCACGGCGGCTACTCGGTGTTCGCCGGTGTCGGCGAGCGCACCCGCGAGGGCAATGACCTTTATCACGAGTTCATCGAATCGGGCGTGAACAAGGCCGGCGGCGGCGAGGGATCCAAGGCCGCGCTCGTCTATGGCCAGATGAACGAGCCGCCCGGCGCCCGCGCCCGCGTCGGCCTGACGGGGCTCACGGTCGCCGAGTATTTCCGCGACCAGGGCCAGGACGTGCTGTTCTTCGTCGACAACATCTTCCGCTTCACTCAGGCGGGTTCGGAAGTGTCGGCGCTGCTCGGCCGCATTCCCTCGGCCGTGGGCTATCAGCCGACGCTGGCCACCGACATGGGCGCCCTGCAGGAGCGCATCACGACGACCACCACCGGCTCGATCACCTCGGTGCAGGCCATCTACGTGCCGGCCGACGACCTGACCGACCCGGCGCCGGCCACCTCCTTCGCCCACCTAGACGCGACGACGGTGCTCAACCGCGCCATCTCCGAGAAGGGCATCTACCCGGCGGTGGATCCGCTCGATTCCACCTCGCGCATGCTCGACCCGATGATCGTCGGCGAAGAGCACTATCAGGTAGCGCGCGATGTGCAGCAGACGCTGCAGCGTTACAAGTCGCTGCAGGACATCATCGCCATCCTGGGCATGGACGAGCTTTCCGAAGAGGACAAGCTGACGGTGGCCCGCGCCCGCAAGATCGAGCGCTTCCTGTCGCAGCCCTTCTTCGTGGCCGAGGTGTTCACCGGCTCGCCCGGCAAGCTGGTCGACCTCGCCGATACGATCAAGGGGTTCAAGGGCCTGGTGGCCGGTGAGTACGACCACCTGCCGGAGGCGGCTTTTTACATGGTCGGCACGATCGAGGATGCGGTTGAGAAGGCCGAGCGCCTGGCGGCGGAAGCGGCGTGATTTGGGCCGACGGTCAATCGTAATGGTGAATAGGGAGTAGCGGATAGGGAATCGTGGCTTGGTGACGGCCGGTCTTTCCGGCCATTCACTATTCACCGTTCGCTGTTCACTGGGTTGCATATGGCAGAAGCATTCAAGTTCGATCTGGTCTCGCCCGAACGGCTCCTGTTTTCGCAGGACGTCGATCAGGTGGTTATCCCAGGCACCGAGGGCGAGATGACGGTGCTGGCCAACCATGCGCCGACCATGACCAACATCAGACCGGGGGTCATCGTCATTTCCCACGGCGGCAGGGAAGACCGCTACGTCGTCTTCGGCGGCTTTGCCGACGTCCTGCCGGAAGGCTGCACGCTCCTTGCCGAGTCGGCCGTGCATGTGAACGAACTCAACCGCGAGGATCTCGCCCGCCGCATTCAGGAGGCGCGCGAGGACGTTCAGGATGCCGAAGATCACGAGACCCGCACGCGGGCCGAGGAATTTCTGGACCAGCTGACAACGCTGGAAGGCGCCATCCTGCCGGCGTGACGGAGCTGCTGGTTAGCCGACGCATTCAAGCGCGGTCATTTCACGCCCATTCTCGCCCAAGCTTTGCGTAAGCCATTGCTGTTGCTCGCGAAGTCCGGCCAATCTGAACTCGGATTCGCCTAGCTTGGCCTCGGCAATGCTGATCTGTGCCTCGACGGTTGATATCTGGACCGACACGGTTGCGGCGCTTAAGCCGGTCGCCGCACCCCGCGCGCCCGGAAGGAAGGAAGCGGACTCCAATGCCCGTTTCATCGCCTGCAACCTGGAAAGCTTCTCGCGCAGCTGCCCTAAGCGTACGCGGATGGTCTCGATTGTGCTGGCTGTAGAGAGCTTCTGCCGGCTCACTTTGCCCAGTTCTCCCGTGACATACCGTTGGTTTTGCCGAAGAATGCGGCATCGCTGCGGATCTTTTTCCCTGTTCTCCAATTTCGTCTCCTGTTAGCCTTCCTTCCTTCTGCAGGATAAGGCGGGTCTGACGGGCGTGGATAAATTGCCATCCTGGCGCGTGCTGTTTGCGGCGCTGATCTTCGCGATTTTTGCCGGCTTTGGGGGGCATTTCGCAGCGTCGATGAGGGCGGAGCGCGCGGTCTGGTCCTTTGCCGAATATCCACACCCCTCCCATGACGAAAGAACCCTCGAAGAACGCGCGCGGGTCGAGCGCCTGACGAAAGCAAACAGGCAAGACGACGCCTGCACCGCATGGGCCAAGGCGGAATTTGACCTATACCAGCGACGTTATCCCGCATTTTTGGAAACCAGCGATCTCGATGAGCGGTTCAGAAGGTGGAAGTTCCATATTGCGCTCGACAGGCGCGGGCCTCTCACGCAATGCCTATCGGCCGCAGCGGTCGACACGCTTATCGAACTTCCGACGGTTCCCACCGATCTCTACTTCTGCGGCCGTTTCTCGCGCCGGGCCGCCAATGCGTTCGAGGAGAAGCTGGTTGGGTTGATGGAGGAGCTTTTTGTTTACGCGCAATCGGCCATCGAGGGGCCTGTCGATACGTTGCTTCTGGCCAATGAACTGTCGGATTATGTCGAACTCAGTCCAGACGTCGCTTATTACTTCCATCATCTGACGACGCCGATTTTCCTGGAAGAAGTCGGTCCACGCGACACGAGCCATCTTGATCCCTTGATCAGTCGGGAGCGCCGGGCTTTCCTGCGGCAGGCGGCTGAGGAGAGGGACCTCGAGGCCGTTCTGGAAACCATGCCGTCCTGCCCGCTTCGCCTGATGAAAGACCCCTCCGGCGAGCGGCTGTAGGGCCGATCGCCGGCCCCCGCGATGAAACAAAAAGCCGTGCCGTCTGTTCGCCCTGTAGCAGAGACCACGAGAGACAGGAGCGTTTTTCATGCGAGCAACGGTTACGGCGATGCTGGCGGCATTGCTGCCGCTCACGGCAGCACACGCGCAGGAGGCGGAGAGCCTTTCCGCCAATATGGTCAACACCGAGGAGAGCGCGGTGGGGACGGTGACGTTCAACGCCACGCCCTCCGGCATGGTGCACATCGTGGTGGAGATGACGGATCTGCCGCCGGGCCCGCACGGATTCCATATCCATGAGACGGGCGAATGCAGCACCGAGAACAATTTCGAATCGGCTGGCGGTCATTATGCCGGCGACATGGAGCACGGTGTCCTGAGCGAGAACGGGCCGCATCCCGGTGACCTGCCCAATGTGCATGTCGGGGAGAACGGCGTTCTGAAGGTCGAATTCTTCACGGACCGGGTTTCCATCGGTGAAGACGGCGAGAACCCGCTGCAGGATGAAGACGGCTCGGCCGTTGTCATACATGCGGGCGCGGATGACTACAGCAGTCAGCCTTCGGGTGATGCTGGGGACCGCATCGCCTGCGGCGTGATCCAGTAGGAGCGCCGGTTGCGTCGCCCTCCCGACCGTGAGAGCAATTCCAGGAAAAGTGGAGGACGGTTTTCTGTCCGGAATTGCGTGGAATCAAATTGTTAGATCGCGAGGGAGGCCCGAACGCAAGGAAGCCGCCGGCGCACCGGCGGCTTCCTCCCGCGAGACTTGAACAGGTTCCGGTCAGGCGGCGAGGTCGCGCAGGACGTAGGGGAGGATGCCGCCGTTCTTGAAGTATTCCAGCTCGTCCTCCGTATCGATGCGGCAGAGCACCGGGACATCCTTCACCGTTCCGTCGGCATAGGTGATCCTGGCCGTCAGGGACACACGCGGCCTGATGTCGTCGAGGCCCTCGATGGTCACCGTCTCGTCGCCCTTCATCCCCAGTTCCTGCCAGCTCGTGTCCTCGGCGAAGACGAAGGGGATGACGCCCATGCCGACGAGGTTTGAGCGGTGGATGCGCTCGAAGGAGCGGGCGATGACGGCACGCACGCCGAGGAGGTTGGTTCCCTTGGCTGCCCAGTCGCGGGAGGAGCCATTGCCGTATTCGACTCCGGCGAACACCACCAGCGGCACGCCCTCCTGCTTGTAGCGCATGGCGGCGTCGTAGATCGACATCTCCTCCTTGGAGGGATAGTGGATCGTGTAGCCGCCTTCCGTGCCGTTCTCGCCCAGCATGTGGTTGCGGATGCGGATATTGGCGAAAGTGCCGCGCATCATCACCTCATGATTGCCGCGCCGCGTGCCGTACTGGTTGAAGTCGGCCGCGCCCACGCCGTTGTCCATGAGATATTTTCCGGCGGGCGAGGCCGCCTTGATCGAACCGGCCGGTGAGATGTGGTCCGTGGTGATCTTGTCGCCGAAGAGGCCGAGGACGCGCGCGCCCTTGATGTCGCCGGCAGGCCTCGGCGTCGGTCCCATGCCCTCGAAATAGGGCGGATTCTGCACATAGGTCGACTCGGCATCCCAGGCATAGGTCTGGCCGGATGGCGCCTTGACCTCCTGCCACAGCGCGTCGCCCTTGAAGACGTCGGCGTATTTGGAGGCGAAGAGTTCGCGCGTGACGTTCTTCTGGATGAACTCCTGGACCTCGTGATTGGAGGGCCAGACGTCCTTCAGATAAACTGGGTTGCCGTCCTTGTCCTCGCCCAGCGGCTCGCTGGTAAGATCCATGGTCACGGTGCCGGCCAGCGCATAGGCCACCACCAGCGGCGGCGAGGCGAGATAGTTCGCCTGCACGTCCGGAGAGACGCGGCCCTCGAAGTTGCGGTTGCCCGAAAGCACGGAGGCGACGATCAGGCCCTTGTCGTTGATGGTCTTGGAGATCGGCTCGGGCAGCGGACCAGAATTGCCGATGCAGGTGGTGCAGCCGAAGCCGACCAGGTTGAAGCCGAGCTGGTCCAACTCCTTCTGCAGGCCGGCCCTTTCCAGATACTCGGCAACCACCTGGCTGCCCGGCGCCAGCGAGGTCTTCACCCACGGCTTCTGCTTGAGGCCGAGGCGGTTTGCGTTGCGGGCGAGCAGGCCGGCGGCGATCAGCACACTCGGGTTGGAGGTGTTGGTGCAGGAGGTGATGGCGGCGATCGCCACGTCGCCGTGGCCGATGTCGAAGTCCTCGCCCTCGACCGGATATCGCTTATCGGTGTCGACGGTCTTCTTGTATTCCTTCTCCAGCGCCTCCTCGAAGCCCGAGGCGATGCTGCCGAGCGGAATGCGGCCCTCGGGCCGCTTCGGGCCGGCCATGGAGGGCACGACGTCACCGAGATCGAGCGCCAGCGTGTCGGTGAAGACCGGCTCCGGCGCGTCCGATTCCCGCCACATGCCCTGCGCCTTGGCATAGGCTTCGACCAGGGCAATGCGCTCTTCCGTGCGGCCGGAGGTGGTGAGGTAGTTCACGGTCTCCCCGTCGACGGGGAAGAAGCCGCAGGTGGCGCCGTATTCCGGCGACATGTTGCCGATGGTCGCCCGGTCGGCCAGTGTCATCGAATCGAGGCCGGGGCCGTAGAACTCGACGAACTTGCCGACCACGCCCTTCTGGCGCAGCATCTGTGTGACGGTGAGCACGAGGTCGGTGGCCGTCACGCCCTCACCCAGCTTGCCGGTCAGCTTGAAGCCGATGACCTCGGGCAGGAGCATGGAGACCGGCTGGCCGAGCATGGCGGCCTCTGCCTCGATGCCGCCCACGCCCCAGGCGAGCACGCCAAGCCCGTTGATCATGGTGGTGTGCGAATCGGTGCCCACACAGGTGTCCGGATAGGCCACCGTGGCGCCGTCCTCGTCCTTGCTCCAGACGACCTGGCCCAGATATTCGAGGTTCACCTGGTGGCAGATGCCGGTGCCTGGGGGCACGACGCGGAAGTTCTTGAAGGCCTGCTGGCCCCACTTCAGGAAACGGTAGCGCTCGCCGTTGCGCTTGTATTCCAGCTCGACATTGCGCTTGAAGGCCATCGGCGAGCCGAACTCGTCGACGATCACCGAGTGGTCGATGACGAGATCGACGGGCACCAGCGGATTGATCTTCTCCGGATCACCGCCGAGCGCTGCCATCGCGTCGCGCATGGCGGCCAGGTCGACGACCGCCGGAACGCCGGTGAAGTCCTGCATGAGCACGCGGGCCGGCGAATAGGCGATCTCCACGCCCGCCGTGCCCTTGTCCTCCAGCCAGCTCGCCACCGCCTGGATGCTCTCCTTGGTGACCGAGCGCCCGTCCTCCTTGCGCAGCAGGTTTTCGAGCAGCACCTTCATCGAGAAGGGAAGCCTGGAGATGCCGGAAAGGCCGTTCTTCTCCGCTTCCTTCAGATCGAAATACACATATTCCTTGTCCCCCACTTCGAGGGTACGGCGGCAATTGAAACTGTCGAGGGAATTTGACACGGGCGATCCTATCCTGGTCTGTTCATCCGAAACGGGAACGGACTCCTGAGGCGACAGGCGCGTAGGTGCGGGTACGGTCATTTCCGCGTGTCCGCTCCCCTGCGTCCCGGCCGGTCAAGGCGGCGCGCGCGCGGGCATCGGCACAAAGTCTGACACGCCGACCGCTGGCGTGGTTGTCCGGGGTATAGAGAATTTCGTATGAGAGTTCCATAGCGAGTTTTTGCAAAACAGTTCTCCAACAGGTTTCAGGAAAGCGCGTTGCCCGTCGGACAGAAAAACATGCGGCTTGCCGCCGAAGATCTGAGCGGCGAGCGCGGGGGGGAGCGCATCTTCTCCGGCATGTCCTTCACGGTGGAAGGGGGCCGGGCGCTCGTCGTCACGGGGCCGAACGGGATCGGCAAGTCGACCCTGCTGCGCGTTTTGGCCGGATTGCTGCGACCCGTGGAGGGGCATGTCACCCTCACGGGCGGCGGGGCGGAATGGCCCGACCTGCCCGCCGCCGCCCACTATCTCGGCCATCTCAACGCGATGAAGAACACACTGACGGTGGAGGAGAACCTTGTCTTCTGGCGCCGTTTCCTCGGTGCAGGAGAGATGGGGGTTGAAGCGGCTCTGGAGACGGTGGGGCTCTCGGAGATCGGACATCTGCCCTTCGGCTATCTCTCCACCGGGCAGCGGCGGCGTGCCGCGATCGCCCGGCTGCTCGCCACGCACCGGCCCGTCTGGCTCCTGGACGAGCCGACCGCCGGCCTCGACCGGGCTTCCGAGGCGCGGTTTTCCGAATTGATGCAGGCGCATTTGCAAGGAGGCGGGATGATCGTCGCGGCGACGCATCTGCCGCTGGGGCTGGAAGGGGCGGCGGAGTTGAGGATGGGGGCGCGGGAATGACGCTCTTCGCTGTGCGCGCGTTTCGCGCCCCCTTCGACAAGCTCGGAGCAGAGGCGCGCGCGACGGGGCGCTTCCTCGTCAGTGGGAGCGCTCCCTGATGCTCGCCCTTTATCTCCGCGAGGTGCGGCTCGGCGTGCGCGCCGGGGGCGGGGCGCTGACGGGCGTGCTTTTTTTCCTCGCTGTCGTTGCCGTCATTCCTTTCGGCGTGGGGCCGGACCTCAACCTGCTCGCGCGCATCGGACCGGCCGTTTTGTGGATCGGCGCGCTGCTTGCCAGCCTTCTCGGGCTCGAGCGCCTGTTCCAGGCCGACCGGGAGGACGGGGCGCTCGATCTGCTCGTCATGGCCGAGGACCGGCACATGCTGGCAGCGACCGTCTTCGTGAAGTGCCTTGCGCACTGGACGGCGAACGTGATGCCGCTGGTCGCGGTGGCGCCGCTGCTCGGGCTGTTCATGAACGTGCCGGCTGCCGGGCTTGCGGCGGCGACGCTGACGCTGGCGGTGGGCACCCCGGCCATCACCTTCATCGGCGCGGTGGGGGCGGCACTGACGGTGGCGCTGCCGCGCGGCGGGCTTCTGGTCTCCGTCCTGATCCTGCCGCTGACAATTCCCGTTCTCATCTTCGGCGTGGCGGCGAGCCGCGGTGCGGTGGCCGATCCCGATCCGTTTCTGCCGCCCTTCCTCATTCTCGCCGCGCTGACGTTGTTTTTCGCCGTGATCGGGCCGGTCGCGGCCGCGCTCGCGCTGCGCACATCGGACTGAACGGTCCTGCGGCAACAGGAAGAATTGCGGGAAGGGCCGGTGAGGTCTATTTACGACGGAATGAATGAGAATGTCACCGTGACAGCGCGCCTGACGGCGCTCGCCAACCCGACGCGCTTCCTGGCGCTCGCCGACCGGCTCGTGCCATGGCTGGGCGGGATGGCCGTCGCGGCGCTGGCGGCCGGGTTCGTCATGGCGTTCACCGCGCCGGAGGACTATCAGCAGGGCATCACCGTACGCATCATGTATATCCACGTGCCCTTCGCGTGGCTGGCCATGTTCTGCTACACGGTGATGGCGCTGTCCGCCCTCGGTACGCTGGTTTGGCGCCATCCGCTGGCCGACGTCTCCCTGAAGGCGGCGGCGCCCATCGGCGCGACCTTCACCGCGCTCGCGCTGATCACCGGCTCCATCTGGGGCAAGCCCATGTGGGGCACATGGTGGGTTTGGGACGCGCGGCTGACCTCCGTCTTCGTGCTGTTCCTGATGTATCTCGGCATCATCGCGCTCACGCGGGCGCTGGAGGACCAGAGCCGCGCGGCGCGCGCGGCGGCCATCCTCACGCTGGTCGGCTTCATCAACATTCCCATCATCAAGTTCTCCGTCGACTGGTGGAACACGCTGCACCAACCGGCCTCGGTCTTCCGCCTCGACGGGCCGACGATCCATCCGAGCCTGTTGTGGCCGCTGCTCGTTTCTGCGCTCGGCTTTACGCTTCTGTTCCTGACGCTGCATCTGATGGCCATGCGGGCCGAAATCTGGCGGCGGCGCGTGAAGGCGATGCAGCGCATGTCGGCGCGCGCGGCTGAAGCGCGGCTCATGGAGGGAGGTTCCGCATGAGCCATCTCGCCTATGTCATGGCGGCCTACGCCATCTCCGCCTCGGCGATCGCCGGCCTGGTCATCTGGATCCTCATTGACCAGCGGGTGCAGAAACGCACCTTTCATGGCCTCGAAGTGCGGGGCATACGGCGCCGTTCAGCCGGCCGGGAGGCGCGACGGTGAGCGTCGATCAGGAAAGAGGGCCGCAAGGGCGCCGCCTTCTCCTCATCCTGCCGCTTCTGGCCTTCCTGGCGCTGTCGGCGGTGTTCCTGGCGCAGCTTTTCTCGGGCCGCGACACCTCCGTAGTTCCCTCGGCGCTCATCGGCCAGCCGGCGCCGCAGACGACACTACCCCCGCTCGAGGGGACCGGCCTGCCAGGCCTCTCGCCGGAGGATTTTTCCGGGAATGTCACGCTGGTGAATGTCTGGGGGTCGTGGTGCGTGCCGTGCCGCGAGGAGCATCCGCTCCTGATGGCGCTCGCCGGAGACGAGCGCATCCGGCTGGTCGGGCTCAATTACAAGGACAAGCCGGAAAACGCCCGCCGCTTCCTGGGCGAACTCGGCAATCCCTTCGATGCGATCGGTGTGGACCAAAGCGGCCGCGCGGCCATCGAATGGGGTGTTTACGGCGTGCCGGAGACCTTTCTCGTCGGTCCCGACGGCACGATCCGATACAAGCATGTCGGCCCCTTTTCGCCGGCGAGCCTGAAAAACGAGCTGGGGCCGGAAATCGAGAAAGTGCTGGCGGAAATGTCCTGAGGGGCGAGGGAAGGCACGGCCGCCCTCGTGGTTCGACAGGCTCACCATGAGGGCTGGTTTTGCGCCGCTGCTCGCGAAGCTTGCATGGAGGCCGATCTGCCTTTGCCCTCATCCTGAGCTTGTCGAAGGGCGTGGGCAAAGGCACGCACGGCCGATTCCAATTCACTTCATCATGCTCTACCGCATCGTGGGAATGACGAACTCCGCGCCGTCCTTGACGCCGGACGGCCAGCGCGAGGTGACCGTCTTGGTCTTGGTGTAGAAGCGGAAGGCATCGGGGCCGTGCTGGTTGAGATCGCCGAAGGCGGAGGCCTTCCAGCCGCCGAAGGTGTAATAGGCGATCGGCACCGGGATCGGCACGTTGACGCCCACCATGCCCACATCGACGCGGGCGGCGAAATCGCGCGCGGCGTCGCCGTCGCGGGTGAAGATGGCGACGCCGTTGCCGTATTCGTGGTCGCTCGGCAGCGCCAGCGCCTCTTCATAGGTGTTCGCCCGCACGACGGAGAGAACCGGTCCGAAGATCTCCTCCTTGTAGATGCGCATGTCGGGCGTTACCTCGTCGAACAGGCAGCCGCCCATATAATAGCCGTTCTCGTAGCCCTGCATCTTGAAGCCGCGCCCGTCGACGACGAGCTTGGCGCCTTCTTCGACACCGAGATCGACATAGCCCTTCACGCGCTCGAGCGCTTGCCTGGTCACCAGCGGGCCGAAATCGGCGGAGGCATCGGTCGAGGGGCCGACCTTGAGGCTCTCGACGCGCGGGACGAGCTTCTCCACCAGCCGATCGGCCGTTTCCTTACCCACCGGCACGGCGACGGACACAGCCATGCAGCGTTCGCCCGCCGAGCCGTAGCCGGCGCCGATCAGCGCATCGACCGTCTGGTCCATATCGGCGTCGGGCATGATGATGAGATGGTTCTTGGCGCCGCCGAAGCACTGGGCGCGCTTGCCGTTGGCCGCCGCCCGGCCGTAAATGTACTGGGCGATCGGCGTCGAGCCGACGAAGCCCACCGCCTCGATGTCCGGGTCGTCCAGAATGGCGTCGACGGCTTCCTTGTCGCCGTTGACCACGTTCAGCACACCCTCCGGCAGGCCGGCCTCGATGAAGAGTTCGGCAATCCGCATGGGCACGCCCGGGTCGCGCTCGGACGGCTTCAGGATGAAGGCGTTGCCGCAGGCGAGCGCCGGCGCGATCTTCCACAGCGGGATCATCGCCGGGAAGTTGAACGGCGTGATGCCGGCCACCACCCCGAGCGGCTGGCGCATGGAATAGGTGTCGATCCCCGGGCCTGCACCTTCGGTGTATTCGCCCTTCATCATGTGCGGTGCACCGAGGCACACCTCCACCACCTCCAGGCCGCGCTGGATGTCGCCCTTGGCATCGGGGATGGTCTTGCCGTGCTCGCGGGCGAGCAACTCGGCGAGCGAATCGTACTCCTTGTGCACCAGCTCCAGGAACTTCATGAGCACGCGCACCCGCCGCTGAGGGTTCGTGGCACCCCAGGCCCGCTGGGCAGCTTTGGCGTTCTCCACCGCCTGGCGCACCTCCACAGCTGAGGCGAGCGCCACCTTGCCCCGGACGGAGCCGTCCATGGGCTGCATGACGTCCTGCATGCGCCCGCTCGTTCCGGCGACGCGCTTGCCGCCGATGAAATGACCGATCTCCTCCATGAGAAGCTCTCCCTTCGTTGACCTTGCCTTGATTGTCCCGCTTGCCGGGGTCGAATGCAACGCGAGGGAAAGCGTATCCGTTGTGCGGAAATTATAGGTCGAATAGAGTAGGCTTTGCGAAACACGACACTGGGCCGGCGATGAACTGGGACGATGTGCGCATCTTTCTGAGCGTGGCGCGCACCGGGCAGATCCTGGGCGGGGCGCGGCGGCTCGGCTTGAACCACGCGACCGTTTCGCGCCGGATCGCCGCGCTCGAGGCGGCGATTGGCGCCAAGCTCATCCGCCGCACCACCGTGGGCAGCGAACTGACGGAAGCGGGGGAACGGCTGCTGCCGGTCGCCGAGCGGATGGAAGCCGACATGATCTCCGCACGCGCCGAGATCGCCGGCGAGACGGAGGAGATTTCCGGGACCGTGCGGATCGGCGCGCCGGACGGGTTCGGCGTTGCCTTTCTGGCACCCAGGCTCGGCGGGCTGGCCGAGCGTCATCCGGGCCTTGCCATCCAGCTCGTGCCGGTGCCGCGCTCGTTCTCGCTGTCGCGGCGCGAGGCGGATATCGCGATTACCGTCGACCGTCCGACGGAGGGACGCCTGGTGGCCGGCAAGCTGGTCGACTACACGCTGGGCCTTTATGCTTCAAAGGGCTATGCGGCCGCGCACGGCCTGCCGGAGCGCGCGGAGGCTCTGTCCCACCACCGGCTTGTCGGCTATGTGCCGGATCTCGTCATCAGCCCGACCCTCGACTATGCCGCCGAGGTCTCGGAGACGTGGAAGGCGGCCTTTGCCGTCTCCTCGGCCATGGGACAGGTGGAGGCGGTTCGTTCCGGTGCCGGCATCGGCATCCTTCACACCTTCATCGCGCGCCGGCATCCGGATCTCGTTGCCGTGCCTTTCGCCCGGCCAATCCGCCGCAGCTACTGGCTGGTCTATCACGAGTCCATGCGCCCGACCCGCAGCATCCAGGCCGTCGCCGCCTTTGTCGGCGAGCTCGTGGAGCGGGAACGGGCGCTGTTTTCCTGAGCCGCCGCGGTCCTGATATCAGGTATTGAACATCAACGCGCGAACGCACCTGCGGCGGATATGCCGCGCAGTCTCGACAGAGTTCAGACGAATGGCCGCGCCACGTCGTGCCGGCGCGGTAAGAGGCGGGCCAGATAGTCGAGACAGGCCCCGGAAAGCCGGCTTTCGGAGGCATGCAGGAAATCGTCGGGCATGTGGCGCGTTTTGCCTGCTACGGCGTCCAGCGGAACGCGCCGGCAGACGGTCTGACCGCCGTCGAGCTGCAGCGCTACCGAGCCGCTGCCCTGTTCCGCCACATCGACGGCGAAGGCGCCTGCCTGGAAGGCCTCGCGGGCGTCGGTCGCCTCGATGGTGGCGATGTTGCCGCGCGGCAGGTAACCGAAGGTGTCGACCCGTGCCCGTGTGCCGGGCAGGTCTTCCGTCAGGATGCGTTCGACCGATTGGCCGAGATCCGTGCCGGACAAGCGCAGATTGCCGTGCTGGTCGCGCTCTTGCAGTTCCGGCGGCACGAGGGTTTCGATGAGCGAGCGGCCGTCGGGGCCCACCACGCCTTCCGACATGGCGACGATGCAGCGGCCGTGACGGTCGAGGGTGGCGCGCACGTCGTCGATAAAGCGCGCGCGCTCGAAAGGCCGCTCGGGCACATAGACGAGATGGGGCGCGCCGTCGCCATCGAGCGACCAGGCGGCGGACGATGCAGTGAGGAAGCCAGCGTGCCGGCCCATGACAATGCCGACATAGACGCCCGGCAGCGCCCGGAAATCGAGGTCGACGCTGAGGAACGCACCGGCAACGAAGGCCGCCGCGGAGATGAAGCCGGGCGTGTGATCGTTCTCGACGAGGTCGTTGTCGATGGTCTTGGGCGCGTGGACGCAGGCCATCTTCCCGCCCGATGCTTTCGACAGGATTCCCTGGGTGCCGGCCGTGTCGTTGCCGCCGATATAGATGAAGGCGTCGGCACCGGCGTTTTCGAGCCCTTTCAGGATTTTCTCGCAATAGGCTTCGTCCGGCTTGTCGCGGGTCGAGCCGAGGCCGGCGCCCGGCGTGGCGGCGATTCTTCGCAGCTCTTCATCGGAAAGATCCGACAGCGTGACGAAGCGCCCGTCGCGCACGCCACGCACCCCGTGCAGCGCGCCGAGCACCCTGGCGCCGGGGAAGCGCTTGCGCGCTTGAAGCGTCGCGCCGGCGACCGTCTGATTGATGACGGCGGTCGGCCCGCCGCCCTGTGCGATGACGAATGTTTCGGCCATGTGCGGATCTCCGTCATTTCCCAAGGCATCGCATAAAATCCCGCCCGCTGGAAGCCGCCGGCGGTCCACTATTTCTCAGAGCGCGCCTGCCGGTCCAGATGGCGCTGCAGAAGCCTGATATTGCGGTTGTTGGCCTTGAAGAACACGTCGAACACCGATCCGAGCAGCGGGATGGCGCCAAAAACCACGTCGAGCAGAACATTGCCGCCCATCGCGGCCAGCGTCGTGCGTGGAACGCCCATTCGGGCGGCGCGATAGAGAAGATAGGCGGAGACGATGCCCGTCGCCGCGTCGCCGATCCCGGGGATCAGGCCGGCCACAGCGTCGACTCCGAAGCGTATCGGGGTCCCCGGAATCCGCCAGCGCGAATCGAGCAGCCCTGCCAGCCGCTCCATTTCGGCCAGCCGTTCATCTTCGCTTTTGCTGTGCAAGACCGTTTCCAGCCGTATCAACGCCGCGTGATGATCCACACCGCGTGGATGATGCCGGGAATGTAGCCCAGAAGGGTCAGCAGAAGATTGATCCAGAACTGCAACCCGATGCCGACTTGCAGAAACACGCCAAGTGGCGGAATCAGGATGGCGAGCAGTATGCGTAAAACGTCCATGGCCGGCTCCGATGGTAGACACCCGGCATGAACGCGTAAGGGGGCGCTTTGATCCGCCCGGGGCGCATCGGGTCACAATTGGCCATTGACGCTAGCGCTTGACCACCTCGCCGTCTTCCTTCCGGAAAGTGCCGATCTTCGCATCAGGCAGCAGGTCGAGCACCGTTTCCGAGGGGCGGCACAGTTTCGTGCCGTGCGGTGTTTCGACGATCGGCCGGTTGATCAGGATCGGATGAGCCAGCATGAAGTCGATGAGATCGTCATCGCTCCATTTCTCATCGCCGAGTCCCAGCTCGTCATAGGGTGTGCCTTTGCGGCGCAGGAGGTCGCGCGGGGTAATCCCCATTGCCTCGATCAGTGCGACCAGCTTCTCGCGGCTCGGCGGATTCTTCAGGTATTCCACCACCACCGGCTCCTCCCCTGCCTGGCGCAGCATGGCCAGGACGTTGCGGGAAGTGCCGCATTTCGGGTTGTGGTAGATGGTGACGGTCATCCTCGCCTCCTGGCTGGAACGGCGGGCCGTTATCCGACGAAAGCCCGCTCGACCACGAAATCCGCCGGCTCGGCGTTGGACCCTTCCTTAAGGCCCGCTTTCTCCACCAGCGCCTTCACGTCCTTCAGCATGGCCATGGAGCCGCAGATCATCACCCGGTCTTCCGCCGCATCGAAGGGTTGAGTGCCCAGTGCCTTGAACAGTTCACCGTTCTCGATCAACGTGGTGACGCGGCCCATCTGCGGCGAGTCTTCGCGCGTGGTCGAGGTGAAGTGGTGCAGGCGGCCCTCGGTGAGCTCGCCGATCAGGGGATCCTCGCGCGTGGCCGCGATCAGCTCCTCGCCGTATTTCAGCTCGGCCACGTCGCGGCAGGTGTGGGTGAGGATGAGCTGGTCGAACTTGTCGTAGGTTTCTGGATCGCGGATCAGGCTGGCGAAGGGGGCAATGCCCGTGCCGGTCGAGATCATGTAAAGCCGCTTGCCCGGCGTCAGCGCGTCGTTGACAAGCGTGCCGGTCGGCTTCTGGCGCATGAGCACCGTGTCGCCCGGCTGGATCTTCTGCAGGTGCTGGGTGAGCGGTCCGTCCGGGACCTTGATGGAGAAGAACTCGATCTCCTCGTCCCAGGCGGGGCTGGCGATGGAATAGGCGCGGAAGACGGGCTTTGCCGCATTGGGCAGGCCGATCATCACGAACTCGCCGGAGCGGAAGCGGAAGCTCTGCGGCCGCGTGATGCGGAAGGCGAAAAGCCGGTCCGTGTAATGCTTGACCGAAACCACGCGCTCGGCGAAGACCCCGGGCGGAATCGGGAATTCCAGATCCTGATCGGCTTCGGTTTTCTGCATCGCGGCAGTGCTCATTCGACGTTTCCTTGTATGGTATGCCTCGACACGCAGCTAGCGATGGTGAAGACCTATTTCAAATCACGCCGGGGAAAAAGGTCTTAGTTTGCGCAATTCGCCCATGACGGAGAAAAGCGGCATTGCTTCGAACGGAACCATAGGAGACGTAGGCTCGCAACCTGTTCAGGCGAGCATTCCCGGTGGCGCGTCACGGCCGGATATCTTGCCTTCTTCTCCGCTTGGCCTTACGGGTTGATCGCGGCATTGCCCTATCAGATCGGTAATTGTTGAATAATTATGAGGTATAAATGTTTGAGCGAATTTACAAATCGGGCATGATTCTCGGCCCGCGAATATTATTCTTCGGCGCACTGGTGATGCTCATTGCCGCATTCGTGCCCGTTCTCTTCGGCATACATTTTTATATGATGAGCTTTCAGCGGGGCCCTTCTATCGATGCCATTACTCTTTTCAGCTCCTTCAGAAGTGTTTTCTATTCCAACCTGGTGCCGGCAGGTTACCTGTTCTGCGGCGCATTTCTGGTCGAACGTGCGGACAGGATCATCGAGCACCTTCGTTCCTAAAGCTTGAGGAATTGCCGGCTAACCTCGGCGTGCCGAAAGCAAAATGGCGGGCTGAAGCCCGCCATTGAAACAGCCTGTTCGGCAATTCCTCTCAGCCCGCGGCTTCCTCGCTCGGCGCCTCTTCGGCGGGCGCCTCGGCGACGGCCGCTTCGGCCTCGGCGGCAGCCGCCTTCGCCTCTTCCTCGGCCTGTTTGGCGGCGGCGATGCGCTCCTGGGCCTTCTTGCCCGGCTCGCCCTTCTTCGGGTTCTGGCGTTCCGGGCGCTTGGCAAGGCCCGCCTGGTCGAGGAAGCGCAGGACACGGTCGGTCGGCAGGGCGCCATTGTCGAGCCAGTGCTTGATGCGCTCCTCGTTGAGTTTCACGCGTTCGGCGTCTCTGGGCAGCATCGGATTCCAGGAGCCCAGCTGCTCGATGAAGCGGCCGTCGCGCGGCGAACGAACGTCGGCCACGACGATGTGGTAGTAGGGTCGCTTATTGGAGCCCGCGCGGGCCAGTCGGATTTTCAGTGCCATGCTTCTTCCTTTCGATAATGGCGATCAGACCGGCACGACGTGCCGGAAACACAAGCGCGGCTCGCCGCGCAGGGTGGTTGGCGGCAGGGGCGTGGCCCCCAGCCTATTGGCTACCGCCTGTGACGGCAGATTCTCGGGATGCATGAAGCTGATCAGCGGCGGCAGGCCCTTTTCACGCGCCCAGACCTGGGCGCACCGGGCGGCCTCGAGCGCATAACCCTTGCCCTCGAAGCCCGCGTACAGCGACCAGGCCAGCTCCGGTCCGTCGATGTATGGCGGATGCCACAATCCGGCAAAGCCGACCGTCGCGCCGTCTTCCTTGCGGTCGACGGCGAAAAGACCATAGCCGTTGAGCGCCCACTCGCCGATCATGGAGGTGAAGCGCGTCCACGCATTCCACTCCGCTTGCGGCCCGCCGATATAGCGCGTGCGCTCAGGGTCGGCACGGAAGGCCGCGTAAGCGGGAAAATCGTCTTTGCGCCAGCCGCGCAGCACGAGGCGCTCGCTTTCCAGCACGGGGATCATGCCTCCGCCTCTTTCGGTGTGACCGTGCTGTTGCCGTGCTCCTCGGCGATCGCCTCGTGATGGCGGATCACTTCCTTGATGATGAAGTTCAGGAACTTTTCCGCGAAATCGGGATCAAGATTGGCCTCGTCGGCCAGCCGGCGCAGGCGGGCGATCTGCTGCTCCTCGCGCGCGGGATCGGCCGGCGGCAGATCGTGCTTCGCCTTGAGGACCCCGACGGCCTTGGTGCAGCGGAAGCGCTCCGCCAGCATGTGGAGCAGCGCGGCGTCGATATTGTCGATGGATGCGCGCAGCTCATGAAGCTGCGCCCGGACTTCGCTCGTATCCGCGCCCACGCCCGTGCCCTCACTTCTTCCTGGGCAGGCCGGGCAAGCCGCCACCGCCGCCCGGCAGACCCGGCAATCCGCCGCCCGTACCCGGCAGGCCGGGCAGGCCCTTCGGCAATCCGCCGCCCTGCGACAGGCCCGCGGCCTCCGCCTCCTTCTGCAGGGCTTCGAGTTGCTTCGGGTCCATCTTCGACAGGTCCGGCATGCCACCCATACCGCCAAGGCCCATCTTCTGGGCCATGCCGCCCATCATGCCCTGCATCATGCCGCGCTTCTTGCCCTTGCCGCCCATGGCCTTCATCATGTCGGCCATTTGGCGGTGCATCTTCAGGAGCTTATTGATCTGCGCGGCATCCGTGCCGGAACCTGCGGCAATGCGCTTCTTGCGGCTGTGCTTCAGAAGGTCCGGGTTTGCGCGCTCCTTCGGCGTCATCGACTGGATGATGGCCATCTGGCGGGCAAAGGTCTTGTCGTCGAAGCCGGCGGCGGCCATCTGGTCCTTCATCTTGCCCATGCCGGGCATCAGCCCCATGATGCCGCCCATGCCGCCCATTTTCTGCATCTGCGCAAGCTGGTCGGCGAGATCGTTCAGGTCGAACTTGCCGGCCTGCATCTTCTTCGCCATCGCCGCGGCTTTTTCCTGGTCGATGGTCTCGGCGGCTTTTTCCACCAGGCTGACGATGTCGCCCATGCCGAGGATGCGGTCGGCGATGCGCTTGGGGTGGAACTCCTCGAGCGCATCCATCTTCTCGCCGGTACCGATAAGCTTGATCGGCTTGCCGGTGACGGCGCGCATGGAAAGGGCCGCGCCGCCGCGCCCGTCGCCGTCCATGCGCGTCAGGACGAGGCCGGTGATGCCGACGCGCTCGTCGAAATTCTGCGCCAGGTTGACCGCGTCCTGACCCGTAAGCGAATCGGCGACCAGAAGGATCTCGTGCGGGTTCGCGGCGCGCCTGATGTCGGCCATCTCGGCCATCAGCGGCTCGTCGATGTGGGTGCGGCCGGCCGTATCCAGGATAACGACGTCATGGCCGCTGAGCTTCGCCGCCTGGACGGCGCGCCGGGCGATGTCCACCGGGCTCTGGTCAGGTACGATGGGCAGCGTGGCGATGCCCGTCTGCTCGCCAATCTGCTTGAGCTGCTCCTGGGCGGCGGGACGGCGGGTATCGAGCGAGGCCATGAGGGACTTCTTGCCCTGGCGCTCGGACAGCCGCTTGGCGATCTTGCCGGTGGTGGTGGTTTTGCCGGAGCCCTGCAGGCCGACCATCATGAGAACGACGGGAGCGGGAGCGTTGAGATCGATCGTCTCGCCTTCCGCGCCCAGCATCTCGACCAGCTCGTCATGGACGATCTTGACGACCATCTGGCCGGGCTTGACCGACTTCAGGACCTCCGCGCCCACGGCCTTCTCCCGCACGCGGTCGGTGAAGGAACGCACGACGTCGAGGGCCACGTCGGCCTCGATCAGCGCCCGGCGCACCTCGCGGAGCGCAGCCGAAACATCCGCCTCCGAAAGCGTCCCGCGCCCGGTGAGATTGTTCAGGATTGCGCCAAGGCGCTCCTGCAGGTTCTCAAACATCCGCGTTCCTCATGGTCTCGCATCACTTCAGATACGAGAGGTAATATATCCGCGCCCGCGCTTAAACCTCGCGCAAAGCCGAAAAGCACCCGGGGGCGCATCGCGCTGCCGGGTGTTGACCTCCGGGATCGGTACCCTTGCATGCCAAGGGCGTCCCGGTCGGCTGCTCGGAGTTTACAACTCGTCGCGGAAAGTAGGCGCGTCTACCCTGAAAAGCGGGGAAGAGTCAAGTCTGGCCGCTCAGGGAAGCCGGCGCCGCCCGTTCGACGGCGCCGGCTCGTTTCGTTCCGTTCTCAGTCCCGAACCACGTAGACGATGCGGCGGCTTTCCGGCTCGACCAGAACCGGTTGTCCGTTCACATAGACATAGCGGTAGTCATAGTCGGGAATCTCGCGTATCTCGACGGTTTCAGGAACGCCAGCGCCGACGACCACCTCGCCCTCGAGATAAACGGGGTCGACGCGATTCTGTTCGACGTAGGTCACCACTTCCCGCGGCGGGGTGACGGTGTCGATCGCACCGCCGGCGACCGCACCCGCTGCGCCGCCGATCGCCGCGCCCGCGGGACCGCCGATAAGCGCGCCCGCCACGGCGCCGGTTGCCCCGCCGGCGAGTGCGCCGCTGCCGTCATCCGTGCTTGCCGTGGTCTCATACGTCACGGTCGGAATTTCGGCCTGCGCCGGGCGCTCGGACAGGATGATCTGCTCCTGGCCGGCGACACTCGCGGTCAGATAGTCCGAATAGGCCCAGCCTTCGGTGCCGGCGTGGGTGACCTGGCACCATTTGCTGCCTTCGAGACAGCCATTGATGGTGGTCTGCTCATTGGCTCCGATCACGCCGATGACGTTGTGTTGCGGCCCTGGGCCGGAGCGTATGTTCAGGTCCGTAGTGGCGGTGGCGGACATCTGGGCCGCCGCGACGCCGGTGAATGCAAACAGAGCGACCGCTGCGATCGCCGCCTTCAGGTTCGAGTGCTTCATTCTCGGTCTCCTTCAATCTGTCCCCGCTTCGGACCTACGAACAAAATGGGCGTGGTTTCGTTCCCGAAAGGAGCAGTGCGTAGCCGTGCGCCGGTAAAGGTGATCGCAATCATTTTCTGCTATGACCGGTGAAACGAGCGGGTTTTTTGGGAGAACGGCATGGTTTCAGCAGGCAGGGGACGATTTCTCGCGGCGGTGGCGGGCGCCGCCTTGCTTCTTCTAGGTGGTGCTGCGTTTGCCGCGCCCTGCGGCGATGGGGCCGGCGGGTTCGAAAACTGGAAATCACAGTTCGTCCAGGAAGCATCGCAGCACGGGGTCTCCCCCGGGGCGCTCGATGCACTCATGCGCACCCGCTACGCCTCGAAGACGATCGCGGCCGATCGCGGGCAGAAGAGCTTCAAGCTGACGCTGGATGCCTTCATGCAAAAGCGCGGGGCGGATGCAATCATTTCGCGTGGCAGGCGCATGAAGGAACGCCATGCCGGGCTGCTCGCCTCGCTCGAGCGCCAGTACGGCGTGCCCGCCGGACCGCTTCTCGCCATATGGGGCATGGAAACCGGCTTCGGCAGTTTCCTCGGCAACCAGAACATCCTCTCGGCGGTGGCGACACTCGCCTATGATTGCCGGCGTTCGGAGTTCTTCACCGGCCATCTCTATGCCGCGCTGGCGCTCGTGGAGCGCGGCACGCTCGACCCCGCCGCGGTCGGCGCTGCGCATGGCGAAATCGGCCAGACGCAGTTCCTGCCTGGCAATGCACTGCGCTACGGCGTCGACGGCGACGGCGACGGGCGCGTCGACATGATCGGCTCGATCCCGGATGCACTGGCTTCGACGGCCAATTTTTTGCGTGCCCATGGCTGGCAGCCCGGCGCGGGGTACCAGCCGGGCGAACCGAGCTTCGTCGCGCTGCAAGGCTGGAACGCGGCAAGCGTCTACCAGCAGGCCATCGCCATCATCGGTCGGGAGATCGACGGGTAAGGGATCGCGTTTAGCAGCATCCTATCCTGTTGCGCGTCATCCCGGACAGCCTGCGCTCTCGCTCCGGCTTCCGGGATGACTGCTATCCAGTTGATCGCATGCCACTCCAGGGGCCGTGCGACGGCTACTCCGCCGCGGCCCGGCCGGCGCCGAAGCGGCGTTCGATATAGTCGGCCACCATCTTCTCGAACTCGGCGGCGATATTTGCGCCGCGCAGCGTGGCGGCCTTTTTGCCGTCGATGAAGACGGGAGCGGCCGGCGTTTCGCCGGTGCCGGGAAGCGAGATGCCGATGTCGGCGTGCTTGGATTCGCCGGGCCCGTTGACGATGCAGCCCATGACGGCGACCTGCAGCGCTTCCACACCGGGATATTTCTCGCGCCAGACCGGCATGTTCTTGCGGATATCGTCCTGGATCTTCTGGGCCAGTTCCTGGAAGACGGTCGACGTCGTCCTTCCGCAGCCCGGGCATGCGGCCACCACGGGCAGGAACTGGCGGAAGCCCATGGTCTGCAGCAGTTCCTGGGCGACCTGCACCTCGCGGGTGCGGTCGCCGCCGGGTTCCGGGGTGAGCGAGATGCGGATCGTGTCGCCGATGCCCTGCTGGAGCACGATTGCCATCGCCGCCGCTGAGGCGACGATGCCCTTGGTGCCCATGCCGGCTTCCGTCAGGCCGAGATGCAGCGCGTGGTCCGAGCGGTGCGCAAGTTCGGTGTAGACGGCGATCAGGTCCTGCACCTGGCTCACCTTGGCCGACAGGATGATGTGATCACGCGGCAGGCCGATCTCCTCGGCCAGCTCCGCCGAAAGCAGCGCCGACTGCACGATGGCTTCGCGCGTGACCTCCTGGGCCGTCATGGGCGAGCCCTTTTCCTGGTTCTCGTCCATGAGCCGCGTCAGGAGCTCCTGGTCGAGGGAGCCCCAGTTGACGCCGATACGCACCGGCTTGTCGTGTCGGATCGCCGTCTCGATAATTGCCGCGAACTGCCGGTCCTTCTTCTCCCTGAAGCCGACATTGCCGGGATTGATCCGGTATTTGGCGAGTGCCTCGGCACAGGCAGGGTGGTCGGCCAAAAGCTTGTGGCCGATATAGTGGAAATCGCCGACCAGGGGGACGTTATGGCCCAGCCGCTCGAGCCTTTCGCGGATTTTCGGCACCGCGGCCGCGGCCTCGTCGCGGTCCACCGTGATGCGCACGATCTCCGAGCCCGCGCGGTGGAGGGCGGCGACCTGGGCGACGGTTGCATCCACGTCCGCGGTGTCCGTGTTGGTCATGGACTGGACCACGACCGGGGCGTCGCCGCCAACGACGACGCCGCCGATATCGACGCCGACGGCGCGTCGGCGCGGGAAGGGAGAGGAAAAGTAGCCGGAGACGGCTGCGGCGGTCATGGACCTGCGCCCCATGTTCAACGCGTTGCCCGTGAGGTGGCGAAGCGGCGCGCAAATGTCAATGGTGCCGTGCGCGGCGGGACGCATGGCCGGGCTGGCAGAATGGGCGGTTTCCGCCGCCGTTTCAGACCAGGCGCCGAAAAGTGCGGCGGTCCGCGCTCGCCGGGGCACCTTGCGTTACACGGCGACGCGCTCTATTTTCGCGCCTGCTCTAACGGGGTGCCGGCCGCATGCGGCGGTTCGGCTGAGAGGCGACACGGCTTTGCCCGCCAACCCGCTGAACCTGATCCGGCTCGCACCGGCGGAGGGATTAGACGCTGACCGTCAGGCGCCTCATTCCCCTGGAACCATGAGAGGAGGCGTCCTATGCGTTTGTTGCTTGCCTGTCCTGCCCTTGTCTTCGGCCTTCTCGCGATGAACAGCGGACACGCGCAGGAGACCCTGACCGTCTACACCTATGACAGTTTCACCGCCGAGTGGGGGCCCGGCCCGCGGGTGGAAGAGGCCTTCGAGACCGCGTGCGGCTGCGACCTCGAGTTCGTCTCCGTGGCCGACGGCGTGGCACTCCTCAATAGGGTCCGGCTGGAGGGCGAGGGGACGCAGGCCGATATCGTCCTCGGGCTCGACACCAACCTCATCCACGCGGCGAAGGAGACCGGGCTTTTCGCCCCGCACGGCATCGATCCCGGCAGGATCGAGGTGCCCAGCGGTTTCGAGGACGATGTCTTCGTGCCCTACGATTACGGTTACTTCGCCTTCGTCTACGACACGGAAGCAATCGAGGCGCCTCCGCAAAGCCTGAAGGAACTGGTGGAATCCGGCAGCGATCCGAAGATCGCCATCCAGGATCCGCGCACCTCCACCCCGGGCCTCGGTCTTCTCCTGTGGGTGAAGGCCGTCTATGGAGACGAGGCGGCGGGCGCCTGGGAAAAGCTGCGCGACAATGTCGTGACCGTCACGCCCGGCTGGAGCGAATCCTACGGCCTGTTCACCAGCGGCGAGGTGCCGATGGTGCTTTCCTACACTACCTCGCCCGCCTATCACCGCATTGCCGAGGATACGGACCGCTACCGCGCCGCCAGCTTTGAAGAAGGACACTATCTTCAGGTGGAGGTCGCCGCGCGGACGGTGAAGGGGGCAGACAATCCGCTCGCCGAAGAGTTCCTTTCGTTCATGACCGGTCCCGGCTTCCAGGACATCATTCCGGAGACGAACTGGATGTTCCCGGCAGGCGAGACTTCCGAACCGCTGGACCCGGTTTTCAACGAATTGGTGGAGCCCGCCGAGACCCTCCGGTTCTCGCCGCGCGAGGTCGCCGAAAACCGCGAAGCCTGGGTCGACGAGTGGCTGTCCGTGATGAGCCGGTAGCGCCGTTTCTGGCGGGGCGGGGCCGTGTTGCGGCCGGCGCGCTGGCGCTGGCGGCGATCGGCATTCTCATCGTGGGTGCCTTTCTCGGGCTTGTCCGGGAGGGTGTTGCGGACTGGCGCGGGGCGCTCGACGCCTTCGACGGTTACCTTCTGCGCGTGGCGCGCTTCACCCTCTGGCAGGCCGCCCTGTCGACGCTGCTGTCGGTTGTCCCGGCGATCCTCGTCGCGCGCGCTCTGGCGCGCCATCCGCGCTTTCCCGGGCGCGCCTTCATTCTCCAGCTCTTTGCGGTACCCCTGGCGCTGCCGGCGATCGTCGCCGCCCTCGGCGTGCTGGCGCTTTATGGGCGTGCGGGTTATTTCGCACCCTTCTTTTCGGCCCTTTCCGGCGAAGGCTGGCCCGGCATTTACGGGCTTTCCGGCATTCTCGTCGCTCACGTCTTCTTCAATCTGCCACTTTCGGCACGTCTCTTCCTGGGGGCGCTCGAAGCCGTGCCGGCCGACCAGTGGAGGCTTGCCGCACAACTGGGCATGGGGCCGCTCGCCGCCTTCCGCTTTGTCGAGTGGCCCGCCCTGCGCGCCGCCCTGCCCGGGGTGGCCGGCCTTGTCTTCATGCTGTGCGCCACCTCCTTCACGATCGTGCTGACGCTCGGCGGCGGCCCGCGCGCGACCACGCTGGAAGTGGCCATCTACCAGGCGTTGCGCTTCGACTTCGATCCGGCGCGCGCCATCGCGCTCACCCTGGTGCAGATCACGCTGACGGGCCTGGTCGTCATGGGGCTCGCGCGCCTCGGCGCTTCGATGCGGGGTGACGCGAGCCTGCCGGTCGCCCCGCGTCGGGCGGTGTTTCCCGGGCGTTGCGAGCGGGGCGTCAATGCCGCGATCGTCGTTCTTGCGCTTCTTTTCGTAGCGGGGCCGATGGCGGCGACCGTGATCGCCGGGCTCGCGGCAGACCTCACGCGGCTTGCTGGTGAGCAGGCCGTGCGCGCGGCGACCGCGACGAGCCTGGTGCTCGCGTGCCTTGCCGCGTGCCTTTGCCTCGCCCTGTCGATCGCGCTTGTCATGGCGCGGCGGGCGCTGGAACTCGCGCGTGCGGGCCCCGTGCCCGGCGTCCTGGAGCGGATGAGCGACACCGGCGCGGCGATGGTGCTCATCGTTCCGCCCGTCGTCATCGGCGCGGGCTGGTTCATCCTGCTGCGCCACTTCGGGAATGTTTTCGCCTTCGCGCCCGTGATGGTGGTGACGGTGAATGCGGTGATGGCCATGCCCTTTGCGATCCGCGCCATCCGCCCGGCCTATGACGCGGCGAGCGCCAGGCACGAGAAACTGTGTGCCGCCCTCGGCATTTCCGGCTGGAACCGTCTGCGCCTGGTGGATTGGCCCACCCTCAGGCGGCCGGCGGCCACCGCGTTCGCCTTCGCCATGGCACTGTCGCTCGGTGACCTCGGCGTGATCGCGCTGTTCGGCAGCGATCAGGTGCAGACCCTGCCCTATCTCCTGCTGCAGCGCATGGGCAGCTACCGCACGGCCGACGCGGCGGGAATTGCGCTTTTCCTGGGGCTTCTTTGCCTCGGGCTGATGTTCGCGGCCGCGCGTTGGGGTAGGGAACGGCCATGACACCGCGGCAAGAACCCAGCGGCGCGGCGGTCCGGGCTGAAAAGCTCGACTTCGCCTATCCCGGCGGCCCGGGCATGCGCTTCGAGCTGTCTGCCGCGGCCGGCGATATCGTCGCGCTGATGGGGCCGAGCGGCTCGGGCAAGTCGACGCTGTTGAACCTGATCGCCGGCTTCGAGCGCCCGGATTCGGGGCGCGTGACCATCGGCAACGATGATGTGACGGCGCTTCCGCCGCATCGCCGGCCGGTCTCCATGGTCTTTCAGGAGAACAATCTGTTCGCCCATCTCACCGTTGCCCAGAATGTCGGGCTCGGCCGTTCACCGTCGCTGCGGCTGACGGCCGGCGACCGGGCCGCGGTGGGCGAGGCCCTGGCGCGCACTGGGCTTTCCGGCAAGGAGGGGCGGCTGCCGAATGCGCTTTCGGGCGGCGAACGCCAGCGCGTGGCGCTGGCGCGCGTTCTGGTGCGCCGGCGGCCCGTCCTTCTGCTCGACGAGCCATTCGCCTCGCTCGGACCGGCGCTGCGCGACGAGATGCTGGATCTGATCACCGATCTTCACGGGGAGCAGGGCATGACGGTGCTCATGGCTACCCACGATCCGCGCGACGCCGAGCGCCTGTCCCGGACACTGGTCTTCCTGGAAAGCGGCACCGTTGCAGCCGTCGGCTCCACGCGCGATTTCCTGTCCGGCGGCAAGTCGCCCGCTTTCGACCGCTATCTGGGCGCGCGCAGATAGCGGTCCTTTTCCAAAAGTTGAGTTGCCTAACCCGATTTGGTCATTATTTACCGTCACGGGTGCAGGCTCCGCATGCGGATTCTTGTTTTGTCGGGAAGTCTGTGGCTAGCTCGGCAACGAGCGCAGGTGCCAACCGGAAAGCTGTCGAAAGGATATCGTCCTGTTCCCCCGTCTACCCACGAGAATGGCCGTGACCTCCGGGGCGGGAATACAGCCCTTGCGCAAGGTGCTGCTCGCCGGCTTGGTGTCGGGTCTGGCCGGCTGCCAGCCGGCGGAACTGACGGAGGTCGGCTTCGTGCCGTCCCCCAATCCGGTGACGGTGGACACGGTGACGCGCGGCGACCGGCTGGCGGACCTGGCGCGGCGCCAGCATCCGAAGATCCTGCAGACCTATGGCGGCGAATACTCCAATCCGAAGCTGGAGCGCATGCTGGCGCGGATCGTCGGCAAATTGACGCTCGACCCGGACAATCCATCCCAGACCTACCGCATCACCATTCTCGATTCGCCCAGCATCAACGCCTTCGCCCTGCCGGGCGGCTATCTGTATGTCACGCGCGGGCTTCTGGCGCTTGCGAACGATTCGGCGGAGATTGCCGCCGTTCTCGCCCACGAAATGGCGCATGTGACGGCCAATCACGGGATCGAGCGCCAGCGTTGGGAGGCGGAGGTGAACCTGACCTCGCGCGTGGTGGAGGGGGTTTTAAGCTCCGACAGCAATGCACGGGCGGCCGCGGTGCGCAGCAAACTGCGGCTTGCCCAGTTCTCGCGCAATCAGGAGCTTGAGGCAGACGAGATCGGTATCCGTTCCATTTGGCGCGCCGGCTACGATCCTTACGCGGCGGCGCGTTTCCTGCGCTCCATGGATGCCTATCAGAGCTATCGCAACGTCAGCGGCGCACGGGATCAGAGCCTCGATTTCCTGGCAAGCCATCCGAACGCGCCGCGTCGTATCGAGCTGGCGCAGGAACACGCGCAAGGCCATGGCGCGCCAGGGGCCGGCGCCCGCGACCGCGACACGTTCCTCGACGGGCTCGACGGACTGCTCTTCGGCGATCGGGCGGACCAGGGCTATGTGCGCGGGCGCCAGTTCCTGCACCCCACGCTGGGGGTTGCCTTTGCCGTGCCGGAAGGGTTCGTGATCGACAATTCAGCCGGCGAGGTCGTTGCCTCCGGGCCGAACGACCTGGCCTTCCGTTTCGATGGGGCCACGGTTGCGCGCAGCGTTTCCCTCAGGGACTACCTGCAGGGTGACTGGCTGGGCGGGCTGGATGCAAGCTCTATCCGCGAGACGACGATCAACGGCCGCGAAGCGGCGACGGCCCGCGCCCATACGGCGGAATGGCAGTTCGACGTGACGGTGGTGCGCGTCGGCGAGCAGGTCTACCGTCTCCTGACCGGCGCCCCGCGCGACAGCGATGCGCTCGAACGCACGGCCCGTGCGATCACCGGCAGCTTCCGCGTCCTCGACAAGGCCGAGATCGCCGCGCTGAAGCCACTCAAGATCCGCGTGATAACCGTCAGGCCGGGCGAATCCGTCGCCACCTTCGCCAACCGGATGGAAGGGGTGGACCGCAAGCTCGAGCTCTTCCGCGTGTTGAACGGCCTGGGATCCGGGTCGACCATCTCGGCCGGCGACCGCGTCAAGATCGTTACCGACGAATAGCGTTCAGCCGGCCTGCGGGGCGATCTCGGGGTGCCGCTTCACGAGCGCGGTGCGCAGCTTCTCCATGGCGCGCGACTCGATCTGGCGCACCCGTTCCTTGGAAATGCCCAGCGTCGCACCGAGGGATTCCAGTGTCGCGCCGTCCTCCGACAGGCGCCTTTCGCGCAGGATCGTCAGCTCGCGCCCGTTGAGCGTGCCCAGTGCCTGGTTCAGCCACTGCGCGCGGCGCTCGCCGTCGATCGCCTCGCCCACCACCTCGTCCGGTGCCGGGGAGTCGCAGACGAGAAACTCGATGCGCTCGGAGGCCATGTCGCCGTCGCTTTTCAAGGGCGCGTTGAGCGAGGTGTCGGAGCCGGCAAGGCGCGCGTCCATCAGGGCTACATCGGCTTCCGAAACCCTGAGTGCCTGCGCCACTTCGCGATAGACGTCCTGGCTGGGCGTGTCGCCGCCGGCCTTCTGCAGCTTGGTGCGCAGGCGCCGCAGATTGAAGAAAAGCGCCTTCTGGGCCGAGCTCGTGCCGCCACGCACGATGGACCAGTTGCGCAGGATGTAATCCTGGATGGAGGCGCGTATCCACCAGGTGGCATAGGTCGAGAAGCGGACCTCGCGTGAAGGGTCGAAGCGTGCCGCCGCTTCCAGGAGGCCGACATGGCCCTCCTGGATGAGATCGCTCATGGAAAGGCCGAAATGGCGGAACTTGGCCGCCATGGCGATGACGAGCCGCATGTGTGCCATGGTCATGCGGTGCAGCGCCTGCTGGTCCTGACGCTCCTTCCAGCGGATGGCCAGCGCGTGCTCCTCCTCCCGGGCCAAATATGGCGCCTTCATCGCCGCCTTGATCAGCTTGCGCCTGGCGTCTTGCTGCATCTCGCGCTCCCAAGCCTCCTCGCGGGCCGGTGGCCGGCCGGAGCCGGGCCGTTCGGACGTCGCATCGCTTAACCCGTGTGGAACGCCAAAAGTTCCACCGGTAGGAGGGTCGAAACGGAGCACAGCGGTTATGGCGCGAGATGCCTCGCGCAATTGTGATCGCCTCGGCGTTCCTTCGCCTGACCCCTTTTGCGCCTGCAGCCCCTTCGTGGATGGCTGCATGCAGGCCATGAACCACTCCGACAAATGAAAAAACCCGGCCGCAAGCGGCCGGGTTCGAAGCTGTCGGTGGTGAAAGAGGGTGGCTTACGCCGCCTCCTCCTTCTCCGTTTCCTCGTTATCGGCTTCGGTCTTGCCGCGGCGCGGTCCCTTGTTGAGGTTCACCTCGATGAGGCGCACCGCCTCGGTTTCCGACATGCGGTTAACCGCGGCGATCTCGCGCGCCATCCGATCGAGCGCGGCCTCGTAGAGCTGGCGCTCGGAATAGGACTGCTCCGGCTGGTGTTCGGCGCGGTAAAGGTCCCGCACCACCTCCGAAATGGAGATGAGATCGCCGGAATTGATCTTGGCGTCGTATTCCTGCGCGCGGCGCGACCACATGGTGCGCTTGACGCGTGCGCGCCCCTGAACCACCTTCAGCGCCCGATCGACGTAATCCGTCTCGGAAAGCTTGCGCATGCCGATGGCAGTCGCCTTGGCGACCGGCACCTTGAGCCGCATCTTGTCCTTCTGGAAATCGATAACGAACAGCTCCAGCGTGTGGCCGGCCACCTCCTGTTCCTCGATGGTGACGATCTGTCCAACCCCGTGCGCGGGATAGACAATGTATTCGCCCGTCTTGAAACCCTGGCGCTGTGCCGACTTCTTTTGCTGGGTTGCCATACGCCTAACACTCCTGTTCTTGTTGGGGGCGGAGTCGTGCCCTCGCCCCGCCCATGCCGCAGGCCGGCTATCGTCGAAGTGTGCGCAGGTCTTGAGGCTTCCGGAAGCCAGCGGTTGCCGCTCGTGCATCCTTGCCTGGCCCAAGTCGCCTTGGTCCGGAAATAGGCCCCACCTTTCAGTGATTATCGCGTCTGCGCCATCAAAAGACGTGTTGTCACCGGCATGTCAAAGGAATCTAACACAAAAGGCTGAAAGAATCAACAATTTGCTGCACGTGCACACTCATGGCCGGAAGGCAAAATGCCCGCCTGCCCAGCATGCGACACGGTGACGCGACCCTTGCACGGCCGCGTCGTTAGATCAATCGCCTTCGCCCGGCTCGGACGAGAAATACTTCTCGAATTTATTTTCGACGCCATCGAATTCCTTGGCGTCGGCGGGCGGTTCTTTCTTGGCTGTTATATTCGGCCACTTCTCGGCATACTCGGTATTAACCTGCAGCCATTGGTCGAGACCCGGCTCGGTGTCGGGCTTGATCGCCTCGGCGGGGCATTCCGGCTCGCACACACCGCAGTCGATGCACTCGTCGGGATGAATGACGAGCATGTTTTCGCCCTCATAGAAGCAGTCGACGGGGCACACCTCGATGCAGTCCATATACTTGCACTTGATGCAGTTGTCGGTCACGACATAGGTCATATCGGGCTCCCCGGCCTTTCGGGCCGCAATCACTTTCGGCGGGTGAGGTAGACCCTTTAAAGCGCCGTGGCAAGGGTCGCCATTCCGCCGCCGAACGTCGCAGGAGAACAGCTTTTCACCGGTGCAATGCCGGGAAACGGCGGTGCGGTGCCGGCCTCTATTCTTCGCCGCGCCACCTGTCCAGCGCCCGCCTGTCCTTCTTGGTGGGGCGCCCGGCGCCCGGCTCGCGAAGGGGCCGGAGGGCCGGAGGCTCGGCACTGCCGGGCCGTGCGGGCGGCGTCAGGTCTTCATAGAGCAGCCTGGCCTCGTCGGCCGGCCCGCGCCGCTCGCCCGGCGCAAGAATGCGATAGACCAGAATCCGTCGGTCGAGCGTGATCGTGAGCACATCGCCCGGCCGCACCTGATGGGCGGCCTGGTCGATCTTGTTGCGATTGACCCTCACCCGGCCCGCCTGGGCCAGCCGGGCGGCGAGCGAGCGGGATTTGACCACCCGCGCGAAGAACAGCCACTTGTCGATACGCTGCCGTCCGTCCGCGCCCACGCGAGGCCCGCCTATTTCCTGAGCTGATCTCGGAGTGCGGCCAGCTTCGCGAAGGGCGAGTCGGGATCGACCTTCGGCGGCCGTTCCTCGCGCTGCGGCCTTGCCGGTCCGCCCTTGTAACCGTCCTTGCCCCCCTTGCGCCGGTCCCTCGGCGGCCTGTTCTCCGCATCGCGCGGCGGCCGTCCCTTGCCCTTCGCCTGCCGCCCGCCGTCCTGCTTGTTGTCGCGGGGGTGCCGGCCCTGGCGCCGCTCGAAACGGGCCGGCCGCCAGACGAGAACCGGTTTCGGCTCTTCTTCCTCCCCAGTGTCCTCTCGCGCCGCCGCATCCGGCCGAGCTTCCCCGGCGCTTCCGGCCTCCTGCCGCGGTTCATCCACGTCGACAGGTTGGGCCGGGCCCGTGCCGCCGGCCAGGCCCTCGTCCGCCGTGTCCTTGTCGGACGGTGCGGCGGCCTGGTCCCGCTCGGCCCCGACCGCTTCGCGGACGGGTGCCGCAGTTTCAACTTGCGTTTCCGGTGATCCGGTCGGGGCGGACATATCCGATGCCGGCCCGGTGCCGACGGCCTCTTCCTCCGTCGCGGCGGCGGTGTCTGTCGGCGCCTCGCCCGCGGTTGCTGGCTCCGGTGCGGCGCTGCGGTCCAGCGCCTCCACGCGCGCGGCAACCTCTGCGGCCGGCTTCGCCTCGCAGCGGTAGCCGAGTGCCTTGAGGATCGCTTCCATGTCCTCGGCCGTTGCGCCGAGGATCGACATCATGGCCGGGGTGACGATGAAGGTCCCGCCGTCGAAGGCGCCGTCGGGCCGCTTGCCCGTGCCGGGTTTCCAGGCGAGCGCCGGCCGGATGAGGTCGGCCAACCGCTCGAGGATGTCCACGCGCACCGCCCGCCGGCCGAGATTGCGGAAGCCGGCGAGCCGGTAGAAGGCGCGCTCGTAGGTCGGATCGGTGACGATCGAGGTGCGCCCGGCGGCAAGCGCGGCCACCACATCGCCGTAGCCGGGCTTGTCCTTGGCGTCGTTCTTGAGCGCCCACAAGAGCGTGGAGAGGCTCGCCGGCGCCGGCTTGACAAGTGCTGGCACGAAGATGTGGTAGGCGCCGAAACGCACGCCGAGGCGCCTCAGCGCCGCGCGTGCTTCCTGGTCGAGCGCGCGCACTTCCTCGGCCACGTCGCGCCGGTTCAAAAGGCCGAAATTCTCGGCGAGCTGGAAGGCCAGCCCGCGCGCCATGCCGTTCAACGCCTCCGCCTGCTTGAGATCAACCAGCGGCTTCAACTGGCTCTCGATCTGATAATTGACGAAGCGCTCGGCGCGCGCGGCCACCTTGTCGCGCGCGGGACCGGTCAACTGCTCGTCGGCCAAAAGGATCGCCCGCGGCTTCAGGACGTCGTCGCCGGCCGTCAGCGTGGCCACCGGTGCGCCCAGCCAGCGCAGGACACCGTCGGAGCCGAGCGCCAGGTCGCCGTTGGGCGCGGCCGCGAAGCGCTCCGCGCGGGTTTCGAACTCGACGGCCAGCGCCTTCTGTGCCGCCGCCTTGACGGCGCGCGCATCCTCGCCTTCCGCGTTCCTGTCGGCGGTGAAACGGAATCCCTGCATCTCGCCCACGTGGTGGCCCTCGACCAGGACCTCTCCCGCGGGACTGATTTCTGCTTCCGGCATCGCATTCTCTCTCAGGCGCTTCATGAGCACGGAAGTCCTGCGGTCCACGAAGCGTTTCGTCAATCGCTCGTGCAGCGCATCGGACAGACTGTCTTCGATCTCTCGCGTTTTTTCCTGCCAGTGTGTCGGATCGGACAACCATCCCGGGCGGTGGGAAACGAACGTCCAGGTGCGGATTTGCGCGATCCTGTGCGACAGTGTGTCGATCTCACCCTCGGTGGAATCGGCGCGGCGCACCTGCTCGGCCATGTAATCCTCGTCGACATGGCCGCTGCGCGCAAGATCAGAGAAGATGGAGCCGACCAGTTCGGCATGCTGGGCCGGCGCGATCTTGCGGTAGTCCGGCAGCGCGCAGGCATCCCACAAGAGGGCCACGGTCTCCCGCCCGGAAGCGAGCGCACACACGTCATCGTCTCTCGAGAGATGGTCGAGCACGCGCAGGTCCGCCGCCGGCAGCGCCCGCGTCAGCCCGTCCACCGGCGGCAGGGCCTCGAGCGAGGCCTTCAGCGCGTCGATGCTGGACAGGTCGGTCTGGGCGGAACGCCACTGCAGCATCTTCACCGGCTCGAACTGGTGCGTCTCGATGCGCTCCACCAGGGCATCGGGCAGAGGATCGACCTGTCCGGTGACGCCGAAGGTGCCGTCGCGCACGTGCCGTCCGGCGCGTCCGGCGATCTGGCCCAGTTCGGCGGCCGACAGATCACGGAACTGGAAACCGTCGAACTTCCGGTTCTGGGCGAAGGCCACGTGATCGACGTCGAGGTTGAGTCCCATGCCGATGGCATCGGTGGCCACCAGATAGTCCACGTCGCCGGATTGGTAGAGAGCGACCTGCGCGTTGCGCGTGCGCGGGCTGAGCGCGCCCAGCACGATGGCCGCGCCGCCGCGCTGGCGGCGGATCAGCTCGCCGATGGCATAGACCTCATCGGCCGAAAAGGCCACCACGGCCGAGCGCCGCGGCAGGCGCGTGATCTTCTTGGAGCCGGCATAGGAGAGCACCGACATGCGCGGGCGCGTGACGACGGAAATGCCCTTGAGCAGCTTTTCCAGGATGCCGCGCATGGTCGCCGCGCCCAGGAGCAGGGTCTCCTGACGGCCGCGCAGGTTGAGGATGCGGTCGGTGAAGATGTGGCCGCGCTCCAGATCGGCGGCGAGCTGCACCTCGTCGATCGCCACGAAGGCGACGTCCGTCTCGCGTGGCATGGCCTCGACCGTGCACACGGAATAACGCGCACCGGGCGGCACGATCTTCTCCTCGCCGGTGATCAGCGCCACATTTTCCTCGCCGACACGGGCCGCCACGCGGCCATAGACCTCGCGGGCAAGCAGTCTCAGCGGCAAGCCGATCATGCCGCTCTCATGGGCGATCATCCGCTCGATCGCCAGATGCGTCTTGCCCGTATTGGTCGGCCCCAGAACCGCCGTCACGTCGCGTCCGTCGAGGACGGCAGTTCCGCTGTCTCTTGGCTGAATGTTCATGTGCTTGAAGGGACCCGGATGTTCCTTGTCGCGTGCCGTGCAGCAGCGCAAGTCGACCGCCACCACCGCAGACATATAGGAAAAGTCGGGCGGAGCGAAAGGCAAAACCGGGCGAAATTAATCATTGGAACGAGTCTGGAACGAATCGGCGACGAATCACTGACTCGTCCGTGTTCCTGCTTTGTGCACCACAACATCTAGCGCGACGAATGGTGTGCAGCCGAAGATGATGAATCGTGGCGGAGAAGCCGGAGGCGAGTCCGGCCTGCCGTGTTAACCTTTTGTGCGCGCGTGTGCCGCGCCCTGCCAGTTATGGCCACAACTCCAAGATTTCATTGACCTTTATGAACCAAATCTTAATGCAGATCACGGTGTCCGCCTGTCATTCGTTAACGTTCCGGCCAAACCCGGAACGAACAGGCGACGAATCAGCGATCAACTCTCGTTCTGTTTATGTTCCGCACCAGATATTGTGATTTCCACAACCTGTACACCGACGTCCACAGGATTCACACAGCTTCCGGACAGGGGGCTGTTAACGAATCCGTTCCATCGCGGGACAGGGAGGTTTCAGGCGATGTACTGGCCGCCGTTCGCCGTCAGCGTGGAGCCGGTGATGAAGCCGGCCTCGTCGGAAGCGAGAAAGACCACGCAGCGGGCGATTTCCCTGGCCTCCCCCAGGCGCCCGACGGGAATCTGGCCGACGATCTTCTCGCGCACGGGCTCGGCCACGGCCATCACCATATCGGTGGCGATGTAGCCCGGGCAGATGGCGTTGACCGTAATTCCGGCGCGCGCGCCCTCCTGGGCAAGCGCCTTGGTGAAGCCGAGGTCGCCGGCCTTGGCGGCCGAGTAGTTCACCTGCCCGACCTGCCCCTTCTGCCCGTTGATGGAGGAGATGGTGATGATGCGGCCGAACCGGCGCTCCCGCATGCCCGGCCACAGCGGATGGGTCATGTTGAAGACGCCGTTGAGATTGGTATCGATCACCTCCCGCCACTGCTCGGGCGAGAGCTTGTGGAACATGGCGTCGCGCGCGATGCCGGCATTGTTGACGAGCACGTCGACCGGGCCCAGCGTCGCTTCCACCTCGGCAATGCCCGCCGCGCAGGCGCCATAGTCGGCGACGGACCAGCGATAGGCGGGAATGCCGGTTTCCTCGGTGAAATGGCGGGCCGTCTCTTCATTGCCGGCGTAATTCGCCGCCACCCGGTATCCCGCATCCTTCAATGCCACCGAGATCGCCGCGCCGATGCCGCGCGTCCCGCCGGTCACGAGTGCCGTTCTGGCCATTTTTCCCTCCCATCGAGAAAAAGGCGGTGGCCATCTCTGCGGCCTACCGCTCCTGCAGGTTCCTGATCAGCGCTCCACGCACAAGGCCACCCCCATGCCGCCGCCGATGCACAGGGTGGCCAGCCCTTTCCTGGCGTCGCGCCTGCGCATTTCATAAAGCAGCGTGTTGAGCACGCGGGCACCGGAGGCGCCGATCGGGTGGCCGATGGCGATCGCGCCGCCATTAACGTTGACGATCTCCGGATCCCAGCCCATGTCCTTGTTGACGGCACAGGCCTGCGCCGCGAATGCCTCGTTCGCCTCGACGAGGTCGAGTTCCTCTGCGCGCCAGCCGGCTTTTTCGAGGGCACGGCGGGAGGCGGGGATCGGCCCCGTGCCCATCACCGCCGGATCGACGCCGGCGGTTGCCCAGGAGACGATGCGCGCCAGCGGCTCGACGCCGCGCCGCGAAGCCTCCTCCTCGCTCATCAGCACGGCGCCGGCGGCCCCGTCGTTGATGCCGGAGGCGTTGCCGGCCGTCACGGTGCCCTCCTTGTCGAAGGCGGGACGCAGCTTCTGCATGGCGTCCAAAGTGGCGCCGTGGCGGATGTACTCGTCATCCTCGACCACCACGTCGCCCTTCCGCGTCTTCACCGTGACCGGCGTGATCTCGTCCTTGAAGCGGCCTGCCTTCTGAGCGGCCTCGGCCTTGTTCTGCGAGGCGAGGGCGAAGGCATCCTGCTCCTCGCGGGTGATCTGGAAGGCGCGGGCGACGTTCTCCGCCGTCACGCCCATGTGATAGCCGTTGAAGGCATCCCAGAGCCCGTCGCGGATCATCGTGTCGATCATGGCGTGGTCGCCCATCTTCACGCCGCCGCGCAGGTACGCGCAATGGGGCGAAAGCGACATGGATTCCTGGCCCCCGGCGACGATGATCTTCGCGTCCCCGCAGGCGATCTGCTGCATGCCGATGGCGACCGCCCTCAGCCCCGAGCCGCACACCTGGTTGAGCCCCCAGGCAGTGGTCTGCCTGGGCAGGCCGGCGGCGACGGACGCCTGGCGGGCGGGGTTCTGGCCCTGGCCAGCGGTCAGCACCTGGCCGAGAATGACCTCGTCCACCTCCTCCGCCGAAACGCCCGCGCGCTCCAGAACAGCCTGGATGACGGCCGCGCCGAGCTCATGCGCCGGCACCTGGGCGAAGGAGCCGTTGAAGGCGCCGACGGCGGTGCGTGCCGCGCTGGCGATAACGATCGCGTTGGAGGACGGCATGAACTCACTCCCTGATTGGACGAGGATAATCGATCCACTTTTTTTGCGTCCAATGGGCGGCGCGTCAAGGCGAATGAATTCGCGCCGAGAAATTGCGGCGCAACGAAGCGTGTTAGCGGTTGCAGCGAAAAGCGCTTTCATTTGCGGCAGACTTTCGCATATCCTGCGGGTTGGTGGAGCCGGGCTCCGCCTTGAAGTCGCGTCAGGGGGAGGTCTGAAATGGCGGCAAAGGATGACCCCGTGGTTATCAAGAAATATGCCAACCGGCGCCTCTACAACACCGGCACCAGCACCTATGTGACGCTGGAGGACTTGGCACAGATGGTGCGCCGCGATGAGGATTTTGTCGTCCAGGACGCCAAATCGGGCGAGGACATCACCCATTCGGTCCTCACGCAGATCATCTTCGAATTGGAGAGCGACAAGAACGGGCAGAACATGCTGCCCAGTTCCTTCCTGCGCCAGCTGATCGCATTTTACGGCGACCAGATGCAGATGGTGGTGCCGACCTTTCTCGAACAGTCGATGCAGGCGTTCGCGAAGGAGCAGGAGCGCATGCGCGAACAGATGCGTGATGCCTTCGGCAACACGCCGATGGGGGACATGATGCAAATGGGCGCGCCCATGAAGATGATCGAGGAGCAGACACGCCGCAACATGGAGATGTTCCAGAACGCCATGCGCATGTTCCAGGTCCCCGCGGCCGGCGGCAACGGAGCGCGGGAGGAGGCGCAGGGCGGAACGGAGAGGAAGGACGATCTCGACGAGATGCGCGAGCAGATCGCCGCCATGCAGCGCAAGATCGACTCGATGTCGAAGGATTAGCCTGAAGCGCCGGTGCCGGCACCGCAGCGTGCAGACGAGCGAAAAACCGGTTCCCAAAAAAGGGAAAGGCCGGCGCGAGGCCGGCCTTTCCGCGTGCTGCCTGAGATCTGTAGTGCTTAAGCTTCCTTCGGCTCCAGCACCTGGCGGCCGCGATACATGCCCGTCTTCAGGTCGATGTGATGCGGGCGGCGCAGCTCGCCGGAATCCTTGTCCTCGACATATTTCGGCGCCTTGAGCGCGTCGGCCGAGCGGCGCATGCCGCGCTTGGACGGCGTCGTCTTCCTTTTGGGTACAGCCATCGTACTCTCCGCTGTTCGGTCAAAGGCCCCTGCGGCCCTGATCGACAGGGACCCCGCAATCCGGCCGGGTAACGAGAAATTCGCGCCGCCTATACACCGCAATTGCCTCTTTGGCCAGTGGGTCGCGGCGATTTTTCGCGCTCCACGGCGCGATCATCCCTCTTCCGCGCGGATGTCGTAGCGCTCCACAAGCTCCGGGTGGACGAGGTTGGCGTGCAGCATGAGAAGAACGATTTCCGCGTCGAGCCCCTCGCCCGCCTCCAGCGCCGCCTCCAGGCGCCCGCGCGTCTCGGAGAGGCGTTCGCCGCCGTTTTCGCGCGCGAACGCTTCTTCCCCCAACGCGCAATAGGCCATCAGCGCGCCCACCGGCGGATAGGCGGTTGCCGGCGGGTCCGCGGCACGGCCGCTGGCCATGAGCCCGATGGCGGCCAACTTGGCGCCCTCGGAAACCTGCACCGGGTGCAATCCCGCTTCCCGAAGGGCGGCATCGAGCCGGCGCAGGTCCTGCGAACGACCGAACATGCCGAAGAAGCCGATCGAAGAACCGCGCTTGACCATCTTATCCTCCCGCTCGGTCGAGGCAGCCAACATAAGCGCCCGCCATGCGCGCGCGCTCCTGGATGATGGAGGCAAGCCGGTTCAAGCCGCTCGAGGGATTTGCGGGGTCGCGTCCCTTCGGGTTGGGCAGCGTGACGGCGAGAAGGGCCGCCTGCCGCCGGGTGAGATCCTTGGCGGGGCGGCCGAAATGGTGCCGGGCCGCCGCCTCGACGCCATAGATGTTCGGGCCCCATTCGGCGATGTTCATGTAGATTTCCATGATGCGGCGCTTCGGCACGACGGCGTCGAAATAGATCGACAGCGGCGCCTCGAGCGCCTTGCGTACGAAGGAGCGCCCGGGCCAGAGAAAAAGGTTCTTCACCGTCTGCATGGGGATGGTGGAGGCGCCGCGCGTGCGCTCTCCCGAAAGCGCCTCGCTGACGACGGTGTTGAGCGCGCCCCAGTCGACCCCGGAATGGGCGCAGAACTGGCCGTCCTCCGACATCATCACCGAGTGCACCACGACGTTGCCCATCTCGTCGAGCGGGATCCAGCGCCGGTCGTATCCCTCGAGCTTGACGAGGTCGGCGAGCATCAGTGTCGAGACCGGATGCACGAAGGACAGGCGATAGAGGACGGTCAGGCCCAGCGGCAGAAGAACGAGGATCACGATAACGGCAATGATCCGGCGCAGCCAGCGCCGCCAGGTGTGCCGGCGCGCCCGCTTGCGCTTTAGCGCAGCGTGCGATCGTTTCTCCGCTTTCACTGAAGGTGCCGGCACAGCATGCCCCCGATCGGCTTCCCTGCCCTCGCATACCGGCAGCGGGCGGGCCTGGCAACGCTCAATGCGGGACGGAGGCCTTGACCCTTGCGGCGAATACCGGCATCGCTGCCGCCATGGAAGAACCGTCAATCCCATTCGAGGGCCTGCTTGCGGTTTCGGGCGAAGCCGTAGAGGCCATGCTGCGCCGCCTCCTGGACGAACGTGTGCGCGAGGGTGAGATCGCGCGGCCGCAGTGGCTGCTCGCGGCCATGAGGCACGGGGCGCTCAACGGCGGAAAGAGGCTGAGGCCCTTCCTGCTCATCGAGAGCGCGCGGGTCTTCGGGGTGGAGGGCGAGGCGGTGCTGCGGGTCGCCGCGGCCCTCGAATGCGTGCACTGCTATTCGCTGATCCACGACGACCTTCCCGCCATGGACGACGACGATCTGCGCCGCGGGCAGCCGACGGTGCACCGCGCCTTCGACGAGGCGACGGCCATTCTCGCCGGTGACAGTCTTTTGACCTACGCCTTCGGTATCATCGCCGAGGACGAGACCGAGCTTCCGGCCGGTATTCGCCTTGAGCTCGTAGCGCGCCTTGCGCGTGCGGCAGGGGTCGGCGGCATGGCCGGCGGGCAGGCGCTCGATCTCGCCGCCGAGCGCGAGAGGCCGGGCGAGAACGGCGTCATAAGGCTCCAGGCCATGAAGACCGGCGCCCTCATACGCTTTGCCTGCGAGGCGGGTGCCGTGATCGGCGACGCCGCGGCGGCCGACCGGGAGCGTCTATCGGCCTTCGGCGCAGCGATCGGGCTGGCCTTCCAACTCGCCGACGATCTTCTGGACCTGACATCGGATGCAGAGACCCTGGGCAAGGCGACGGGCAAGGACGCCGCCGCAGGCAAGGCGACGCTCGCCGCGCTTCACGGACAGGACTGGACCCGACGCCAGCTTGCAGGCCTGATTGCCCAGGCCGAAGATTTGCTGGAGCCCTTCGGGGAGAATGGGGCCATTCTGCGTGACGCGGCCCGTTTTGTCGCGCGAAGGGACAAATAGACCGTTCAGGCCTCTTCGGGCAGGCGGACCGCCTGCGCCGGCTCCGGCAGTCCTCGCCACAAAATCCAGGACAGGATGGCGCTTGCGCCCATCGCCGGGATGACGACACTCATGGCGAACACCGGCTCGCCGATCAGCGCCGCGACCGAACCGCCCAGGAGCCCTCCGCCCATCTGCATGAAGCCGGCGAGCGCGGAGGCCGCACCCGCCATGTGCGGGAAGGGGGCGAGCGAGGCGGTCATCATCGCCGGCATGACGAAGGCGATCCCGTAGGCATAGAAGGCGACGGGCCCCATGACCCTCAGGAAGCTCGGCGAGGCGGTGTTGAGCCCGTAGGCGAGCAACGTGCTGCCCAGGGCGATGAAGCCGAGCCCCACAGGAACCAGGCGATAGGCGCTGGTCCGGCGCATGAGAAAGCGCACCGAGACCGACCCGGCAAAGAACATGCCCGACTGCATGAGCATGCCGACACCGAACTGCGACGGGGAGAGCCCGACCCGCTCCATGAGGATGAAGGGCAGGACCGTTGCCTGCGTGTACATGGCGCCCACGCTGCCGGCCACCACCAGGCTGGAGGTCATAAAGTACGGACTGGCGAGCAATGTCCCGTAGGCACGGGCTAGTCCGCGCGGGCGGATGCGCGCGAGATCACGGGAAACGGTCTCGCGCATGGCCAACTGCACGACGATCGTGACGAGAAAACCGCCGGCGAGCATGATCAGGAAAATCGCGTGCCAGCCCGCGAACTCCATGGTCAGGCCGCCGATGGTCGGTGCGAGCGCCGGCCCGATCGCCAGGATAATGCCCATCAGGTTCATGATGCGGGCGGACTGCTCGTGCGTGAAAAGGTCCCGCACCAGTGCCCGCGAGACGGCGATCCCCACCGCCGCGCCGACGCCCTGGAGGAAGCGGGCGACGATCAGCACCTCGATCGTCGGCGCGAGGACTGCCAGCAGGCTGGCGGCGGCGTAAACCGCCATGAATGCGAGGGTGACAGGCTTGCGCCCGAGGCCGTCGGAGAGCGGGCCGCAAAAGAGCTGAGCCACGGCGAAGCCGGCGAAATAGAGCGAGAGCGTCATCTTCACGGCGGCTTCGCTCGTGCCGAAGAACTCGACGATCTGCGGCATGGCCGGGGTATAGAGCGCCATGGACAGGGGGCCGATGGCGATCAGCATCGCGCCCAGAAGGCTTACCCGGCGTTCGCTCATGACGGGGCTTGCCGTTGCCGCGGTTTTGTCGTGATCGTGCATGACGCCTTCCAGGCTGCGGCCGGCGGCCAGCCGGCACTCCTCGTGTTACGGCTGATCGGAAATATTGGCGCGGACGACCTTCAGGAGCTTCTGAAGTCTCGACCAGTCTTCCTGGCTCAGCTTTCCACGGGCGCGCCGGCGGACTTCGTCGGCCACGCGCAAGACGGATTCCAGGACCTTGTCGCCTTCCGCCGTCACGCGCACCAGCTTGGCGCGCCGGTCGTTCGGATCCGCCTTGCGCTCGATGAGCCCTCTCTGTTCGAGCCGGTCGAGATAGGTGCTGAGGGTCATCGCCTCGAGCCCCATGCGTTCGGCCAGGATGTTCTGGCGCAGGGTTCCGAAACGGACCGCATAGGCCAGGGTCCGGGCCTCGCCGGGCGTCACCCCGATCCCGGCGGACAGGATGCGCCGGTCAAGGTCCGCCCTGATCAGCCGTGCCAGATCGGTGACCAGAAAGCCGAAGGAATCCGGATCCAACCGGGGTGTCATGATGCCATTTTTCCGAAAAATAGTAAGTCAGCCTTATTAAATTGGGACCGCCGCGTGGTCAAGTCAAGCGTTGCGCGCCGGCGGCAGCGCTCCTACATCCGAACCGGCTCCGGCCTCCCGCCCGTTTTGTTCGAGGTTTTCATGACTTGCGATTCGTCCGCCATCGACCTGTCGACACACCCGCTCACGAGTTGGGGCGATCCGCTTGGCTTGCCCGGTTTCGGCTCCATCACCGATGCCGATTTCACGCCGGTTTTCGAGGCGGCCTTCGCCGCGCACGAGACCGAGATCGCCGCTATCGCCGGGAACCCGGCGGCACCGACCGTCGACAACACGCTGGCGGCGCTGGAGCTTTCGGGAACGGCTCTTGGGCGCGTGGCGGCGATCTTCTGGTGCAGGGCGGGCGCGCATACCAATGCGCATATCCAGGAGATAGAGCGGGCCATGTCGCCGCGCATGGCGCGCCACTATTCGCGGCTTTACATGAACGAGGACCTCTTCGCGCGCGTCGACCGGCTTTACGCGGAGCGCGAAACGCTCGGCCTCGACGACGAGACGGCGCGGGTACTGGAGAAGACGTGGAAGCGCTTCGTGCGTGGCGGGGCGAAGCTCGATCCGTCGGGCAAGGCGCGGCTGGCCGAGATCAACGAGAAACTGGCGGAGCTCGGCGCACGCTTCGGGCAGAACGTGTTGGCCGACGAGAGCAACTGGGTGCTTCTTCTTGATGAAGAAGACCTCGTCGGCCTGCCTTCCTCGCTCAGGAGCGCAATGGCCGAAGCGGCCCAATCACGCGGCCGGCCAGGCCGCTACGCGGTCACCCTGTCGCGCTCGGTCGCCGAACCGTTTCTCACCTTCTCCGAGCGACGGGATCTGCGCGAGACGGTGCTTCGCGCCTTCATCGGCCGCGGCGAGAACGGGGGCGAGACCGACAATACGGAGATCATCCGGGGGACTCTGAAGCTTCGTGCAGAAAAGGCGCGGCTGCTCGGCTACGAGACCTATGCCGCGTTCAAGCTGGACGACACCATGGCCAAGACGGCCGACGCCGTGATGGACCTCTTGAAGCCCGTCTGGGAAAAGGCGCGCGAAAAGGCAGCCGAGGACGAAAAGGAACTGAGCCGCATTGCCGCCGGCGAGGGGCACAACCATCCGATCGCGCCATGGGACTGGCGCTACTATGCCGAGAAGCTGCGGGACGAGCGCTTCGGCTCCGATGAAGGCGGGGTCGGGCCTTACCTCGCACTTGAAAACGTGATCGCCGCCGCCTTCGACGTGGCGCATCGCCTCTTCGGTCTCACCTTCGAGGAGCAGAAAGGTGTCGCCGCCTGGCACGAGGACGTGCGGGTCTTCCTGGTGAAAAATTCCGACGGCAGCCGGCGCGGGCTTTTTCTCGCCGATTATTTCAACCGCTCCTCCAAGCGCTCCGGCGCGTGGATGAGCGCGTTGCGCACCGGCTATCGCCTCGGTGGCGGCGAGGAGCCGATTATCTTCAACGTGATGAACTTCGCCAAGCCGCCGAGAGGCAGGCCGGCGCTGCTTTCGGCGGAGGATGCACGCACGCTCTTCCATGAGTTCGGCCACGCTTTGCACGGGCTTTTGAGTGAGGTCACCTGGCCTTCGATTGCCGGAACCGCAGTGGCGCGCGATTTTGTCGAGCTTCCCTCGCAGCTCTTCGAGCACTGGTTCACCGTGCCCGAGGTGCTCTCCCGCCATGCGCGCCATGTGGAGACGGGCGAGCCCATTCCGCCGGAGCGCGTGGAGAGGATGCGTGCGGCCCGCAATTTCAATTCCGGCTTCGCTACGGTCGAGTTCACCGCCTCGGCGCTGGTCGACATGGCGTTCCATGCGCGGCAGGAAGCACCGGAAGACCCGCTGCAATTCGAACGGGAGACCCTGGAGACGCTCGGCAAGCCGGCGGCTATTCCCATGCGCCACCGTTCGCCGCATTTCTTGCATGTCTTCTCCGGCGACGGCTATTCGGCGGGTTACTACTCCTACATGTGGTCGGAGGTGCTGGACGCCGACGCCTTCCGCGCCTTCGAGGAGGCGGGCGACCCGTTCGATCCGGAGACGGCGGAACGGCTTCGCCGCTATATCTACGCCGCCGGCGGCTCGGCCGATCCGGAAGAACTCTATACGGCGTTCCGCGGCAAGCTGCCGAACCCGGAGGCGATGATGAAGAAGAAGAGGTTGGCATAGGCGCAGGCCTTTTGTATACTTTATTTAATCCTATGATATATAATTACAACTTTTTTTATAACTTCAGAGTTTTATGAGAAAATTATCATATGTATTGTTATACACTGTGTCGATTTCGGGAATCTTTCTTGAAATTTCCATTTTCTCTCCGATAGGAAATATCAACGTTTTTCTTGCTGTGTATCTACTGTGGTCGTGCCTTCCCTACGTTGTATGCATTGTCGCGGGCCATTTCTCGAAGCCGGTGATCACCCTGTTCGGGGCCGCCGCGGTCCTGGCTCATAACGTGATCGTCTTTCGAGATGTCTTCCTGGCATCATCATCCCTGCCCGCCGGATCTGACGCGTTCCTGGATATGCTCCTCTTACTCCTCCTTTATGCGCGGGCCGTGAATCTCTTCATCCTTGTCCCGGCGGCGATCTTCATCGGCTGGCTTGGCGACGAATCCGCGCGGGAGGTCGAGGCAGGGATCGAAAGGTGGCGCCGGTGCCAGGGGCAAGGAGAGCCGGCTGACTGAACGCGACCGGGCGCCCCGCGTCTGGCGGATATTTTCCACAGTCGCAGAAGCGTCAGCGAACTGTCACGGAAGCGCAGTGGTCCTGCAATGTTTCCGCGCGATGGCTGATCGGTCACGTTCAGCCATCCAGGAGACAGCCATGAACAGAACGAAGCTCACCCGTCGCAGCTTCATCGCTTCAGCCAGTGCCGTCGGCCTTGTCGCCGGCTCCGGCCTTGCTCTTCCCTTCTATTCGCGTGCCAACACCCGCCCCGCCTTCACCCATGGCGTGCAGTCCGGCGACGTGGACGCCACGTCGGGCATGATCTGGACGCGGGCCGACAGGCCCTCGCGAGTCACGTTCGAGGTCTCGACGACCGAGAGCTTCGCAAATGCCCGCAGGCTGCCGCCGCTCGACGCACTGCCGGAGAGCGATTTCGCCGTGAAGCGGCTTCTTGCCGGCCTCCCCTCGGATCAGGACATCTTCTACCGCATGCGGCTTGCCGATCTTTCGGACACCAACGCAGTTTCGGAGCCGATCGTCGGCCGCTTCCGCACCGCTCCCGCCTCGCGGCGCGACATCCGCTTTGCCTGGTCGGGCGACACGGCCGGCCAAGGCTGGGGCATCGACGAGACGGGCATGCTGACCTATGCGACGATGGCCAGGCACACGCCGAACTTCTTCCTACACTCCGGCGACACGATCTATGCCGACGGCCCGATGGCCGACGAGGTCGACCTTGCCGACGGCACCAAATGGGTCAACAAGGTGCTGATCGACGAGAAGCGCAAGGTTGCCGAGACGCTGGACGAGTTTCGTGGCCAGTGGAAATACAACATGATGGACGAGCATTGCCTTGCGCTCAACGCCGTCTGCCCCACCTTCTTCCAGTGGGACGACCATGAGGTCGTCAACAACTGGTCCTCTTCGAAGGACCTCGAGAGCGACGACCGCTACACCGTCAAATCCATCGGACTTCTGCAGGCGCGCGCGGCCCGCGCCTTCCACGAGATGACGCCGATCCGCTTCACCCCCGCCGAGCCGGGCCGTGTCTACCGCAAGATCGCCTACGGACCGCTGCTCGACGTCTTCTTCCTCGACCTGCGCAGCTATCGCGGGGCGAACGGCGATTCCATGGAGGAGGAACTGACCGACGCCGCCCGGATCATGGGCGAAGAGCAGGTGCAGTGGCTGAAGCGGGAACTGGCCGCTTCGCGCGCCACCTGGAAGGTGATCGCCTCCGACATGCCGATCGGCCTCGTCGTTCCCGACGGCGACCGGATCGAGGCCATCGCCAATGGCGACGGCGGTGCGGCCAAGGGGCGCGAGCTGGAAATCGCCGACCTGCTGCGCTTCATCCGCAATGCCGGCATCGAGAACACGGTGTGGCTGACGGCCGACGTCCACTACACGGCCGCCCATTATTACAACCCCGACAAGGCGGTCTTCCAGGATTTCAATCCGTTCTGGGAGTTCGTGTCCGGCCCGCTCCATGCCGGGACCTTCGGGCCCAACGACCTCGACCCGACCTTCGGCCCCGAGCTGCGCTACGTGAAGGCGCCGAGCGAGGAGCAGGGAGCAAACCTGCCGCCCTCGGCTGGGTTGCAGTTCTTCGGGCTGGTGGACATTGACGGCGCCACGGAACAGATGACCGTGCGCCTGATGGACCGCGACGACAGCGAACTCTACAAGGTCACGCTTGATCCCGTGCGTTCGGCCTGAGTCGTGAGGAAGCCGGGGAGGCGCTCTCCCCGGCTTTCTGTCCCGGGGAAACGCGGACATTCTTCCTGATTGCAATTCACGGGCAAATTTTACCCTCCTTGGCCGCCGGAGGGGAAATTTGTTTTCATCCGGTACGTAGGCGCTGTATCATCTTCTCCACTTGATTGCCGCGTTCCTTTTTAAGGCACGCGGGCTAAACCTGATTGCGGAGACATCGATGACGGGGCGCATTCGGGCCGAGGTGAGGGCATTCTACGACGAACGGACGTCGTCGCTGCAATATGTGGTGGCCGATACGGCAAGCGGAAAATGCGCCATCATCGATCCGGTTCTCGATTTCGACGAGAAGTCCGGGGCAACGGCCACGCGCAATGCCGAGCGCATTCTCTCCTATATCGAGGAGGCGGGGTTGTCGGTCGAATGGATCCTCGACACCCATCCCCATGCCGACCACCTGTCGGCCGCCGCCTATCTCAAGGAAAAGACCGGCGCGCCGACGGCGATCGGGGAACGGGTCGTGGACGTCCAGCTGCTTTGGAAGGACATCTACAACATGCCGGAGTTTCCCGCCGACGGCTCGCAGTGGGACAAGCTCTTCGCGGCCGGAGAGCGGTTCAGCATCGGAAGCCTGCCGGCGAGCGTGCTTTTCTCGCCCGGCCACACGCTGGCCTCCATCACCTATGTGGTGGGAGACGCGGCCTTCGTGCACGACACGCTTTTCATGCCGGACGGCGGTACCGCGCGGGCGGACTTTCCCGGCGGGAGCGCCGAGCGGCTGTGGGGTTCGATCCAGGAAATCCTTTCGCTTCCGGCCGAGACACGTCTCTTCACCGGCCACGACTACCAGCCCTGCGGACGCGAGCCACGCTGGGAAAGCACGGTGGCCGAGCAGAAGGCGTACAACACGCATATTTCGAGATGCCGCACGGCGGAGGAATTCGTTCGCGTGCGTGAGGCGCGCGATCGCACGCTCCCCATGCCTCGGCTCATCCTCCACGCGCTGCAGGTGAACATGAATGGCGGCCGGCTTCCCGAACCTGAGCCGAATGGAAGGCGCTACCTCAAATTTCCCCTGAACGCGCTCGACCGGTTCTCTTAACGCAGTGGACAGCGCCTCCATTGGAACAGCATGGAGCGCGCTTTATGGCATGTTCTCCCCCTGCATTCCTTGGTTCTTCTCATGATACTTCTTCTGACCGGATGCTATGCCGATGGCACATCGGCCAGCCTTCACAACAATTGCCGGCAGGCTTCCATGCCCGATGCGCCCATTGGCGGGCCTGACATGGTGAATGAGGACGAGATGGGGCGCGACAGTGTTGCGGAGCGGCAGGAGCGACTCCTCGATCCTCGTTTTAAGCACTGGGATTGCGATCCATTCTACCGGTGCCTGCGCCGCCCCTGACGAGTGCGATTTTCTCATGGGAGCGGCCTACCGTTGGGCGCCGCTCCACCCTATATGCGCCAACGCGGCTGCACACGGCCCCTTTCGCAACTGCGAAAAAACCTGTATGAGCGCGCCAACGGAAGATTCCGGCGCGTGTATTGTCGCGTCTGGCGACCCCTCGAAGAGAAACATGAAACTCCGCAATATCGCGATCATCGCCCATGTCGATCATGGGAAAACCACGCTTGTGGACGCCCTCTTGAAGCAGTCGGGCTCCGTGCGCGAGAACCAGCGCGTGGACGAGCGTGCCATGGACTCCAACGACCTGGAGAAGGAGCGCGGGATCACCATCCTGGCCAAGGCCACCTCGGTGGTCTGGAAGGACGTGCGCATCAACATCGTCGACACGCCCGGCCACGCCGATTTCGGTGGCGAGGTGGAGCGCATCCTCAATATGGTGGACGGCGCGGTGCTCCTGGTCGATGCCGCGGAAGGGCCGATGCCGCAGACCAAGTTCGTGGTCGGCAAGGCGCTGAAGGTTGGGCTGAAGCCCATCGTCGCCGTCAACAAGATCGACAGGCCGGATGCCCGTGCCGACGAGGTGATCAACGAGGTCTTCGACCTTTTCGCCGCGCTCGATGCCACGGACGAGCAGCTCGATTTTCCGATCCTCTACGGCTCCGGCCGCGACGGCTGGATGAATTATGCCCCCTCCGGCCCCAAGGAGGAAGGGCTTGCGCCGCTGTTCGACCTCGTGCTCGACCACGTGCCCGAGCCGACGGTGGAGGAAGGCCCTTTCCGCATGATCGGCACGATCCTGGAGGCCAATCCGTTCCTCGGCCGGATCGTCACCGGGCGCGTCGCTTCCGGTGCGGTGAAACCTAATCAGGCGGTAAAGGTACTTGCCCGCGACGGCACCCTCCTGGAGCAGGGCCGCATCTCCAAGATCCTGGCCTTCCGGGGACTGGAGCGTTCGGCCGTGGAGGAGGCGCAGGCCGGGGATATTGTCGCCATCGCCGGCCTCTCGAAAGGTACGGTGGCCGATACGTTCTGCGATCCGTCCGTCACGCAGGCCATGGAGGCCCAGCCGATCGACCCGCCGACGGTCACCATGAGCTTCATCGTCAACGACTCTCCGCTCGCCGGCACCGAGGGCGACAAGGTGACGAGCCGCGTGATCCGCGACCGCCTGTTGAAGGAAGCGGAGGGCAATGTGGCGCTGAAAATCGAGGAATCGGCGGATAAAGATTCCTTTTTCGTCTCCGGCCGCGGCGAGCTTCAGCTCTCCGTACTCATCGAGACCATGCGCCGCGAGGGTTTCGAGCTCGCCGTCTCCCGTCCCCGCGTCGTCATGAACAAGGGCGAGGGCGGACAGCTTCTCGAACCCGTCGAGGAGGTCGTCGTCGACGTGGACGAGGAGCATGCCGGCATCGTCGTGCAGAAGATGTCGGAGCGAAAGGCGGAGATGGTGGAACTGAAGCCGTCCGGCGGCGACCGCCAGCGCCTCGTCTTCCACGCACCGACGCGCGGGTTGATCGGGTACCAGTCCGAGCTTCTGACCGATACGCGCGGCACGGCGGTGATGAACCGGCTCTTTCACGCATATCAGCCCTACAAGGGCGAGATCGGCGGCCGCGTCAACGGCGTGCTGATCGCCAACGAGCCGGGCGAGGCCGTTGCCTATGCCTTGTGGAACCTGGAGGATCGCGGGCCGATGGTCATCGATCCCGGCGTGAAGGTCTACCAGGGCATGATCGTTGGCATTCATACGCGAGACAACGATCTGGAAGTGAACGTGCTGAAGGGCAAGAAGCTGTCCAATGTGCGCGCTGCTGGCAAGGACGATGCAGTGAAGCTCACGCCGCCCGTGCGCATGACGCTGGAGCGCGCGCTCTCCTGGATCCAGGATGATGAACTGGTGGAGGTCACGCCGAAGGCCATCCGCCTGCGCAAGCTCTATCTGGACCCGCACGAGCGCAAGCGCTTCGAAAAGCAGAAGGCCGCGGTCGCCTGAGGCGGCTATCAGCGGTCTACCGGCCGGAACACCGGTTTTTGCTTTGTGCACCCCATCTGCGGGTACCGCCGGCTGCGGCTTCACCGAGCGGGCGATTAATACGTCGTGCCGCCGATTCCATGGAACGGCTTTACCTCTTTTCCGTTACCTTCATCGAAAAGGATGCGTGACAGAACGGGAAACCGGAGCGCCCCCGAAAGCGGCAGATGACGCTTGGGGACGCAGGAGGCAAAGTCATGAAGAAGGCCAGGAAAGCCGCATTCGGCTTGACGGCGCTGGCGTCCGTGGTGCTCTTCACCGGAGCAGACAGCGCCACCAGTGAATCCAGCATCTGCGCGCCGCGCGAAGACCTGGTGTCGCAGCTCGGTAACCAGTTCAATGAAAGCCAGAAGGCGATCGGACTGCTCGGAGATCGGGCCGTAATGGAGGTCTTTACCTCCGATCAGGGCAGTTGGACCATTCTGACCACCGACATCGAAGGCAATAGCTGCATCGTCGCGGCAGGCGAAGGCTGGGACGACGTTTTCGCCCAGAATGTGGGCCAGGGCGTTTGACGGGTCCTACAGGCGCGAGGCGGCTTCGGCGTGCTTGCGCAGAAGGCGCATCAGCGCCTCGGCCTCGCGCATGGCCGCCTTCTCGTCCTCATCCAGGACAGCGCGAATGACCCGAACGTGCTGCTCGGCGGCGTAGGCAAGTCCGGAGTCTGCCTGGTAGCGGTACCAGAAACGGCGGCAGTGGGTCTGCAGCGGTGCAGCCATGCTGGCAGCAAAGGGATTGTCGGCGGCAGCCGCCATCGTTTCGTCGACGTTCTTGTCGGCTTCGAGGAAGGCGACGATGTTGCCGGCGACGACGGCCTTCTGGATCTGGACCGCTGCGTCGCGAAACCGGGCGGCGGTATCGCCGGTGATGAAGCGCGCGGCGGCGCGTGCCATGGCAACCTCGATGCCGCGACGTGCCTCGATCACCTTCAGCCAATCACTGGCGTTGAGGGGTCTCACGGCGATGCCGGCACGGGGCCGCACTTCCATCAGCCCCTCCCAGGCAAGCCGCTGGATCGCCTCGCGGACCGGGGTGCGCCCCATTCCGAGACGGTCGATGAGCTGCCCTTCGGTGGTGACGCTGCCCGGCGCGAGCTCCAGTGTTACCAGCATGCGCTCCAGGGTGCGATAGGCTTTTTCGGCTGCCTGCTGCCCCGAATGGCCGTTGAAATTTACCACCATGAACCGCCTCAGATATATTATAGATATATCAATCCTGAACGATAATCCGCTGCTTGGCTGGTGTCATAATATATCAGTGATATATTAAAAGGCGAATCAACTCGGTTCAAAACGGCCTATTGGAGGGTCCGTGCGGCCGGATGCAGGCCTGTGCATGGCCCACCAGAAGGGATGCAGCGATATATCAGGCGGAGAATCGAAGCGGAACAAGCTGGTCTCGTCAGCGTCCGGTTATCCAGAGGAAAGCGCGTGATGGTCCAGGTTTTCTCGTCATCGAGGCCGCCGCGCGGCGCCTTGCCCGGCGGAGCCGCCACGGTGACGGCGATTCGTTGCGGGGTAAAAAGGGCTAAATTTACGGGACGCAATCCGAAATGCAGGAATGTGGCGCCAGCAGCAGAGGACGGCTGAGAGGTCGCCAGGCGTGGTGGTGGAGGTACGGCCGGCGCCAGCCTGCCGGCAGTTTTAGGGAGTGACCGCAGTGGCGGGGCGCAATGGCATGGACGCCCAGGTGGCGATCGTCGGCGGCGGCATTATCGGCATCGCCGTGGCCGCCTATCTGGCCGAAGCCGGCCGGGACGTCCTGGTGCTCGACCGCTCCGGCGTCTGCGAGGAAACCAGTTCCGGCAATGCCGGTGCGCTTGCCTTCTCCGACATCCTGCCCCTCGCCCACAAGGACATGCTGTCCCAGGTGCCACGCTGGCTGATGGACCCGCTGGGGCCGCTTTCCATTCCGCCTAGCTACCTGCCGCGGCTGCTGCCATGGCTCTGGCGCTTTATGCGTGCCGGTCATCCGGCGAAGTTCGAGGCAGCCGTTTCGGCGCAGGCATCGATGATGGCGCTCGCCGAGCGCGAGTGGAGCAGCCTGATGGGGCGCAGCGGCACGAAGCACATGCTGCGCGAAGACGGCTCGCTCGAGCTTTACGAGAGCGAGGCGGAGTTCCATGCCACCGAGCCCGGATGGAAGCTGCGGCGGCGCTACCACATCCCGTTCCGGCATCTTGAAAAGGACCAGATCGCCGAACTGCAGCCGGGGCTTTCGGAACGCTTCGTGCGCGCCACCTTCGTACCGGGCTGGAAGACCGTTTCGGATCCGCAACGGCTGGGCCAGGCGGTCTGGACCTATGCCGAGCGCCACGGGGCCCGCTTCATGCCGGCCACCGTGGCTTCGGTAAAGGCGGAGGAGGGCGCGGTCCGCGTGGTGCTTTCCGGTGGCGAGGTTCTGAAGTGCGCAAGCGTGGTGATCGCCGCCGGCTCCTGGTCGCGGCCGTTCGCCGCCGGCTTCGGAGATCGGGTGCCGCTGGAGACGGAGCGTGGCTACAATACGACCCTGCCGGCCGACGCGTTCGCGGTGAAGCGGCAGCTCATCTTTCCGCGGCACGGCTTCGTCGTCACCCCGCTCGAGACCGGCTTGCGCATCGGCGGCGCGGTGGAACTGGCCGGACTCAAGCGCGCACCCGACTACAGGCGCTCGCGCGCCATGCTGGAAAAGGCGGCGCGCTTCCTGCCGGGGCTGAAGACCGAGGGAGGCCGGGCGTGGATGGGCTATCGGCCGTCCCTGCCCGATTCCCTGCCGATCGTTGGACAGGCCGGGAGGGAGCGGCGGGTCTTCTATGCCTTCGGCCACGGGCATCTGGGATTAACGCAGGCTGCGGCGACGGGCCGCTTGATCCGCGACCTCGTGCTGGAGCAATCTCCGCCGATCGACCTTCGCCCCTTCCGGGCCGGGCGCTTCAGGGAACGTGATTGAAATGGCAAGGCACAGTTTCTTCTGCATCGACGGGCACACTTGCGGGAACCCGGTGCGGCTGGTCGCCGGCGGTGGGCCGCGACTGGAGGGCGCGACCATGCTGGAAAAGCGGGCGCACTTCATGGCCGAATACGACTGGATCCGCACCGGCCTGATGTTCGAGCCGCGCGGGCACGACATGATGTCGGGCTCCATACTCTACCCGCCGACGCGCACGGACTGCGACGTCGCAATCCTTTTCATCGAGACGACCGGGTGCCTGCCGATGTGCGGGCACGGCACGATCGGCACCGTCACCTTTGCCATCGAGCACGGCCTGGTGCAGCCGAAGACGCCGGGCGTGCTCCGTCTCGACACGCCGGCCGGGCTGGTCGTGGCGGAATACCGGCAGGAGGGCGCCTACGTGGAGGAGGTGCGGATCACGAACGTCCCCGCCTTCCTTCATGCGACGGATATCGAAGTGGAATGTCCGGACCTCGGGCTCCTTCGGGTCGACGTCGCTTATGGCGGCAATTTCTATGCGATCGTCGAGCCGCAGGAGCGATTCCGCGACATGGCCGACCACGCGGCCTCGGACCTGGTGCGCTGGAGCCCGGTGCTGCGGCGGCGGCTCAACGAGGCGCATCGGTTCGTCCATCCCGAGCAATCCTCGATCTCAGGCCTCACACACATTCTGTGGACGGGTGCGCCGACCCAGGAGGGCGCGCATGCCCGCAACGCCGTCTTTTACGGCGAGAAGGCCATCGACCGCTCGCCCTGCGGCACCGGCACCTCGGCCCGCATGGCCCAGCTCCACGCAAAAGGCCGCTTGAAGCCCGGCGAGGCCTTCGTCCACGAATCCATCATCGGCTCGCTCTTCAACGGCCGGATCGAGGAGAAGGTGCAGGTGGGCGGGCGCAAGGCGGTGGTGCCTTCCATCGGCGGCTGGGCGCGTATGACGGGCCTCAACACGATCTTCATCGACAATCGCGACCCGTTCGCGCACGGGTTTACCGTGCGGTAGTCCCGTGGCGGATCCGGCGCCTGCAGCATGGTCTTTCGGCAAGCTCAAGACAGAGGCGCGTGCGAGGGGTCGCCGTGCCTATCTGGATTGAACAGCGCGGGCATGCGTCAGCCCGCCGGCTGCCTGCTTCTCACCATCGGCAATAGTATCAGCCCCAAAAGGAACAACACGAGAATCGGCGTCACGCCGAGGCGCTGTGCGGTTTCGGGTGCCAGCGCCAGGGCCTCGCTTGAGAAGTAGGCCGTGGCCACTGCCACCGAGAACGGGCCGATGAAGGTGGTCGCCTTGCCGGACAGGGCGTAGAGGCCGAAGGCTTCCGTCACCTGGGCGCGCGGCGCCTGGTCGACGAGCAGCGTGCGAGATGCGGCCTGGACCGCCCCGCCGGCGGCCCCGATCAGCGCACCGGCGAGGAAGAAGACGATGTCCGGGAGAGCCGCCGCCCCTCCGACCGGCAGGAACAGGACGTCGCTACGCGTGGTGGAAATGACGAGCAGACAGCAGAAGCTCAAGGTGAGGATCGATGTGCTGACGACCGCCTTGGGTCCGAAGGCCTGGTCCATGCGGCCGCCTGCCCAGGCGCCCAGTGCACCGGTGACGTTCGCCAGGATGCCGAACAAACCGATCTGCGTGATCGACCAGTTCAGAACGCCTGCGGCATAGATGCCACCGAAGGTGTAGAGGGCGTTGAGAGCGTCGCGGTAGAACATGGAGGAGGCGAGGAAGCTGAAATAACTGCGCTCGGAGGGCAGGCGGTAGAGTGTGCTGCCCAGCTGCCGCAATCCTTGGCGCACCGCGCCCGTCACGCTGCGGCGGGGCTGATCGGGAGTGAGGAGAAACATCGGCAGCACGAAGACGACGTACCACAGCGCCGTCAGCGGTCCCGCCGCACGGTCGCCCTCCCTCTGCAGCGGGTCGAGGCCGAATATGGGCTCCACACCAAGAAGCGTATGGCTGGTTCCCGACGTAGTGGACATGAACCCCAGCACCAGGACCAGCGAGACGAGACCGCCGAGATAGCCGAGACCCCATGCAGAGCCGGACAGCCGCCCGAGCTCGGAGCGTGGCACCAGGGTTGGCATCATCGCGTTGTTGAAGACTGCGGCAAATTCCATTCCGAAGAAGGCGAGCGCCACGACGACGAGCACGGGCCAGAGCGGTGCCATGCCGGGAACGGCGAACCAGAGCGCGGCGCAGGCGAGCACACCGATGGTGGAGAAGCCGAAGATCCAGGGCTTGCGCGGGCCGGAGGCGTCGGCGATGGCGCCCAGCACCGGTGACGAGAGCGCGATCATCAGCCCGCCGATCCCCGTTGCATAGCCCCAAAGTTCCTGCCCGCGCGCGGCATCGGGTGCGACGGCCGCGGCGAAATAGGGGGCAAAAACGAAAGTGATGATCAGCGTGTGAAAAGGCTGCTGCGCCCAGTCGAAGAGCATCCAGCCCCAGATCGCGGAGCGGCTGGCGCGCCCGTCGGCGGCCTCCGTCGACGCTTGCACCTGGTTCAAGCGCTCAAATCCGCCAGAAGGCCGGAGGCGACGGTAAGGCGCGAGACGGTGATGTCTCCGTCGGTCAGCGACTGGAGCCTTTCGCGCACGCGCACCACCTGCTCGCCGCCGGCTTCCGTCCACTGGGCGACCGCGTCCGTGCTGCTGCCATACTGGCTGAGGGCGGCGACAGTGAGGCTGCGTCGCGCCGCGTCGATCGTGTCGAGCGCGCGTGTAAGTGCCAGCCCGTCATAATAGTCCGAGGGCGCTATCGATCCCGCCGCCGCCTCGATACGGCTGATGCGGAAGGCTTCGGTGATGGCGAAGAAGGCGCCGGCCGCATTGGCAAGGTCCGCTCCGGCCGCCTCGGCGGCCAGATCGATGTCCGGCACCAGGGTCGAAACATCGAGGAAGGCCAGCCGCTCTACGAGATCGGCCGGCGTGCCTTCGGCCTCCAGCCGTGCCGCTTCTGTTGTGATCCGGTCGGCGAGGAAGGCAGGCAGGATCGGCCGGAGCTGCGGCTCCAGAGTCTCGCGCGCCTTCTTCAGACGCTCTATGCGGCGGGCGACATTCACGTCACCGCCCTCGTTCTTCAACTGCCAGGCCGTGGCGGAGACGACGAGCTTCCAGACCCGCTGGTAGAGCGCAAGCTGGATCTGTCCGTCGATCCTGTTGTCCAGTTCGTCGATGGCCGCGTGAAGCGCCCGCAGGTCGAAACCGTCGCGCACGACGGCGTAGGCGGCAACGATGTCGTGCGCCGGGCGCCCCGTCAAATCCTGCAGCCGCGTGATGAACGTCGGACCGCCGCGGTCGATCACGTCATTGGCGAGCTCGGTCGCGATGATCTCCCGGCGCAAGCGATGGCCGCGGATCTCGGCGGCATACTTCCTGCGCATCCGCTCCGGAAAGTAGGCGAAGAGATCGGCCTCGAAGTGAGCCTCGTCCGGAACCGGGCTCGCCACCAGCTCGTCGAAGAGAACGATCTTGCCATAGGCCAGCAGCACGCCGATCTCTGCCCGGGTCAGCGGCTGGCGGCGCGCTTCGCGGTCGGCGAGCTCCTGCGGACCGGGCAGGAACTCCACGTCGCGGTGAAGATGGCCCTGGTTCTCCAGGATGGTCATCATGCGTGCCTGATGCGGCATGTCGGCGAGGCCGCGCTTTTCCACCAGCGAGATGGCGAGCGTCTGGCGGTAGTTGTTCTGCAGAACGAGCCCGGCCACTTCCTCCGTCATGGCCGAAAGCAGCTTGTTGCGCGCCGGTCGGGTGAGAGACCCGTTGCGCATGGCCGCGGCCAGCGCGATCTTGATGTTGACCTCGAGGTCGGAGGAGTTGACGCCGCCGGAATTGTCGATGGCATCGGAGTTGCAGCGCCCGCCGTTGAGGTTGAACTCGATCCGCCCGCGCTGGGTGACGCCAAGATTGGCACCTTCGCCGATCACCTTGGCGCCGACCTCGGCCGCAGTGATGCGCACCGAATCGTTGCCCCGGTCGCCGACCTCCTGGTTCTGCTCCCCGCTCGCGCGTACATAGGTGCCGATGCCGCCGAACCACAAAAGATCGACGGGCGCCTTCAGGATCGCACGGATGATTTCCGCGGGCGAGCCGGTGGTGCCTTCCAGGCCAATGGCCGCGGCCGCTTCGGGCGAAAGGGTGATCTGCTTCTCCGAGCGCGAGGCGATGACGCCGCCGGTGGAGAGCTTCGACCGGTCGTAGTCCTGCCAACTCGACCGGCCGATGTCGAAGAGCCGCTTGCGCTCCTCGTAGGAGATCTCCGGATCCGGATCGGGGTCGATGAAGATATCGCGGTGGTCGAAGGCGGCGACCAGTCTGGTGGCGCGGGACAAGAGCATCCCGTTGCCGAACACGTCGCCCGACATGTCGCCCACCCCGACGACCGTGAAGGGCTCGGTCTGGATGTCGCGGTTCATCTCCTGGAAATGGCGCTTCACCGCCTCCCAGGCGCCGCGCGCCGTAATGCCCATCTTCTTGTGGTCGTAACCGGCCGAGCCGCCGGAAGCGAAGGCATCGTCCAGCCAGAAATCATGCGCCTGGCTGATCTCGTTGGCGGTATCGGAGAAAGTCGCCGTGCCCTTGTCGGCCGCCACTACGAAATAGGGGTCGTTGCCGTCGTGGCGCACGACGCCTTCGGGCGGCACGACCTCGTCGCCCTGCAGGTTGTCGGTGATCGACAGCAGGCTGGAGATGAAATTGATGTAGGCGCTGCGCCCGGCCTCGAAGACCTCCTGGCGCGAGCCGCCCGCCGGCAACCACCGCGGATAGAAGCCGCCCTTGGCGCCCACCGGCACGATGACGCCGTTCTTCACCTGCTGCGCCTTGACCAGCCCCAGCACCTCGGTGCGGTAATCCTGCGCGCGGTCGGACCAGCGCAGGCCGCCGCGAGCGACGGGGCCGAAACGCAGATGCACACCTTCTACCTCCGGGCCGTAGACGAAGATCTCGCGCCAGGGACGCGGTTTGGGCAGGCCCTCGACGGCGCGGGAATCGAATTTCAGCGCCAACGATCGGTGGCCCGGCGCTTTCACGTCGGCGAAATAGTTGGTGCGCAGCGTCGCCTGGATCAGGTTGAGAAAGCGTCGAATGATCGTATCGTCGTCGAGGCTCGGCACCTTGTCGAGCGCGTGAACGATTTCCTTCTCGATTTCCTTTTCCCGTGCCGCCGCGGCCTCGTCGTCGTCACGTGCTGCATCGAAACGCGCGACGAAAAGGCGGAAGAGGTTTGCCGCGATCTGCGGATAGCGGTTGAGGGTGGCGGCGATGAAGCCCTGGCTCTGCGGGATGTTGGCCTGGTGCAGATAGCGGCTGTAGGCGCGAAGAACCGCGATCTCGGTGGCGCGAAGACCGGCCGTCTGGGCGAGTGCGTTGAGGCCGTCATTGTCGTGGTCGCTGTACCAGACGGCAAGGAACAGTTCCTCGAACAGTGCGCCGTTGTCGGAAAGATCGATTGCGCCGTCGAAGGCGTTTTCAAGCTCCATGTCGTGAATGAAAACCGGGTTCTCGCCTTCCTCGCCGATTTCGAACGTCCGTTCGCTGATGACGCGGAAGCCCATGTGCTCCAGAAGCGGCACGCGCCGGCTGAGCGCCACCGGGCTGCCGAAATGATAGATCTTCAGGGCCGCCTGGTCGGCCGGCAGGTCCGCGGGCCGGTGGAAGTCGATAGCGATCGTTTCGGCGGCGGAAAGGCCCGCGATGCGGCGCGCATCGTTGAGCGCCGTCGCTGGCGCAAAGCTGTTGCGGTAGCTTTCGGGAAAGCCCGCCGCGATCGCCGCGACCTCGTCCTCGGCGCCCGTGTCCTCCACCGCTTCGCGCAGCGCGTCGTCCCAGGTGCGGACGATGTCGCGCACGCCCGTTTCCAGCTCTTCCGTCTGAACGCGCGGGGTCCGACCGCCCGAACGGCCGATGATGAAGTGGACGCGCGCCAGAGAGCCCTCCGGGAAGGCCGGATAATAGGCCGAAAGGTGCCCGTCGAAGACGGTCTTCAGGAATTCGCCGATCTCGGCGCGCACGCGCGAATCGTAGCGGTCGCGCGGCACGAAGACGATGGCCGAGACGAAGCGGTCGAACTGGTCGATGCGGTAGAGAACGCGCACGCGCGGCCGCTCACCCAGCGCCAGGATCGCCTCGGCATGCTTGCGCAGCCGATGCACGCTGATCTGGAAGAATTCGTCGCGCGGGTAGGATTCCAGGACGTTGATGAGCGCCTTGCCGGAATGGTCGGTGGGGGCGAAGCCGGTGCGCGCGACCACGGCTTCCGCCTTGGAGCGCAGATAGGGGATCTTCATCACCGAGCGCGTGTAGGCGGTGGAGGTGAACAGGCCGACGATGCGCAGTTCGCCCGTCAGCTTGCCGTCCTCGCTGAAGGTCTTGACGCCGATATAGTCGAGATAGGCGCGGCGATGGACCATCGATTTGGCGTTCGCCTTGGTGACGATCAGCGGCTCCGGGCCGTGCAGGAAGGCGCGGATCTCCGGCGTGGTGGACACCGGTTGGCCGCCGCGCCGCAAGACGAGGACATCGGGATCGGCCAGAATGCCGAGGCCCTTCTTGTCGGCGCGCTCCAGCGTGCCGTCCTTCTCGCCCCCGGTGTAACGGAACTCGCGCATGCCGAGAAACGTGAAATTGTCGTCGCGCAGCCATTCCAGGAAGGCGATCGCCTCGGCCACGGCGTCGGCCTCGAGCGGCACCGGCGCATAGCGCAGCCGGGTGATCTCCTGGTCCAGCCGGGCCAGCATCGGTTTCCAGTCGGTGACGGCCGCGCGTACCTGGGCGAGGATGTGCTCGAGCCGGCCTTTCAGCGCCTGGCACTGCTCCGGCGAGAGCCGCGGCAGGTGAACATGGATCAGGCTGACCTGCTCGGCATCGCGAATCGCCCGCGAGGCCGCGTCGCCGAGGATTTCGCTAACGCCCGTCTCGTCGTGGCGCACGAGAAGCACGGGATGCAGAACGAGGGTCGGCTCGCCCACCGAAGCGGTGATCTCTCCGAGGAGCGAATCGAACAGAAAGGGCATATTGTCGTTGACGATGGTCAGGGCCGTGACGGCGCGCCCGGCATGCTCGATGCCCGAGGCGCTCTCGATCTCGACCAGACTTTCGCCGCTTTTGTGCTGCTTCAAGGCGGCAAAAGCCAGTTCCGTCGTCCGGTCGATCGCAGCGCGGTCGTAGCGCTCAAGGTCTTCGGCGGGCGCTCGGGAAACCAGGTATTCGCGCAGGCCGGCGAGGTCCAACTCCTTTTTTTTGACCGGGTGAGCAGTGGATTTTGCAAGTTTCGCCTTGGCGGTCATCGGAGCGGCCCCTCCTGGTAATCGTGGCTATCGTATGCGCATGGTGCCCGTTTGACGACCCCCGGTGGGGTGTCGCGAGCCTAATGAAGTCATTGTGGCATGGAAACGTATAGGAATCATGGCAATCGAACAGGGTCTCATCGCCATACGCGAATCCGCGTTCCGCGTTCCAGCAGCGGCAGCAGCCTCGCCATCGTGCGCGGGCCGACGGCGATGCAGCCGTCGGTGGGTTTCATGCCCTGCGCGGCAAGATGCAGGAAAATGGCGCTGCCGCGCCCCAGCCGCCGCGGACGCATGTTCCAGTCCAGCACGATGCAGGCGTCGTAAAGCAGGTCCTTGCGCAGCATCGCCTCGTGGCTTGCCGGGTATGGCAGGCGCACCGGGCGATTGTAGTTGGCGTCGCGGGGATCGTCGCACCAGCCGAGACCGGGCCCTATCGCCCGCTTCGGCAGGGGCGTTCGGGCCATCCCCGCGGGTTTCCTGTCGCCGCGGTAATAGGCAAGGAGAGGCCGCATGACCCCGATCGGCGTGGCGCCGTCCCCCTCGCGCTTGAAGGCGCTCGTTCCGGTGCGGCCGAGGGCGCAGGAGAAGGTCTTTCCCTCGATTTCGAGGATCCCCTCAGTGGGGTTTCCCGGCCGGGTACGCACACTGATCTGCGGGGCGCCACGGCGGCGCTTCTCCTGTATGGTGGCCTGCCTGCGTTTCTGGAGTATAATCGGGTCGTGGAACAAATATTCGCTTCGGCCTTTCATGCCAGCCTTGTTGCGCATAAACGAACGTTCCGCGAAAACGGGGGCGGGGTCAATGGTATCTGCTTACGAATCAACGGATTGATATATGACGCCACGCACCATCCTAATTGTCGATGATGATGACGACCTGCGGGCCACGCTCGTGGAGCAGTTGGCGCTCTACGAGGAGTTCGACCTTTTGCAGGAGGCGACGGCCACCAAGGCCATCCACGCCGCCCGCAACGGGATGGTCGACTTGATCATCATGGATGTCGGACTGCCCGACATGGACGGCCGCGAGGCGGTCAAGCTCCTGCGCAAGAGCGGTTTTCGGGCACCCATCATCATGCTGACCGCCCAAGACACCGATTCGGACACGATCCTCGGGCTGGAGGCCGGCGCCAACGACTATGTCACCAAGCCGTTCCGCTTCGCCGTGCTTCTGGCGCGCATCCGCGCGCAGATGCGCCAGCACGAACAGAGCGAGGATGCCAAGTTCACCGTCGGCCCTTACATGTTCAAGCCGAGCCACAAGCTCCTGGTCGACGAGCGCGGCGGCAAGATCCGGCTGACCGAGAAGGAAGCGGCCATCATAAAATACCTCTACCGAGCCGAGCAGAAGGTGGTCACCCGCGACATTCTTCTGGAAGAAGTGTGGGGTTACAATTCGGGCGTGACGACCCATACGCTCGAGACTCACGTCTACCGGCTTCGGCAAAAGATCGAACGCGATCCTTCCAAAGCTGAAATTCTTGTGACAGAAAGCGGCGGATACAAGCTCGTCCCCTGAAACCGAGCGGTGGGGCACTCGCCAACAACCGGGGATGAGCGGGGACGACCGTAATGGCGCTGGATGACGACATCCGTGTTCTATCCGGCGTGGAACTCTTCAAGGGCTTCACGCACGAGCAGCTACGCCTTATGGCCTTCGGCGCAGAGACACTCTCCCTGGGGGCCGGGCGGAAGCTCTATTCCGAGGGCGTACCGGCCGACTGCGCCTTCGTCGTGGCCTCGGGCGAGGTGGCGCTCTACCGGCAGAACGGCGACAAGCGCGAGATCCTCTCGGTGCACGGCCCGGGCGCCATCCTGGGCGAACTGGCCCTGATCGCCGAGAACGAGCGGCTGACCGGAGCCATCGCCCAGACGGATGTGAAGGTGATTCGGCTGAGCCGCTCCATGTTCCGGCGCATCCTGGAGGAGTTCCCCGAAACGGCCGTCGACCTGCACCGGCGCATCGCCGCCCGGCTCGAGGCTATGCTGGCGCGCATTACCGCGGTCGCCTCGCGGCTCACGGAATAGGAAGCTCAGGGCCGGCGCACGAACTGGTGGAACTCTTCGCGCTGGCCCGGGACGTCTTCGCTGACGACAAGGGCGAGCTGGCGCTCCTCGAAGATCCTGAACCATTCGTCCCATTCGATGATGTCGACCTCGCCGATCTCGTCCCAGCCCTGGTCGGTGTCCTGGTAGGCGTGCTGGCCGAAGGCGAAGCATAGCACCGGTTCGGCCTCGCTCATCCCCTGGGCGGGGTCGCTCAGGGCCGGCTGGCCCGCCCGCGCGGCGGCCCAGTCGCGGATGGCGTCGTGATCGGTCAGTGTCTTCGTGTCGGCCATGGAACGCTCCGCCATTGCTTCGTCTCTCAACGCGGGTGGGGGCCGCCTTGTTCCTGCGCGGCCGCAACCGGCGGGGCCCTGAAAGTTTCGCGATGAATCGGCGCCCCAGGCGCAACGGACGGTCTTGGCGCCGCCCGTCTTCGCAACCAAAAATCTGCCAGCGCTCCTACATTTAGAGGGATAGATGGTCCATTCGGGAGGAATGATGCCATGCTGCATATCCGCGAGCCGAGGACGCTGAAGAAGCCAGTCGGCGCGTCCGCTCTGGAAATCCTCGACATTACCGCCGATGCCGCCGGGCTTCCGGCCTATGACGGCCACGAGCGCGTCTGGTGCGGGCGCGACGAGGCGCGGGGGCTCACCGCCATTGTCGCCATCCACAACACGGCCCTCGGGCCGGCACTGGGCGGCACACGGGTCTGGCCGCACGAAAGTTTCGAAGCGGCGCTGACCGATGCGCTGCGGCTGTCGCGCGGGATGACGTACAAGTCGGCGATCGCCGGCACGCCCTTCGGCGGTGGCAAGGCCGTCATCATCGCCGATCCGAAGACCGGCAAGACGCCGGCATTGCTTTCGGCCTATGCCGAAATGCTCTCGGTTCTCGAAGGGCAGTTCTTTACCGCCGAGGATGTGGGCCTGACGCTCGCCGACGCCGATTTCCTGCGGGTGCACACCGCCAATGTGGTGGGTACGACACGCGGCGGCAGCGGCAATCCCTCGCCGGTGACCGCGCACGGCGTCTTCCTGGGGCTGAAGGCCGCACTCGCGCATCGCCGCGGCACGGATCGGCTCGATAAAGTAGGCGTGGCGGTCCAGGGGCTTGGCGCCGTCGGCTGGGCGCTGTGCGAAAAACTCCACGATGCGGGTGCGCGGCTGGCGGTCGCCGATATCGATGCGGGGCGGGCTGCGCGTGCGCAGGAGGCCTTCGGCGCCGAAATCGTTGCGGCCGCGGATATCGTTGGCACCGATGTCGATGTTATCGTGCCCTGCGCCCTGGGCGGCGTGATATCCCGGGCGACGATCCCCCAGCTCAAGGCGGAAATCGTCGCCGGCTCGGCGAACAACCAGCTGGCGCGTCACGAGGACGCGCGGCTTCTGATGGAAAAAGGGGTGCTCTACGCGCCGGATTACGTGATCAATGCCGGCGGGCTCATCAACGCGGCGGCGGAGCTTGGCCCCGGCGGCTACGACCGGGAAGCGGCCATGGAAAGGGTGGCAAGGATTCCCGAGACCTTGCGCGACATCTTCACCCGTTCCGAAAGACAAGGACGGCCGACCAGCGATATCGCCGCCGAAATCGCCATGGACCGGATTACGGCCGCGTTTACACGGTGAAGAGTGCTACTTGGCGATGCCGCGCAGGGCCGTCTCGCCCCAGACCTCGCGCAGCCGCTGATCGCGCCGGCAGCCGTTCCGGTAGCCCTCGTAGGCGTCGGCCTTGGTGATGTAGCCGAAGCGGGTGAGGATGCGCTCGTCGCTCTGGTAGTAGTTCTGGTGATAGTCCTCCGCTGGCCAGAATTCGGAAGCCGCCACGATGGGCGTGACCACCGACTGGCCCAGTTCGGCCTCGGCGGCTTTCTTGGCTTCTTCCGCCTTTCTTCTCTGCGTCTCGTCGAGGGCGTAGATCGCCGTCGTGTAACCGTGGCCCCTGTCGCAGAACTGGCCGCCCGCATCCGTGGGATCGACCGAGTGGAGGAACACGTCGAGCAGCTTTTCATAGCTCACCCGTTCGTCGTCGAAGGTGATCTCCACCGCCTCCCGGTGCCCGCCCGAAGAATAGTTGCGATAGCTGGGATTGTCCGTCTCCCCGCCGGTGTAGCCGGAAACGGTGGAGACGACACCCGGGACCTTGTCGAAATCAGCCTCCACGCACCAGAAGCAGCCGCCGGCGAAGACCGCCGTTCTTTCCTCCGCGGCGGCGGGATGGAGAAGGGCGAGGACCGCCGTCAGCGCGACAGCGGTAAAAGCAGCGTAAAGACGGGTCATGGGCGAACCTCCGTTACCGGACGACACCTATCGTCTCGACGCGTTCGGGCAAACTCAATCCGCTACACGGTTGCGTGAGCAAGCGCCGGAACCGCCCGAGATGCGCTGCCGGACCCGAGGCGGATACGCGGTGCCTCAGACCCGTCGCTCGACCATCATCTTCTTGATTTCCGCAATCGCCTTGGCGGGATTGAGGCCCTTGGGGCAGGTCTGGGTGCAGTTCATGATGGTGTGGCAGCGGTAGAGCCGAAACGGGTCTTCCAGGTTGTCGAGCCGCTCCCCCGTCGCCTCGTCGCGCGAATCGATCAGCCAGCGATAGGCCTGCAGAAGCACGGCTGGGCCGAGATAGCGTTCACCGTTCCACCAGTAGCTGGGGCACGAGGTCTGGCAGCAGAAGCACAGGATGCACTCGTAGAGCCCATCGAGCTTGGCCCGGTCCTCATGGCTCTGCCGCCACTCGCTCGCCGGCTCCGGCGTCACCGTCTGCAGCCAGGGCTCGATGGAGGAAAGCTGCGCATAGGGCACCGAGAGGTCCGGCACCAGATCCTTGACCACCGGCATGTGCGGCAGGGGATAGATCTTCACCGCGTCGTCGATGTCGTCCATGCCCTTGGTGCAGGCGAGCGTGTTGGCGCCGTCGATATTCATGGCGCAGGAGCCGCAGATGCCTTCCCGGCAGGAGCGGCGGAAGGTCAGCGTCGGATCGACCTTGTTCTTGATCCAGATCAAGCCGTCGAGCACCATCGGCCCGCAATCGTCGAGGTCGACATAATAGGTGTCGACGCGCGGGTTCTCCGTGCCGTCGGGCGACCAGCGGTAGACCCGGTATTCGCGCAGATTCGTGGCGCCCTCCGGCTTCGGCCAGACCTTGCCCTCTGTGACCTTAGAGTTCTTGGGAAGCGTGAGTTGGACCATTGTGTCCCTCTGATCAATACACCCGCGCCTTGGGCGCGATCTTGGCGGGGTCGATGCCGCCCTCGTTGTGGCCGAGCATCGGTTCCGTGTGGACCGGGCGGTAGTCGAGCCGCACCTTGCCGGTCTCGTCCACCCACGAGAGCGTGTGATGGCGCCAGTTCTCATCGTCGCGCTCGGTAAAGTCCTCGCGGGCGTGCGCCCCGCGGCTCTCCTTGCGCGCCACGGCCGAATAGACCGTGGTGACGGCATTGGCCATAAGGTTTCCCAATTCCAGTGTCTCGACCAGGTCCGAGTTCCAGATCATCGAGCGGTCGTAGACCTTGATGTCGGGAAGCTCCTTCCAGAGCGCGGAAATCCGCTCGCAGCCCTGCTCCAGCGTCTCCTGGGTGCGGAAGACGGCGGCATCCTCCTGCATGGCGCGCTGCATTTTCTCGCGCAGATCCGCAGTCGGCACGCTGCCGTTCGCATGGCGGAGGCGGTCGAAGCGATCCATGATCTGCTCACAGGCGGAGAGGTTCAGCGACGGCACCTTGGAATCGCGGTCAACGACCTTGCCCGCGCGGATCGCCGCCGCGCGGCCGAAGACCACGAGATCGATGAGCGAGTTGGAGCCGAGCCGGTTGGCTCCGTGCACGGATGCGCACGCCGCCTCGCCGACGGCCATCAGGCCGGGCGCCACGGCGTCCGGGTCGTCGGCGGTGGGGTTCAAGACCTCGCCCCAGTGGTTGGTGGGGATGCCGCCCATATTGTAGTGCACGGTTGGCAGCACGGGGATCGGCTCGCGCGTCACGTCGACGCCAGCGAAGATGCGCGCCGATTCGGCGATGCCGGGCAGGCGCTCGTGGATCACCGCCGGGTCAAGATGGTCGAGATGCAGGTAGATGTGGTCCTTGTCCTTGCCCACACCGCGGCCCTCGCGGATTTCCATCATCATGCAGCGCGAGACGACGTCGCGCGAGGCGAGGTCCTTGGCCGACGGTGCGTAGCGCTCCATGAAACGCTCGCCCTCGGAATTGACGAGATAACCGCCCTCGCCGCGCACCCCCTCGGTGATGAGGCAGCCGGCGCCATAGATGCCCGTCGGGTGGAACTGCACGAATTCCATGTCCTGCAAGGGCAGGCCGGCACGCGCGATCATGCCGTTGCCGTCGCCGGTGCAGGTGTGGGCCGAGGTGCAGGAGAAATAGGCGCGGCCATAGCCGCCGGTGGCCAGCACCACCATCTTGGCGGCGAAGCGGTGGATGGTGCCGTCGTCGAGGTTCCAGGCCACCACGCCGGTGCAGGCGCCGTCGGTCATGATGAGGTCGAGCGCGAAATACTCGTTGAAGAATTGCGCGTGGTTCTTCACCGATTGGCCGTAGAGCGTGTGCAGGATGGCGTGACCCGTGCGGTCGGCGGCGGCGCAGGTGCGCTGGACGGGCGGGCCGTCACCGAAATTCTGCATGTGGCCGCCGAAGGGGCGCTGGTAGATCTTGCCCTCCTCCGTGCGCGAAAAGGGCACGCCGTAATGCTCCAGCTCGTAGACGGCCGCCGGCGCCTCGCGCGCCAGATACTCCATGGCGTCGACGTCGCCCAGCCAGTCAGAGCCCTTGATCGTGTCGTAAAGGTGCCACTGCCAGTTGTCCGGCCCCATGTTCTGCAGCGAGGCTGCGATGCCGCCCTGGGCGGCCACCGTGTGCGAGCGCGTGGGGAAGACCTTTGTGATGCAGGCCGTCTTCAATCCCTGTTCGGCCATGCCGAGCGTTGCGCGCAGACCGGCACCGCCGGCCCCCACCACCACCACGTCGAAAGCATGGTCGACATAGTCGTAGGCCGGGCCAGCCTTTTTGTGCGATGCTTCAGACATCAGGGATTCAGCCTCCGAAGGCGATTCTGAAAAGGGCGAAGAGCGCGATCGCGCCGACGACCAGGGGGAAGAAGGTATTGAGCACGATGAGGGCGAGCTTCATCCCCTCGCCGTGCACATAGTCTTCGATGATGACCTGCATGCCGATCCGCATATGGTAGAGCACCGATAGAAAGGCAAAGCCGATCAGCAGCGCCACTATCGGATGGGCGAGCGCGGCGCGCACCTCTTCATAGGGCGCGCCGCTATAGGCGACGACGAAGCCGATGAAGAAGATGATGAGCGGCAGGTTTGAAATCGCCGTCAGTCGCTGGCGCCAGAAGTGCTCCGTGCCTTCTCTTGCCGAGCCGAGACCGCGGACGCGGTTCAGGGGCGTGCGCATGTCGGCCATATCAGAATGCCCCCCTGACGACGTATCCCAAGATCCAGACGATGACGGTGAGCGTAACCGAGCCGATCAACGTTCCCCAGGCGATCCTGCGCGACGTGTCCTTCTCAAGGCCGTGGCCGGTGTCCCAGATGAGGTGGCGGATGCCGCCCAGCATGTGGTGCAGGAGCGCCCACGTGTAGCCGAAGAGCACCAGCCGGCCGAGGATCGAGCCGAAGAGTCCGTTGATGAAGTCGAACTGCTCCCGCGGTCCTGCCGCCGCCAGCAGCCAGAGCGCGAAAAGCAGCGTGCCGAAATACAGCGCCGCGCCGGTGATGCGGTGCAGGATCGACATCGCCATGGTGGGCGTGAAGCGATAAATCTGCAGGTGCGGCGAGAGCGGTCTCGCACGGGTGGCTGTGGATTTGCTCATGGCTTCCCTGTCTCAATCGCCGGCCGGCCATGGCTGAAAGGCCGCCGTCGTGCAGCCGCATTCGTCCCAAGCCTCCGGCGGCTGGCTTTTTAATGCGCTTTTTGCAGTGCGTCAAAGCCGCAGAAAACGCCGTAAACTTCAATCGATTGAAGCCGCTAAAGGGAAGCGATGCGCGCTCAGCGGGCATCGAAGCGAATCACATAGCTGATCCAGTCGGCCGGCACGGCGACCCGTTCATAGAGCTTGCGGCCCTCCGCGGGCTGGCGCGGGGTGTTGAGCACGAGGCTCGTCCATCCGCGCTCCTCCGCCTGGTCGGCGACCAGGTCGATCAGTGCCTTGGCGATGCCCTTGCCGCGATGGTCGTGGTGGACATAAAGATGCTCTAGGAGCCCGTAGCGCAGCCCCGAGACCGGGTCTGGAAGGTCGTAGAAGACCGCGAAGGCCACAAGCGCCCCGTCCATGCGGGCGCCGACGATCTCCGCCACCCGATCCTGCAGCAGTGTTTCCGCGTAAAATTCGTCCGGCCGGCGCGGGGCGCCGCGCTTGAGCGACTGGGTATGCGCCGCCAGGAGCGGCGCCAGCGCGTGCGCGTCCTTCAGCCGGAGTTGTGCAATCTCGACCTTGTGGTTTTCGCCCATGGTACTCGGCTCCCTTTGCCGCATTCCGATTCCCGTTTCGGAATTAACCACGTCCGGCGAACGCCGTGAAGAAGTGCCCGCGACGGCGTGACAAGGGTTAAGAAAGCGTTAAGCTCGTTTGCGAGGAGGCCCGCGACAATCGAGGGAGCCTTTCGCATGCTTGGACGAGTCTTTCCATCCGCCGGTTGCCTGGTGCTTGCCGCCGCCTTGGCAGCGATGGCCGTTCCCGCTTCCGCCGGCGGCGAGCGGACCTACGGCGACAGCTACGGCAACCTGGTGATCCACAGCCCGGCCGGCTTCAAGCGCATCCTGGTCGGCAAGGGCCACCACGCCGACCGGCTGGCTTATCATGACCGGCAGCCAAAGCGGGTCTATCTCGAAGAAGAGGACGGTGCGCTCTACCTGCGCGAGCGGCGGCCGGGTTGCCGGCACGGCGTGCTGCTTCACGGGCGCAGCTACATGTACGGCCTGCCGGACAATGTGGTGCCCGTGCCGACGGCCGCCTGTCGCTAGGTCTTCTCCAACCCTTCCCTTCCGGACACTTGCGGGAAGAGACGATGAACGCACACACCTCCAGCACGAACGGTCCGACGGCCTGGCTCGGCGAGTGGTTGCGGTGGAGCACGGTCGTCCTGGTGCTGTGTGGCGCCGGTCTCTTCGGGGCGATGCTGCGCGAACTTGTCGACGCGCATGGCGGCCCGTGGCGCAGCAGCGCGGCGGTGCTGGAGCGGTCTTTGCAAATCCTGGGCGTCCCGGACGGTCCGGAGGTTGCGCGCCCCATGCCGTTGCCGGCTCCGCGCTTTCCGGCCGGGGAAGCGGGTGGCAGGCGCCCCATCGCATTTACGCCCGGCGACGACGGTACGCTGCACGCCGTCGGCGATATCGATGCGGGCGCTGCCCTTCGCCTGCGCGCGGTACTTAACGCCCACGGTACACGGCTGCGGCGTGTCAGCCTCGATTCGCCGGGCGGTGCCCTTGACGAGGCCATTGTCATGGGCCGCCTCCTGCGGGAGAGGCGCCTCGGCGCGGTGGTCGAGGACGGCGCCCTGTGCGCCTCCTCCTGCCCGCTGGTGCTGGCCGGCGGCGTGACACGCAGGGCCGGCCCCGGCGCCGTGATCGGTCTTCATCAGTTTTCGCCGGCCGGCAAGAGCGAGGCGGAACCGGATCGCGTGATGGCTGATACGCAGCTGACCACGGCGCGCATTGCGCGGCATCTGGAACGAATGGGGGTCGATCCGGCCCTTTGGCTGCATGCGCTCGACACGCCGCCGCGCTCACTCTACCACCTCAGCCGCAAGGAACTCAGCGCCTATCGCCTGACAACCGCTCCGCATATAGCGCCCAAATAGAAGCAGGCGCCCGGCCATCAGCGCGGGCGCCTGGAGATGGTAGCGGGGCTGACCGCCCCGGGGTCGGTCAGGAGAAGCGGGCGTCGAGTGTGACGTCGATGGCGCCGAGCGCCTTGGAAACCGGGCAGATCTCCTTCGCCTTGGCGGCGATCTCCTTGAACTGGTCCTCGTCAAGGCCAGCCACCTTGCCGACCATGGTGATGGCGCTGCCGCGAATTTGGAAGCCGCCGCCTTCGGCCGGCTGCAGGTCGATCTCGGCCTTGGATTCCAGGGATTCGGCCGGCGTGCCGTTTTCCGCCAGGAGATGGGCGAGCTGCATGGCGATGCAGCTTGCGTGGGCGGCGGCGATGAGTTCCTCGGGGTTGGTGCCGGCGCGGCCGGATTCGTCCTCGAAGCGCGCCTTGAAACTCAGCGGCAGGTCGCGCAGGGCCTGGCTCTGTGTCTCGAGGAGGGTGCCGGAGCCCTTGGTGAGCGATCCGTTCCAGATGACGTTTGCGTAGCGTTTCATGCCGGTCTCCTTTGCTGTGGCTGTTGCGTTGTGCGTGCGATTTCAGATCGCCTGACCCTGGAGCAGGCGCGGTGCCGTGCCGGTCAGGCCGGAAGCCTGCCGGACGAAGAAGCTCTTCATGCCGGGCATGCGGTCGACGAGGCCGAGGCCGACGTCGCGGACCGCGCGCAGCGGCGCGAAATCGTTGGAGAAGAGGCGGTTGAGCACATCCGTGGTCATGCCCATCTGCACGGTGTCGAAGCGGCGCCAGCGCTCGTAGCGCTGCAATATGTCGAGTGCGCCGATGTCCTCGCCCAGCCGGTCCGCCTCCACCAGTACTTGGGCTAGGGCGGCGGCATCCTTGAAGCCGAGATTGAGGCCCTGCCCGGCGATCGGGTGGATGCCGTGGGCGGCGTCGCCGGCAAGCGCCAAGCGCGGGCGCACGAAGTCGCGCGCCAGTGTCAGCCCCAGCGGCCAGGCGCGGCGCGGGCCCTCGACGCGGATTTCGCCCAGCTTGAGGCCGAACCGCCGCTCCAACTCGTGCTCGAAGATGATCTCGTCTTCCGCCACCAGCCGTTCGGCAGCTTCCGTCCGCTCCGTCCACACGATCGATGAGCGGTTGCCCTTGAGCGGCAGGGTTGCGAAGGGACCGGCGGGCAGGAAATGTTCTTCCGCGCGGCCGTGATGCGGACGTTCGTGGGCGACCGTGCAAACGATGCCGGACTGGCCGTACTCCCATTTCACCGTGCGGATGCCGGCCATCTCACGCAGCCGCGATTTTACCCCGTCCGCGGCGATAAGCAGGCGCGTGGCGTGCGTGGTGCCGTCGCCGAACCGCAGCCTGACGGCCACGGGGTCCACCTCGAAGCTTTCCACTGCCGTGTTCTGCCGGACCTCGATGCCGAGCTCGGCGGCGCGGCGGCGCAGCGCGCCGGTCAGGTCGCGGTTCATGACCATGTGGGCGAAGGGCTCGCCCGGGGCGGCCTCGCCGCCGAAGGTCAGAAACACCGGGCGCACGGGGTCGGACGTGCGCGAATCGGTGATCACCATATCGACGATGGGCTGCGCCTCCGGCGCGATCTCCTCCCAGCAGCCGAGTTGGCGCAGCATGCGCGCCGCGGCGGCGGCGATGGCCGAGGCACGCCCGTCGCGCTGCCATGCGTCCTCGGGCGCGGCGTCGACGACCAGCACCTTCAGTCCTGGCCGGGCCTGGCCGATGGAAACGGCGATCAGAAGACCGACATAGCCGGCGCCGGCGATGACGATGTCGAAGAGCTCGGGCAGGCGCTCATGCGTTTTTTCTTCGGCCATCGAGGGGTTCTCCGTTTTTCGCGGCCGCCTTGACTTTGCAGCCGCCGTCCGGTTTGTCGGCGCCGGAGCAACGCTGGCTCAAGGGGCTCAGGACATGTCGTCGGCCATGCAGGCGCTTCTCGACATTCTTAATCTCGAGGCGCTGGAACACAACCTGTTTCGAGGCCGCAGCCCGCAGTCGGGCTGGCAGCGTGTCTTTGGCGGCCAGGTGATCGGGCAGGCCCTTACGGCGGCCCAGCGCACGGTGGCGGCGGACCGCCATGTCCATTCGCTGCATTGCTATTTCATGCGGCCCGGCGACCCGGCCGTACCCATCATCTACGAGGTGGACCGTATCCGCGACGGCGGCAGCTTCACAACCCGGCGCGTCGTCGCCATTCAGCACGGCCATGCCATCTTTTCCCTTTCCGCCTCCTTCCAGATCGACGAAGGAGGGCTGGAGCATCAACTGCCTATGCCCGACGGTGTTCCCGCACCGGAAACGCTGCGGCCGCAACGAGAGTTCCTCGCCGCCTTCGGCGACCGCGTGCCGGAAAACATCCGCCGCTACTGGGCGCGCGAGCGCCCGCTGGAGATCCGCCCGGTCAACGTCGAGCACTACACGACGAAAAACAAGCTGCCTCCCTTCCAGCAGGTCTGGCTGCGCGCCACGGGCCCGGTGCCGGACGACCGCGCCGTACAGGCGGCCGTGCTCGCTTACCTGTCGGACATGACCCTGCTCGACACCGCCACTTTCGCCCATGGGCGCTCGGTCTTCGATCCGGAGTTGCAGATGGCCAGCCTCGACCACGCCATGTGGTTTCATCGGCCGCATGCGCTCGACGACTGGCTGCTCTATACGCAGGACAGCCCGTCGTCCGGCGGTGCGCGGGGTCTCTCGCGCGGCAGCATCTATGCACGCGACGGACGGCTGATCGCGTCGGTGGCCCAGGAGGGCCTTGTGCGGCTGCGCAAAAAATAGGCAATCTTTCATATTTGCCTAGTTATTGATCGACTCCCGCGGTAGGGCGCCTTTCGCGCTTCCCGGATCAGACTCATTCCACGAACGAAATCAATAGGTTAAATGCTTTGCCGCGCAGTTGGCACGGCACTTGAATCACCCTGGGCATGTCGGCAGGCGCTGGGGCTGGCGGCACGCAACGCGGCTCGACCGCAATGGCAAAGGGTGAAACCTGATGAAACTCGTGATGGCAATCGTAAAGCCGTTCAAGCTGGAGGCGGTGCGCGAGGCGCTGACCGACCTCGGCATACAGGGGCTGACCGTCACCGAAGTCAAAGGCTACGGGCGGCAGAAGGGGCACACGGAAATCTATCGCGGCGCCGAATACGCGGTGAGCTTCCTGCCCAAGGTCAAGGTGGAGGTCGTGGTCGATTCCGACCTCGTCGACCAGGCGGTGGACGCGATCGCCACCGCCGCCAAGACCGGCCAGATCGGTGACGGCAAGATCTTCGTCCACAACATCGAAAAGGCCGTGCGCATCCGCACCGGCGAAACCGACACCGACGCGCTTTGAGCCGCATCCGGTTTTCCAGGGAGAATGAGATGAGATTTCCGAATATTGGCTTCGGGGCGCGCGGCCCCGTGTTGGGCGCCCTTGCGCTCACGGCTTTCACATCCCTGCCCGCTTTCGCACAGGAAGCGGCCGAGGAGGCCGCCGAGGCGGCGACCGCAGCCGCCGGCGTAAGCGGCGAGACGGCCTTCGTCTTCAATACGCTCCTGTTCCTCATGGGCGGCTTTCTCGTCATGTGGATGGCGGCCGGCTTCGCCATGCTGGAGGCCGGCATGGTGCGTTCCAAGAACGTCTCCATGCAGCTTCTGAAGAACATATCGCTCTATTCGATCGCCGGGCTGATGTACTGGGCCGTCGGCTATTCGCTCATGTATGTCGACGTGAATAGCTTCATGGGTACGCTGTGGCCCTATAGCTGGCCGGATGCCGGCACGGCCAATGAAGGCGACTATGCGGTCGCTTCCGACTGGTTCTTCCAGATGGTTTTCGTAGCCACCGCGGCCTCGATCGTCTCGGGCACGCTCGCCGAGCGCATCAAACTGTGGCCGTTCCTGATCTTCGTCGTCGTGCTGACCGGCTTCATCTACCCGATCGCCGGCTCCTGGCAATGGGGCGGCGGCTGGCTGTCGGAGATGGGCTTTTCCGATTTCGCCGGCTCCACGCTCGTCCACTCGGTCGGCGGCTGGGCGGCGCTTGCCGGCGCCATCCTGCTCGGTGCGCGCGAAGGCAAGTACGGGCTGAAGGGCGAGGTGCAGCCGATCCCGGGCTCCAACATGGCGCTCGCCACGCTCGGCACCTTCATCCTGTGGCTCGGCTGGTTTGGCTTCAACGGCGCCTCGCAGCTCGCGCTCGGATCGAATGCCGACGCCTCCGACGTGAGCCGCATCTTCGCCAACACCAATCTGGCCGCTGCGGGCGGCGTCGTTGCGGCGCTGATCCTGACGCAGATCGTCTACAAGAAGGTGGACATCACCTTCGTGCTCAACGGCGCGCTGGCCGGTCTCGTCTCCATCACCGCCGAGCCGCTGACGCCGAGTCCCTTCATGGCGATCGTCATCGGTGCCATCGGCGGCGTCATCGTGGTCTTCACGGTACCGCTCCTCGACAAGTTCAAGATCGACGACGTGGTGGGCGCCATTCCCGTGCACCTCATTGCCGGCATCTGGGGCACGCTCGCCGTGCCGCTGACGAATGCGGACACCAGCTTCGGGGTGCAGATCGTCGGCATCCTTGCCTACGGCGTCTTCACCTTCGTCGCCTCGCTTGTCGTCTGGATGATCCTCAAGGCCGTGATGGGTCTCAGGGTCAGCCCCGAGGAAGAGCAGAGCGGGCTCGACGTGGGCGAGGTCGGCGTCGAGGCTTACCCGGAGTTCATCGCCTCCAGGGTCCGCTGACCCCGGCGTATGCGAATCACCCGGCCGGCACCGGCCGGGTGCAACACTTCCCGTCGCAGCACCGCCACTTTGGCCGCTGCTGCAACCTTGGCCCGGAGCGATCCGGGCCTTTTTTCATTTCCATCCATCGCCCTGACAGCGCCCAGAATGCAGCGCAGTCCGCCGCAAAGCCCTACCTGCATGGTTAATGCCGCCTTAACCTTCACGGGGCTAGGGTGGGCCCGTCTCAGCGCGCCAAGAACGACGTATGGACGGGGATTAAGTGAATGAGTTCCGGGTCTTCCGCGACATTTTCCATGTATGAGGGCGGTTTCGGGTTGCAATCCTTCCTGCGGCGGCAGGCCGCGCGCGGCCTGGGCGTCGCGCTGCTCGTGCTGGTCGCCTTCGGCCTGGCCAGCCTCGCCACGTGGAACGTCGCCGACCCCAGCCTCAGCTACGCGACGGACAATCCGGTAACCAACGCGATGGGCTTTCCGGGGGCGGTTTTCTCAGACATCGCCATGCAGTTCTTCGGGCTCGCCTCGGTCGCGGGGCTCGTACCGGCGGTTTTCTGGGGCATCTTCCTCACCACCGCCCGCGGCGTCGACCGGCCCTGGCGGCGTGTAGGGGCGTGGCTCACCGGCGCGGTGCTTTCTGCGGGCGTGGCGGGATGCCTTACGCCGCCACAGACCTGGCCCTTGCCCACCGGCCTCGGCGGCGTTTTCGGCGATATGGTTTTGGCCGCACCGGCGGTGGTCAGCGGCAATTATCCGACCGGCTGGTTCGGTATGCTGGTGGCGGCGCTGCTTCTCGGTCCGGCCGTGTGGCTAACCCTTTATGGTTCCGGTGCGCTCGGCCGGAGTGTTGTGCCGGTCATGGCCGAAACGGAATCGGAGGCGTTCGACGATTACGCGGAGGCGGAGGAAGAAGACGAGGAGGACGAAGGAGGCGGCGGCTATGTCGCCCTTGGCATCCTCGTCCATTGGTGGCTTTCGGCCCGCGCCTTCTGGCGCCGGCGCTTCTCCGCCCATGAAGCGGACCTGCCGGAGGAGTTCGACGTGCCCTTGCCGCAGGGCGCTGCCATGGTTCAGGAGCCCTGTGAAGACGGGCGGATCGAGCCGGACTTCCACGAGGACGGGCTGGGGGCGGAGGCCTTCGCCGATGTCTCGCCGCGCGCGGAGCGCAGCCCGGCGCCGTATCATGCGGAGTCCGCCGCCCCGCCGGCTGCTCCGGTTCAGCAGCCCGCCGCGCGCGTGGAAAACCCTGCACCCCGTCCCGCGCCCGGCGCACGGGTGCGCCGGGAGGCGCAGCCGACCTTTCTCGAAACGGGCGAGTTCACCCTCCCCCCGCTGCATCTGCTCGCCGAGCCGAAGGCGCGGAGCAAGGATTCCAGCCTGTCCAAGGACGCTCTGGAGCAGAATGCGCGGCTTCTGGAGGGCGTGCTGGAGGATTTCGGCGTCAAGGGCGAGATCATCCATGTGCGGCCCGGTCCGGTGGTCACGCTCTACGAACTGGAGCCGGCGCCGGGCATCAAGTCCTCGCGTGTCATCGGCCTCGCCGACGATATCGCCCGCTCCATGAGCGCCATCGCCGCCCGCGTGGCGGTGGTGCCGGGACGCAACGCGATCGGCATCGAGCTGCCCAACTCCAGCCGCGAGACGGTCTATCTGCGCGAGCTCCTGGCCAGCCGCGAGTTCGAGACGACAAGGACGCGCCTGGCGCTGACGCTCGGAAAGACGATCGGCGGCGAATCCGTGATCGCCGATCTCGCCAAGATGCCGCACCTCCTGGTGGCCGGCACCACCGGCTCGGGCAAGTCGGTGGCCATCAACACCATGATCCTGTCGCTGCTTTACCGCATGAACCCGGAGCAGTGCCGGCTGATCATGATCGATCCCAAGATGCTGGAATTGTCCGTCTACGACGGCATTCCCCATCTCCTCAGCCCCGTCGTCACGGACCCGAAGAAGGCCGTGGTGGCGCTCAAATGGACCGTGCGGGAGATGGAGGACCGCTACCGCAAGATGTCCAAGGTGGGTGTGCGCAACATCGAGGGCTTCAACCAGCGCGTGGCCGCCGCGAAGAAGAAGGGCGAAACCATCACCCGCACCGTCCAGACCGGGTTCGACCGGGAGACGGGGGAGGCCATCTACGAAACGGAGGATCTGGATCTCGAGCCGATGCCCTTCATCGTCGTCATCATCGACGAGATGGCGGACCTGATGATGGTCGCCGGCAAGGACATCGAAGGCGCGGTGCAGCGCCTGGCGCAGATGGCCCGTGCGGCAGGCATCCACGTCATCATGGCCACGCAGCGCCCGTCGGTGGACGTGATCACCGGCACGATCAAGGCCAACTTCCCGACCCGCATCTCCTTCCAGGTGACCTCCAAGATCGACAGCCGGACGATCCTCGGCGAGCAGGGCGCGGAGCAGCTTCTCGGCATGGGCGACATGCTCTACATGGCCGGGGGCGGGCGCATCCAGCGCGTGCACGGTGCCTTCGTCTCCGACACGGAGGTCGAGGAGATCGTGGCGCATCTGAAGATGCAGGGCGCACCGGCCTATTTGGAGGCGGTGACGCAGGAAGACGAGTCCGATTCGGGCGGCGACGGCGGCTCGAGCGGCAACCTCTCGGATTCGGCCGACCCTTACGACCAGGCGGTCGCCGTGGTGCTGCGCGACGGCAAGGCGTCCACCAGCTACATCCAGCGCCGCCTCGGCATCGGCTACAACCGCGCTGCCTCCATCATCGAGCGCATGGAGCAGGAAGGCATCGTCGGACCGGCAAACCATGCCGGCAAGCGCGAGATCCTGGTGCCCACGGAGAACGAGGAGGTCTGAGGCGGGAAAGACCGCCGCCCTCGCCGGCAGACCGTCAAGGAGCGCGGCGGGCGTTCTGTTCAGAAGCCCAATTTCGGCCCCCTTGCGGGCATAACGTTCCCGCTCAACGATGAACGATACCGGAAAGTCAGGCAACATGACGATCTCCACCATCCGCGACACCAGGATCTCGGGCTTCGTCCGGCACATCCTGTTTGCCGCCGTCGTCGCGTGCGCCGCACTCGCGGCCGGCGCGGCCCATGCCCAGTCGGACGTCGCACAGCGCATCGCGGAGCATTTTTCCAGCATGCGCACGATGACCGGCGAGTTCGTGCAGTTCGGTCCGCGCGGTGAGCAGACCGGCGGGAAGTTCTATCTCGAGCGGCCGGGCAAGATCCGCTTTGATTACCAGGGGGACGCACGGTTCCGGGTGGTCTCCGACGGGACGAGCGTGATCCTGGAAAACAGGAAGATGAACACGGTCGACATCTATTCGCTCGGCCAGACGCCGTTGAAAGTACTTCTGGCCGACAGGATCGACCTGTCCGGGAGCAAGGTGCAGAGCGTGGACGTCCAGGAGGACGTGACGACAATCCGCTTCGTCGACAAGAAGCTCTTCGGCGATACGACGATCACGATGATGTTCGATTCCGATTCGTACGAACTGCGGCAGTGGACGGTGACCGACGCGCAAGGACGGGACACCACCGTGATGCTGTTCAACGTCCAGCGCGGCGTGACGTTCGACCCGAGCGTGTTCCACATCGACTACCGCCGCGTGAACGAGATCAACCGCGCCAACAGCAACCGCAACTGACGGGCCGCCGCGGCACGCGTGCTTGCCAGGGAAGGCTACCCCGCGCTATTGCCGGCTCTCGACCGAACAAAAGAGCCGGAACCAGCGCCAAATGCCCCTGAAAATCGCCTCCTGGAACATCAATTCCGTGCGCCTGCGCCTGCCGTTGGTGCAGCGCTTTCTCGAGGAATATCAGCCCGACGTCCTGTGCCTGCAGGAGACGAAGTGCCCGGACGACCAGTTCCCGCTCGCAGCCTTCCGCAAGCTCGGCTACGGGCACATCGAGATCCACGGCCAGAAGGGCTATCACGGCGTGGCGACGATCTCGCGCAGGCCGATGACGCTGGTGGAAAAACGCGGTTTCTGCGGCATCGGCGACTGCCGTCACGTCTCGACCTCGGTCGATTTCGAGGGCAAGCGTATCCTCCTGCATAATTTCTACGTGCCGGCTGGCGGCGACGAGCCGGACCCCGAGGTGAACGCCAAGTTCCGCCACAAGCTCGATTTCCTGGAGGAGATGCACGACGTGCGCCCGGCCGAGGTGGCCGACACTGCAACCGTTCTGGTAGGCGACCTCAACATCGCGCCGCTCGAGACGGATGTCTGGTCGCACAAGCAACTTCTCAACGTGGTCAGCCACACGCCCGTGGAGACGGACGGTCTGAACGCGGTACGCGATAAGGGCGGATGGGTCGATCTGGTGCGCCGGCATGTCCCGCCGGAGGAGAAGCTGTTTACCTGGTGGAGCTACCGGGCGAAGGACTGGGAGCTTTCGGACCGCGGCCGCCGGCTGGACCATATCTGGTCGTCCGCGAACCTCGCGCCGGCGCTTGCGCGCGTGGATGTCCTGCGCGATGCGCGCGGCTGGGAGCGGCCGTCCGACCATGTGCCGGTGATCGCCGAATTCGGCTAAACCCTCGGGCTTTCACCGCAACGTGACTTTTCATTGAAGCGCGACCACCGCTACGTTTGCCGGAGAAAATGACACGATGCGCCGGCGGAGGCAGATCGAGCGACGGATGGCAAAGGCATGAACTCCTGCATTGCGCAGATGCGTGACGGCGCGCTGAGACTCGCACTCGTGCTGCTCGCACTCATGATGCCGCTCCACGCCGTTGCCGGGCAGAAGGTCGCCGGTGTGGTCGAGCTGTTCACCAGCCAGGGCTGCAGCTCCTGTCCGCCGGCGGATGCGCTTCTGGCGGAGCTCGCGGAGCGCAACGATATCGTCGCGCTCGCCTATCACGTGGACTATTGGGATTATCTCGGCTGGAAGGACGCGCTGGCGACGGCGGAGAATACGGCCCGGCAGCGCTCCTATGGGGAGCGTCTCGACAATTCGGTCTATACGCCGCAGATGATCATCAACGGCTTCCGGAACGTGGTGGGCTCACGCCGCAAGGACGTCCATGCGGCAATCAAGCAGGGGCGGGAAGACGGCGAGGCTATGCAAGTCGATGTCCGGCTTTCCTCCAGTGACGGCAGCTTCTTCGTCGATATCGGCGATGCGCCCGCCGCTTCCACCGGTGCGCATATCGTCGTCGTCTACTTTCGGCCGCGCGAGGTCGTGACGATCGGTGGGGGCGAGAACAAGGGCCGCTCGATCGACTACCGCAACATCGTCACCAGTTTCCAGACCGTGGGTATGTGGCACGGGAAGGCGATGCGGCTCGAATTGCCCAAGAGCGAGATGATGAAGAAGGGTGGCCACTGTGCCGTCCTGCTGCAGGTTCACGACGCGCAGGGGCGGCCCGGGCCGATCCTCGGGGCGGCGCGTTTGGGCGAGGACGGCTGGTAGCCGGCCGTTCCGTCTTCATGGAATGATCTGCGGTCTTCCGCTGCTTGGAACACCCTGGCCGGCGGAAAGTGTGTTCCTCCGGCGCAGCCTCAACCGATCCCCACATACCGGTGCACCAGTTCCGGCTCGCGGCGCAGACGCTCGACACCCACGGTCTCGCCGGTTCTGCCGTTCTCGATGAAGGTCACACGGTCCGCGATGGGCAGCACCGCATCGACTCTTTGCTCGACCAGCAAGGTGGAGACGCCCTCTTCCCGTAGGGTCGCAAGGGTGTCGCGGATGCGGGCGATCATGGCGGGCATCAGGCCCTCGGTCGGCTCGTCCAGCAGCAGCACGTCCGGCTCCAGGCACAGCGCGCGCGCCATGGCGAGCATCTGCTGTTCGCCGCCCGAGAGGGTGCCGGAGCGCTGCTTCAGCCGCTCGCGCAGGATGGGAAACAGGCCGAGCACGCGCGCGCGTGTGGCTGCGCCCCTGTTTCGCGCCATCAGGCCGATCTCGAGATTTTCGGCGACAGTGAGTTCGGCAAAGAGGCGGCGCCCCTGCGGGACATACGCCACGCCCGTTTTCGGAACCGCGTGCGGTGGAAGGTGCGTCAGCTCCGTTTCGCCCTTGGCGATGCTGCCGGCGCTCGCCGGCTGCAGTCCCATGATCGCCTTCAGCGCCGTGGTCTTGCCGGCACCGTTGCGCCCGAGGAGGCAGTGCACTTCCCCCCGGCGCAATTCGAGCGAAAAGCCGTGCAGGACCTGCACGCCGCCATAAAAGCAGTCCACGTTCTGAAGCTTCAGCGCCACGGCCATCTCACCCACCCAGATAGGCCTCCTGAACGGACTTGTCGGCACGGATCTCGACCGGCGTGCCTTGCGAAAGGATGCGCCCCCGATCCATGACCGTGATGCGGGCGGCAAGCGCCATGACGACGTCCATGTTGTGCTCGATGAGGAGCACCGTGCTCTCCCGGCCAACCTCGCGCACGAGCGCGACGAAGCCTTCGATCTCGGCATCGGAAAGACCCTGGGTCGGCTCGTCGAGGATGAGGAGCCAGGGCTCGAGCGCCAGCGCCATGGCCAGTTCGAGCAGGCGCTGGTGCCCATAGGCGAGGGCGCCGGCGCGCCTCTCGGCATCGGCGGACAGGCCCACCCTTTCGAGCGCCGCCATGGCGCCTTGCCTCAGAGCGCGGACGGACGGCCGCGCCGAGTGGTCGAGCAGGTGCCGCTGCACGGCGAGCACCACATTGTCGAGGACGGAAAGGCCGGAAAAGACGCTGGTGATCTGGAAGGTGTAGGCGATGCCGGCGCGCACGCGCCTGTGCGCGGGCAGGTGGGTCACATCCCGGCCGGCGAAGCGGATGCTGCCGGAGTCCGGCCGGATGCGGCCGCAGACGAGATTGACGAAGGTGGTCTTGCCGGCGCCGTTGGGGCCGATGATGGCGTGGGATTCGCCCGCGGGCAGGGTGAAATCGACATTGTCGACGGCCTTCAGCCCGCCGAAGGCGCGGCTCAGCCCGGCGGTCGCCAGGAGCGGCGTCACGGCAGCCATGGCAGCCACCTTTCGCGCACCGTCCCCATGATGCCCTTGGGGAAGTAAAGGATGAGCAGGATGAGGGCGACGCCGACCAGCAGCATGTAGGCGCTCGTATAGCCGGAGGCCGTATCGACGGCGTAGAACATGAACAACGTGCCGACCAGCGGGCCGAGCGTGGTCGCCGCGCCGCCGGCCAGCACCCATAGAAGCGGCAGGATCGAATACTGGATGGTGGCGAAACCCGCACCGACATAGCCGAAGAGGACGGCATAGGCCGCCCCCGCCGCCGCACAGATGATGCCGGAAAGGACCACGGCCGCCAGCTTGTTTGCGAAGACGTCGTAGCCCAGCATGCGCGTGCGGTCCTCGTTCTCGCGGATGGCGATAAGCGAACGGCCGAAGGCGGAGCGGACGAGGAAAAGGCTGACGGCGAGCACCGTGGTGAAGAGCGCCAGCGCCGTCATGTAGCGCACGGTCGGGTCGGTGAGGCTCAACCCGCCCCCGGGAAAGGCGAGCATGCGCGCGGCCTGCGGCAGCACGAGGCCCTCCTCGCCGCGCGTATAATCCGTGAAATAGAGCGCCGCTAGATAGAAGACCTGCGCGAACATCAGCGTGACGATCATGAAGGCGACGCCGGCCGTCCTGAGCGCCAGGAAGCCGACGACCAGCGCCAGGAGCGCGCCCGCCAGAAGTCCGGCTGCAAAGGCCGGCCACACGCTCCAGCCCCAGTGATAGATGGTCAGTCCCGCTCCGTAGAGGCCAGCGGCGAAGAACATGGCATGGCCGAGACTCAACAGCCCCGCATAGCCGAAGGTGACGTTGTAGCCCATGGCGAAGACGGCCAGCACCATGACGCGGGCGAAGACGCCGTGGTGATAATCCGGTAGCAGAAAGCCGAGCGTGAAGAGGAGAAGGATGACGGCGGCATGCAGCCAAAGGCTCCCTGTGTTTCCGCCCGTCATCGTGCCGCCGTCCCGAAGAGGCCCTGCGGGCGGAAGACGAGCACCAGCGCCACAAGGAGGGTGGCCACCATCTTGGCGAGCGTCGGTGAAAAGAACATGGAGATAATGCCGTCGGACAATCCGATGAACACGGCGGCGACCACCGTGCCGCGGAGCGAGCCCAGTCCGCCGATGATGACGACGATGAAGGAGAGCAGCAGTGGGTCGAGTCCCATCAGGTAGTGTGCCTGGCGGATGGGCACGACGAGCACCGCCGCGAGGGCCGCCAGCGCTGCACCGGCGGCGAAAACGCCTGCATAGACCCGACCGACGGGGATGCCGAAGGCCTGCGCCGTCTCGCGGTCGTACTGCGTCGCGCGCATGACGAGGCCGATCCGCGTGCGGGTGAGAACGAACCAGGTCGCCAGCATGAGCACCGCCGATGCCGCGATGACGGCGAGCTTGTAGGCCGAGTAGCCGAACCAGGGCAGGTCCAGCCGCATGTCGAAGGGCGCCTGAACGGGCCGTGCCTCTGGGCCGTAGAAAGTAAGCGCGAGCTGCTGGATGATATAGAGGAGCCCGATCGTGGCGACGATGGTGGCTTCCGGCGCATAGTCCAGCCGCCTGAGCACCAGCCGATCGGCGATGAAGGCGACGCCGGCCACCACCAGCGGGCTCGCCACCAGGGCGAGGAGGAAACCGAGGGCGGGATGGCCGCCCACCAGGCTCGCGAACCACCAGGCGAGCACGGCGCCAAGCATGTAGAACTCGCCATGGGCGACGTTGACCACGCGCATCACCCCGAAGACCAGCGACAGGCCGAGCGCCGTGAGCGCCAGCACGCCTGCCATCACCAGACCTTCCAGCGTCGCAAGGAGGAGATAGGGACCGAAGGCCATTCAGAGCGAGTCCGCTGCGGTTTCGAGAGAGTTCTTGCCGGATGTGGATGGGCCGGGTTTTCTGCCTTGGACCGTTCTCACGGTCTCACAGAAACAATGGAACGATCCACCCGTTTGTTTTCATGCGATTGCGAAGGGGAAATCGGGATCCGGGATGACGCGGCGGCGGATGGCTCCGCATATTCCCTCCGGCTCTAGAAAGACATGGTCGTATAATCGGCCTCCGGTTCGTAGAGACTGTCCTCGATCGCGGTGCGGTGCACGACGTCGAGCCGGCCGCCGTTCACCTGGCTGATGCACTGCTCTCCAAAAACCTGATGGATCTTCCCGTTGAAGACCTTCCGGCCTTGCGGGTGCCGGCGGCCGGCGGGGAATTCGGTCATCGCCTCCGTGGCCTCGATCAGCTTCGTGCGGTCCTGCGGGCCCTGATAGCCGGCCGCTTCCATGGCGGCCTTGACGACGTAGAGCGTCTCCCAGCAACCGAACATGTGCCCGGCCGTGGAGACGTCGTTGGGATCGTTGACGCTGGCCCCGTTCTCGTCGATGCCGACGGCATCCCGGTAGAAGGCTTCATAGTCGGGCATGTCTGGCTGGGCGTAGCGGGGCATGCCCTCCCAGAAGTGGCTGCCGTCCAGGAATTCCAGCCCGGGGCTGTCGATGGCGACGGCTTCCAGCGAATCGATGAAGCCGAAGAGCTGCGGGCCGCCGGAGCCGAAGAACTGGCCCATCTCCTTGACGAAGGTGAGCACCGCCGGACCGACCATGACGTGGTAGATCACCTCGGTGTCGCGCGGAATCTGCGGGAAATAGCGGGTGAACGAGGTCTCCGTCGGCGGAATCGGCACCTTGGCGACCACCTCGCCGCCCTGGGCCTTGATCGCCGGCTCGAAAAAGTCGCGGTGGTCGTGGCCGAAGGCGTAGTCGGGGTAGACGAGGGTGACCTTCTTGCCGAGGTTCTGCGCGATCCATGGCGCCACCGAGCGTACCTGCGCCTTCACGTCCGTGATGCCGGGCTGCACGCAATAGCGGTTCAGCCTGCCCGAGGCCACGTGATAGCCCTCGCTCACCACGTAATAGGGGATCTTGAGTTCCCCAGCCATTGGCGCGGAGCCGACGACGACGTGCGAAAAAAGCGTTCCGTAGACGAGATCCACCCGGTGCTGGTTGGCGAATTTCTGCACCACCTCGGAGCCGCGCGCGGGGTCGGTTCCGTCATCCTCGATGACGATCTCCAGCGGGCGGCCGTTGATGCCGCCCTCCTCGTTGATCAGCCGGGTGGCGGCGTTGGTCACGCGTTCGTACCAGCGGCCATAGGCGGCGCCGATGCCGGTGCGGTGGCACTGGAAGCCGATGCGGATCGGCTCGGAAGATTGCGCCTGCGCATAGCGCACGAAGCCGGGAGCCGCTGCCAGGCCGGCGGCTGCGCCGAGCCCTTTCAAGGTGCTCCTGCGCGTGACGGGTCCGCCGCTCACGCGCATCTTGGAAATCTTTTTCATGCCGGCTCCCTCTCGCCACTGGTTGCAACCGGGCGTATGGCGGGCCGGTCCGCCCGCCTATGCGTGAACTAGCTAAAACACCCGCCGTGCCCTGGCAATAGCGTCCGGGTTCAGCCGGCGGTCGGGGTGGAGAGCAGCCACAGGCCGAAGACGGTGTAGCCGATCATGAGGACCGTGATGGGCAACTGGCTGAGGGCGGCGCGGCGGGCCGAGCCGTGCAGTCTGAAGGCGATGGCGTGCGCGAGGACGACCGCCAGTACATGGCCGCCGATGATCGCCGCTGCCTGTGCGTTCCAGATCCACCATGCCGCGTCGGCGCCGAGCACCACACCGGCTCGCACATGGGGCGCCGCCGTGCCGAAGAGGTCCCAGCCGCGGAAGAACGGATCGGACATGGCCGCGAGCGCGTACTGGCCGTTGACGAGAAGCGCCGTGAGGTAGTGCGCGAAGTGATAGGCGAGCGCGATCGGAACGATGGACCAGACGAGGAGGCCTGCCGCGCGTTTGAGATCCCGGCCGCCGGCCAGCCGCTCGCCCGTCCAGACCGCAAGTGCGAAGGCGCCGGTAAGCGTCAGGGCTACGGCCGCGAGGCCGAAGGTATTCTCCGTCATGACGGTCGAGCGCCCGGGAAACTCCAGCGGATTGACGCCGATTGCACCAAGCCAGAAGAAAGTTCGCATGAAGCCGTCGAAGGAGACCGAGCCGAGGGCGAGCAGCAGGAAGGCGACGCCGCTCAGCGGCAGCGGCTCCGCCTCCACAAGCTTGCCGCCGGGCGGGCAGAGGCGGAGGCTGAAGCCCTTCGGCGTCGACCGTCCCTCGAACACGGAAAGCTTGGCCAGCATGCGATAGAAGACCGACAGGAATTCCATGCGGCTTGTCCAGCCCGCGAAGCCGAACAGGCATATGCCGGCAAAGGTGAAGAGCCAATAGGCAAGGGCGCCGGCCGCCAGCCGCGCCGGGTCGTCCGGTGCCGGATAGGCCAGCTCGAACCAGGCGAAGGCGAAGAAGAGCAGCAGCGCAGGGCGGTATGCCAGCGCGTCCGGCAGGCGCAGCCAGCCCGTTTCCGGCAATCCAAGCCGCACGGCAAGCCGCCATGGCCCATACCACGGGTTGAGCCAGGCCCACAGATTGCCGAGGAGGCCGTGGGCCAGCGTGAGCCCAACCCACACCAGCGTCCAGACCGTGAGCGGCAGCGGATTGGCCAGCGGATCGCGGCTGCCGGTTGCGCCGGCGTAAAGCAGAAGGGCGAAAACGAGAAACGAAAGAAAGCTGATTGTCGCGCGCCCATCAAAGGGTGGACTCGCGATCCTGAGACGCCCGGCGCCGAAGCGAAGCAGCGGTTCCGGCGGCAGGAGAACAAGCACGAGAAAGCTGAAGGCGACCGCCGCCGCTCCGCCTAGGGCATAATATTGCGTCGGCAGAAGAAGGACATGCCCCCGCTCGGAGGCGTGCGCCAGCGCCGGCAGGCTGGTAACCGGCAGGAAGAGAAGCGGACCGATTGAAACGGGGACGGCTTTGATGCGGACGACGTTACTCATGCCGTCTATCTGGCCGAGGCACACGGCTTTGAAAAGCGGCCCGCGCGCGCTCGCCGGGAATTTGCGAAACGCTGGCTTCTGAACTCATCTCCTGCAGGCCGGCTCAGGAAGGCCGTCATCCCGGAAAGCCGAAGACTTGTCCGGGATCCATTCCGGATCGTCGATGAGCCACGAAAGGATCCCGGCCGCTCAGCCCATTCGACGGGCTCACCGGCCGGGATGACGCGGTGATGAACGGATCAAATGCCCAGGATGCCCTTGGCTTCCTCGAGCGAAGCCATGGACGCGTCGTGGTCGCCGGCCTGGTGCTGCTGCTCACCCTGGCTGCGCAGCTCCATCACCCTTGCCCGTTCCTCTTCCGAGAGGCTGGCGTCGGGCAGCGCGGCATCGATCTCCGCCATCAGCGAGGGACAGGAGTGGGCGAGGGCCGCAGCCGGGAAGGCGATAAGCGACAAGGCAATCAATACGGAACGCAACATCGTGTGTCCTCCTCATCTCGGCGCGGCACCGCCGCGCGAGGAAGACGTTATCGCCGGTCAACGAGGCTGTGAAGGTGTGGCAGAGTCACGATTGCGCGATCCGCGACTGTGCGGCCGTGGGTTGAGGCCCGCCTCCGCCCCGGCCTCGCGATCGGCCCGCGGCAATGCCTCGCCGACCCCGAGGCGCGCGGCAAGGCCGGCGGCGTCGAAGGGCGCGTGGACCTTGGCGTCGTTGTCGAAGAAGACGAAGACCTCGCGCCCCGCCGGTGCCGGTTCCGCGCGGTCGCCGACCCGTCGCGCATCGGCTGGCTCGCGCCCGCGCGCCCAGGCACGCACACGCCGCGCCCAATCGTCGAGCGCATTGTCGTCATAACCGCTGGCGTAGAGATGCTCAGAGCCGTGCAGGCGGCAATAGACGAAGTCCGCTGTGACGTCCATCAACAGCGGCCAGTCGGGCGTGTCGGCGCAGACCAGCGCCACGCGATAGCGCCGCAGCAGGTCGATGAAAGCGGGTGTACAGAAGCTGTCGCTGCGGATTTCGACCGCGTGCCGGATGGGCAGGCCGGGCTCGGCGTCGAGCCAGGCACGTCCTTCGAGCCTCTCGTCATGCCGGCGCGCCAGCGCCCGGGCCTCGTCGGTGTCGCGCGGCAGCAGTGAGAAGAAGGATTCGAAGCGTTCGGCATCGAACTTCATGCGGGGCGGAAACTGCCACAGCACCGGTCCCAGCTTGCGGCCGAGGCGCAACAGCCCCGAGGCCCAGAAATTGGCGAGCGGGGTCTCCACGTTCTTCAGCCTGCGCATATGGGTGATGTAGCGGGAGCCTTTCACCGCAAAGACGAAACCGTCCGGCGTCTCTTCGGCCCAGCGCGCGAAGCTCTCCGGGCGCTGAAGGCTGTAGAAGGTGCCGTTGACCTCAACCGCGCGGAAATGCTCGGCCGCATAGGCGAGTTCCCGCTTATGCGGCAGTCCCTTGGGATAGAAAACACCGCGCCAGGCCGGATAGGTCCAGCCCGAGATGCCGATACGGATCTTTCCCGAAGCAGCCAACCGCAAGGCCCCATGGTCAGACCTGTCTGCCACGGCAACGGTCGGGCCGCCGGAACGTTCCGAAGAAGGCGGCCCGTGCGCGGGAAAACAGCCGCGGGCGGAGCTACATGCCCAGGGCGGCCTTGTAGAGGTCGATCATCGCCTCTTCTTCCTGCCGCTCGGCCTGGTCTTTCTTGCGCAGGCGGACGATGGTCCGGACGGCCTTGGTGTCGAAGCCGTTGCCCTTCATCTCGGCGTAGACTTCCTTGATGTCGTCGGCGATGGTCTGCTTTTCCTCCTCGAGGCGCTCGATGCGCTCGATGAAGGCGCGCAGCTGCCCGGCGGCGACGGTCTGCGCGGTCTCGTTGGTGATGTCTTCGGCCATTCTGTGCTCCGGCTGGGAAAGCGCCCGCGACTCGGGGCATCGGATGATGCGGTTCGATGCCCCAGCCAGCGGCGAACGTCAAGATTGCGCGCGCCGCAACGGCCTGAGAAGAATCAGTGATCGGCGGGGCGTTTCGTATCGAAAGCGGCCTTTTGCGCACCGCTCGCCTCCGTTTGGTATTTCTCCCGCCACTCGGTATAGGGCATGCCGTAGACGATCTCGCGCGATTCGTCCTTGGAAAGCGCGATTCCCGCGTCTTCCGCCGCTTCGCGATACCAGTTCGACAGGCAGTTGCGGCAGAATCCGGCGAGATTCATCAGGTCGATGTTCTGAACGTCGGTGCGTTCGCGCAGGTGCGCGACAAGGCGGCGGAAGGCGGCCGCTTCGAGATCGCGCTTCTGTTCGGGGGAAAGGTCGGTCATGTCTACCTCCTCGCTAGGGGCCCGTGCGTGAGCCGGCCATCTTGATCCCATGCATATCAGGCCGAGCGTTGAGCGCGTCAAGGATGGGGGCCAGACGCTCGGCCCATTCGGCCTGGCCTGCCTCGGCGGCGATGAGGTCCTGGCGGATTTCGATCAGCGCGTGGGGGAAGCCGTTGGCGGTGCAGTGGCGATACATGGTATCTCCGCGCAAGGCGCCGTCGTAGGGCTCGTTGTCGCCGACCACGAGGCCGCCCGGTTCGGCCTCGAGCGCCGCGAACAGGGGACGGATCGCCCGGTCGTCCCTGTCCCACAGGAGACCGACATGCCAGGGCCGCTCCCGCCCCTGCATGAAGGGCGTGAAGGAGTGGATGGAGATGACCAGCGGCGCGCCGCCGTGGGCTGTGGCGACCGAGGCGATGAGCGCAGAGACGGCGTCGTGATAGGGCGTATAGAAGGCGTCCAGCCGCTTCTGCCGCTCTTCAGGCGAGATGGGATAGTTTCCCGGCACCACCGTGCCGTCATAGAGCTGGCGGATGAGCGTCGGGTCGTGGGGTCCGCGGTTGGGGTCGACCAGCAGACGGGAAAAACGCGCCATGACGGCGGGCGCACCGGTCAGGGCGGCGAGCTTCCGCGTCACCGGCTCCACGCCGATGTCATAGGCGATGTGGCGCGTGAACTCGGCGGCGGGCAGCCCGAGATCGCCATATTCCTCCGGCAGGAGGTTGGAGGCGTGATCCGCCACGAGCACGAGACCGCGTGCGCGGTCGCCGTCGATGATCTCGAAGGGAGCGAAGAGGGATCTGCGTGTCATGCCTGACCGGACAACGATGGAAGAGGACTCGTCATCCCATGAAGCCGTATGCCGTGCAATGCACAAGGCGCCAGCCGCCGCTCGCCATCGGGTCCGTTGACACGGGCACCGACATTGCGGAAAAGAGACGCCATGCTGATTTCACGACGCCAAGCCTGAACATGCGTTTCGAGCCAAACACGGCATTGCGGGCGGGCATGATGGTGCTGGCCGCCTCGGCCGGGCTGATCTTTGCCGGTTCCGCTCCGGCGAAGGCGGATCTGCGCATCTGCAACGCGACGCAGAACCTCGTCGGCGTGGCCATCGGCTATCGTGCCAGCGCGGGCTGGATCAGCGAGGGCTGGTGGCATATAGACGGCTCGAGCTGCAAAACGCTGATCGAGGGTCCGCTCCAGTCGCGCTATTATTACCTTTACGCCGAGGACGCCTCGCGCGGGGGACGCTGGGAAGGGAAGACGCAGATGTGCGTGGCCGACAAGGAATTCAAGATCGTCGGCGTGAACGACTGCTTCGCGCGCGGTTTCCAGCGCGCCGGCTTTCAGGAACACGATACGGGTGAACAGGAGAACTGGATGGTGCAGCTTACCGACGGCCCCGCAACCGACGGCCCGGCCGTGACGGGAGCGGCCAATCCATGAGACGCACACGCAAGGTCAAGATCGTCGCCACGCTCGGGCCGGCTTCCTCGGACGAGGAAACCATCGCCAAGCTGCACGAAGCCGGCGCGGACGTCTTCCGCGTCAATATGAGCCACAGCGATCATCCGCTGATGCGGGAACTGGTGGGGCGCATACGCAGTGTGGAGCGGCGGGTCGGGCGGCCGATCGGTATCCTCGCCGACCTCCAGGGGCCGAAGCTGCGCGTCGGCGCGTTCGCCGACAAGAGCGCAGCACTCAAGGTCGGGCAGGAATTCACGCTCGACGACAATCCGGAGCCGGGTGACACGACGCGCGTGCACCTGCCGCATCCTGAGATCCTGCAGGCGGTGCAGCCGGGGCACCGGCTTTTGATCGACGACGGCCGCCTGCAGCTCGAAGCGCTGAAGAGCGACGGCCATTCGATCGTCTGCCGCGTGATCGCCGGCAGCAAGATCTCCGACCGCAAGGGCGTCAGCCTGCCGGATACGGAACTGCCGCTGCGCGCGCTGACGGAGAAGGACCGCAAGGACCTCGACGCGGTGCTGGCGACCGGCGTGGACTGGGTGGCGCTGTCCTTTATCCAGCGGCCGCAGGACCTTGCCGAGGCGCGAAAGATCGCCCGCGGGCGTGCCGCGCTGATGGCCAAGATCGAAAAGCCCCAGGCCGTGAAGCGCCTGGCCGAAATCATCGAGCTTTCCGACGCGCTGATGGTGGCACGCGGCGATCTCGGCGTGGAAATGCCGCTCGAGGCCGTTCCCGGCATCCAGAAGCAGATCACCCGCGCCTGCCGCCGCGCCGGCAAGCCGGTGGTGGTGGCCACGCAGATGCTGGAATCGATGATCTCGGCGCCGGTCCCGACGCGGGCGGAGGTCTCGGACGTGGCGACGGCCGTCTTCGAGGGCGCGGACGCCGTCATGCTTTCGGCCGAATCGGCCGCCGGGCAATATCCGGTGGAGGCTGTGGCGATGATGAATTCGATCGCCGAGCAGGTGGAGCGCGATCCCACCTATCACGACATCATCACCGCCCAGCGCACGGAGCCGGAATCGACCGGCGCGGACGCGATCTCGCTGGCTTCCCGGCAGATCGCCGAGACGCTGAAACTCTCGACCATCATCACCTACACCTCGTCCGGCACGACGGGCCTGCGTGCGGCCCGCGAGCGGCCGCACGTGCCGATCATCGCGCTCTCGCCCGTGGTGGAGACGGCGCGGCGGCTGAGCCTCGTATGGGGCACGCATTGCGTGGTTTCGGAGGATGCGTCCGATCTCGACGACATGGTCGATCGCGCCTGCCGCATCGCCTATGAGGAGCAATTCGCCAAGCCCGGCGACCGGGTGATCATCACGGCCGGTGTGCCGCTCAGGACGCCCGGCGCCACGAACATGCTGCGGATCGCCTATATCGGCTCCGATGGGCTGGGCGGATTGTAGGTTTTCTTCCCGATCGTGGCCGGCGCCCCTCGCGCTTCCACATCGTCATCCCGGCCAAGAGAGCGTAAGCGACCGCGAGCCGGGATCCATTCCGTGACTCGTCCACATTCCGGAATGGAATCCCGGACAGCCTCCGCTTCGCTGCGGCTTCCGGGATGACGTGAAGGCGGCGGGACATGTTCGGCCTTTCTATCGCTCAAGTCAGAAGACGGGGCGCTGAGAGCGCCGAGCTCGTGAAGATGCGACAAGGAAGACCCGTCACAGACGCTCGTCGGTCTGGTCCTCGACGAGCGTCATGAGGGCGCGCTGGGCGCTGCGCTGCATGGGGTAGACTTCCAGCATGCGGCGATAGACCTCGAGTGCGCGCTCCTCGTGCCCGCTGGCGCGCAGAATGCCGGCCAGCCCGCTGAGCGCTCCGAAATGGCGCGGCTCGATGGCGAGCGTCCGCGCCAGGTCGGACATGGCACGTTCGTAGTCCTGCATCTGCAGAAACACCATGGCACGGTTGCTCCAGCCCTCCACATAATCGGGATAGAGCACGACCGCCTGGTCCAGCAGGTCGAGGGCAACGTGATATTTTTCCTCGGCAGCGGCGTCGCGCGCCCATTCGATCAGGAGATCCGCCGTCGCGCCGCCAGAATCCAGCCACTGCTCGCGGATGCGCCGGGCGATCCGCCGGGCGGCCGCTTCGTTGGTCTCCTGCTTCAACTCGGTGAAAAGCTGCTCGAGCCGATCCGGCCCGAAGGCCGCGTCGGAAGGCTCCTGCGCGGCGACCGGCGCGGTCAGGAGCGCGAAAGAAAGCAGACCGGGAAAAAGACGATACCGCATGGGACGAACCTAGCCGTCCGCGGCCGTCGAGAAAAGTGAAATCCGCGTGAGCGCGCCGCCGTGGGCGCCCGTGTCAGCCCTGGCGGGCCTTGAAGCGCGGATTCGTCTTGTTGATGATGTAGACGCGGCCCTTGCGGCGAACCATACGGTTCTCGCGGTGGCGGCTCTTCAGTGCTTTGAGCGAATTCTTGATCTTCATTGTCTTGCCCGTCGCGAGCCTTGAGGCCCGAAAAGTGTGGCGGCCCGAGGGCCGAAACGAAAGACGCGCCCGTTCCGGCGCGCCGCAATTCGATGCGGCACATAGACGAGGAAAGCCGGTCGTGTCAAGTTTCGGCTTGCCGATTCCGGATGCGCTGCACTCCAGGCGACACTGACTCGTCTAACGGAAGCGTTGCGCGGAATTCCGACCCGCCAGGACGGCAGCCTTACCCGTTCCGGCCCTCGGCTCCCGCGCCGAGCGGGAAAAGCTTCGTGAAGTGCCCCATCTTGCGGTCCGGCCGGGCGTCCACCTTGCCGTAAAGGTGCAGCACCACGTCCGATCGGCGCAGGAGCTCGGGCGCCTTGTCCTGGCTCGCGCCGAGAAGGTTCGTCATCACGCAGTCGGAATGGCGTTGCGTGTCGCCGAGCGGCAGCCCGGAGATTGCGCGGATGTGCTGCTCGAACTGCGATACCGTGCACGCGGCTTCCGTCCAATGGCCGGAATTGTGAACCCGTGGAGCGATCTCGTTGGCGAGGAGCGCGCCGTCCTCGAGCACGAAGAACTCGACGCCGATGACGCCCACATAGTCGAGCGCCGCCAGAATCGCGAAGGCCGCCTGGTGCGCGGCGCGGGTCGTGGCCGGAGACACCGACGCCGGCACGGTGGAGCGGAAGAGAATGCCGTCGCGGTGGACGTTCTCGGCCGGATCATAGGCGATCATGGCACCGTCGATCCCGCGCGCGGCGATGACCGAGATCTCGCGGCTGAATGGGACCAATCCTTCAAGAACGAGGGGGACCGCGCCCATGCGGGAGAAGCTGCCCTTCACGCCTTTTTGCCGCTCGGGGCGGAAGACCATCTGCCCCTTGCCGTCATAGCCCATGCGCCTGGTCTTCAGGACGCCGCTGCCTCCGAAGCCGGCGAGACCTCGCACCAGGTCCTCATCACTATCCACAGAAACGAAGGGGGCTGTGGATATGCCTGTGGAATTCAGGAAGATCTTTTCCGAAAGGCGGTCCTGCGCGGCCTCGAGCGCTTCGGGCGGCGGGTACAGCGGCACCTGCTCGCTGAGGAAGCGGGCGGCGCCGACCGGCACGTTCTCGAACTCGTAGGTCACCACGTCGCTCGCGGCGGCGAGTTGTTCCAGCGCCCGTGGATCGTCGTAGGCGGCGGCGATGTGCGTGCCGGTGACCTGGGCGGCCGGGCAGTGCCGGTCGGGTTCCAGGACGGCGGTGCGGTAGCCGAGCCGCGCCGCGGCCATGGCGAGCATGCGCCCGAGCTGGCCGCCGCCGAGGATTCCGATCGTCGCGCCGGGCGCAAGAGGCATCTTCATGTGTCGGCTGCCGGGCGCTCTGCCACCTTGTCCGTCTGCGCCGCACGCCAGGCGTCGAGCCGCTCGGCCAGCGCCGGGTCGGAAAGTGCAAGCACCGCCGCCGCCAGAAGCGCCGCGTTGACGGCGCCGGCACGGCCGATGGCCAGCGTTCCGACTGGGATGCCGGCCGGCATCTGCACGATGGACAGAAGGGAGTCCTGCCCCGAAAGCGCGCGCGATTCCACCGGAACGCCGAAGACCGGCAGCGGGGTGAGTGCCGCCGTCATGCCCGGCAGGTGCGCCGCGCCGCCCGCCCCGGCGATGATGACCCGGAATCCCTCTTCCCGCGCGCCCCTGGCGAAGGCATAGAGCCTTTCCGGCGTGCGGTGGGCGGAAACGATACGCACGTCATGGCCGACGCCGAGCGCCTCCAGCGTCTCGGCGGCATGACGCATCGTCTGCCAGTCCGACTGGCTTCCCATAATGATGGCAACGTCCGGCTGCTTTGCGTTCATGGAACCATCCCGGCTTTATACTGAGGTCGCTCTAGCCAATCGGGCGGCGTGCTGCAAGCCGACGGTCAGGCGATGATGTCGGGAATGATCCGGTCTTCCAGCTCCTGCATCCGGTCCTTCAGCGCCAGCTTCTTCTTCTTCATGCGCTGGATCTGCAGCGGGTCGCAGCCGGACGCGATCATGGCGTTGATGGCGGCGTCGAAATCGGCGTGATCCTGCTTCAAACGGGCGAATTCGAGGCGAATTTCGGCCTGTTCCTGTTCCGATGTGTTCACGGTCTGCATAGCCTCCGGTGCAGGACACCGCCCCATGCACCCGTCAAACCTCCTACATGGCGGCGTTGAAGCCGTTCCCCGCTCGGGAACAATCCGGTTTCATACCATATTTCGCGCTTGTAATAAACGCTGCTCGAATGGTGTTCGACATCGGCGACAGACAATGGCAGACTGTCATCGTGCCGTCATGGACGGGCGGGCGGTCCGGACGGTAGCGAGGAACCTGATGGAGACCACGATGTCGCTTGAATCCCATCTTGCAGAGTTGCAACGCAAGCACGGCGATCTCCAGCGCGAGATCGACGATGCGATGATGCATCCCTCGGTGGACGCGCTCGAGATTGCCAAACTCAAGAGACGCAAGCTGGCTCTCAAGGACGAGATGGAAAAAATCAAGTCCGAGCGGACACGGCACTGATCCAGCAGGAAGCGCTGCCGGACACCCGGCAAGCGCTGCCTGCGCCGTAAATTCCCCTATAATGGTCGATCCCTGCCGCGTGCGGCCGCCGGCTTCATGCGTCTGTTCGGACGCATGAAGGTGCCTGTCGGACCCTGCACATGGCGGGGTCGCGGCCCTATGCGCCGTTCTCGTTTTCCTCGTCATCGGTGCGCGGGTCGAGGAGAACCGTTTGCGGCGTGACCGCACGCTCGGTGGGCAATGTCTTGAAAGCCTCTCTCTCGTCGAGCGGCACAGGGGGACGCTTGGAGATGCGCAGGGCGGCGTAGCCGGCAAGGCCGATATGCGCGGCGGCGGTGACCAGGAAAAGGCTTTCCGGCCTGAGCCACTGCATCATCGTGCCCGCCACCAGTGGGCCGGCCATGGTGCCGATTCCGTAAAGGAGGAGGAGGCCGCTGGAAATCTTCACGAAATCGTTCGAGGCGGCATGGTCGTTGGCGTGGGCGACGATGATGGAATAGAGCGTGTATGACAGGAGGCCGTAAATTCCCGTCATGACGATGATGATGCCGCCCGCGCGCGGCGCGGTGAGAAAGATGGCGAGGCCGACGATCGCCGAGCCGAAAGCCACGCCGCCGATCACGAAGCGCCGGTCGGTGCGGTCGGACAGGCGCCCGGCCGGCATCTGCGCCGCGGCCCCGGCGAAAACGGCGATGCTCATCATGACGGCGATCTCGAAGGTGGAGATGCCGATCTCCGCCCCGTAGACGGCGCCGAGCGTGGCCCAGGCGCCGTTGGCAAGACCGATCAGGGTGCATCCGACGAACGCCACGGGGGAGTTGGCGAACAGCCCCTTGAGATCGATCGAGACATCGGCGAGCGGCGCCGGCGTGACCGCCGTCGAAATGGCGGTGGGCAGGAGCGCTAGGCAGAATAGGATGCCCGTCACCATGAAGAGGACGGCGGTGGAGACGTCACTCAGCGTCACCACCATTTGCCCCACCATGAGCGAAGCATGGGTGACCATCATGTAGAGCCCGAAGACCGTGCCGCGCGTCTCGTTCGTCGAGCGCTCGTTGAGCCAGCTTTCGATGACCATGTAGGCGCCGGCCATGGTGAAGCCGGTGAAGGCCCGCAGGACGATCCAGGCCACCACGTCGATCCACATGCCGCTGATCAGCGAAACGATGGCGCCGGTGGCGGCGAAGGCGGCAAAGGCGCGCACATGGCCGACGCGGCGGACGAGCCGCGGGGCGATGAAGCAGGCGGCGATGAACCCGCCCGCCCAGGCGGTGCCCAGGAGGCCCAGCGCGGTGGTGGAGAAACCTTCCACCTGGCCGCGCAGTGGCAGGAGAAGCCCGTAAAGGCCGGACGCGGCCAGCAGGAACGCCGTGCCGCAAAGCAGGGCGATGATGGAGCCGAAGGATGAGAGCATGAAAGCGGGTCCGCCGTGGTGCCAGCCAGCCGCCTATGGCAGGCGGTGTGCGAAGACAAGTGCTAGTTGCGCCGAAACAGCGCGTCGGCGGTTGCCCGGGTCGTGTCCTTGGCTTGAAGTTCGCGTTCGAGCCGGGCGATCTCCTCCTTCAGGAGAGCGACCGTCTCCTTCAACTCCTCCACGGAAAGTGCTGAAATATCCTGACCGATCGCATAGTGCGACCGACCTTTGGGGACATCTTCCTCCATAACGCCCTTTCCACCATCGTTTCGTCATCATCGCAATCTCGGGAAGAGTACATAAACCGGGTACCGGCAAGCAACGGTTAAACATTCAGGTGCGCGCCGCATGCCGTGCGCCGAGCTTGGAAGGTGCGAATTTCGTGTTTTTTTGGGCACCGGATAAAAAATGCCCCGGCGCAGGCGCCGGGGCATGCGATGTGCTCATAGAATCGCCGTCAGTTGAGGGCGTCGAGGCTTCCGAGGTGCACGAAGATCGTCTCGCCGGACGAATCGTCCACGCCGTCATTGTCCGTGACGAAATACGCCTCGCCGCCCGCGTCGATGGTGAAGCCCTCGATCTTGTCGACCACGTAACCGTTGTCTGCTGCACGCATGTCTTCGAGGAGGTCGCGGACGAGCGCCTTTTCGACCAGGGGCAGATCGCCGCCGAGCGATGCCGGCCGGAAGTCGTCCATTGCCACCGCGTAGAGCCTCTTGACGGCGGCGTCGGCGCCGATCTGGTTGTCGCGCTCGACGATGTAGAGCATGCCGTCATGGGCGGTGATCTCGGACAGGCCGATCCATCCCTTCTCGGGTCTGTCCAAGGGATAGCGGACGGCCGACCACTCCTCGGTCGCTGGCCTGTAGGCGAGGAGCTTGACCTGGCCCTCGGGGTCGTCCTTCCATTCGCGCTGGATGGCCATGATCAGCATCCGGTCGTCGCCTTCACCAATCAGGGTCACGCCTTCCATGCCGTAGCGCTGCTCATGGGCGAGGAGTTCCGCCGGCAGGCCGATCTCCTCCTGGATCCGCCCCTCGGCGTCCACATGCAGGAGCGCGTGGGGAACGAGCTTGCCGCTGTTGCCTTCGGAGGCGAGCCAGAAGCCGCCCTGGCCGTCGCCGACGATGCCTTCCAGATCGAGTTTCTGCGCAGGCGCGCCGTCACGGGAGACAATGATCTTGCGACCGATCTCGGCGGGCGTCTTCTTGGCATCGATGACGAAGATGGCCGGCTGCGCGCGGTAGAAGGAATCGGAAACGGCGTAGAGGCGGCCCGGTTCGGACGGATCGGCGGCAAGGCCCGACAGGGCGCCCCAGCCGATGGGCTTTCCGTCCTGCATGACCGACCGGATCATCGGATAGCCTGGCGCGCCGTCCTGAAGCGCATAGACCATCACGTGCGAGCGGGCGGCGCCGTCCTCGATGAGGTCTTCCTCGTTGGCGGTGACGAGGAGATTGCGCGAGGGGATGGCCAGGACGCCTTCCGGACCGATGCCGGACGCAAGCACCTGAACCAGTTCGGGTTCCTCGCCCGCATCGCGATAGACGGCCACCAGAGAAGCACGCTCCAGAGCGACGAAGAAGAAGCGTTCGTCACCGTAGGCGGCCATCTCCAGGCCCTCGGGTTCCGCGCCCTTGGCGTCGGAGCGCTTGTCGGGATAGTGGCCGGCGAGGGCTGCCTGATGCTCCAGCGCGGCGCCGGAATCGAACAGGACCTCGCCCTCACGCGAGAAGATCGTGAAGCTGCGCGCACCACCTTCATAGTCGCCCTCGTTGGCGATCACGAGGCGCTCGTCGTCCAGCCACTGCACGGTGTCGGGCTCGCGCGGAAGGCTTTCGGCCGCCTCGTCGAAGCGCAGCGCGCCGTCGTCGGACAGGTCGACATTCTCGACGCTGCCGGCACCGGCGGAGAAGTGGCTCACCACCTCGCCCGTCTCCGCCGAGACGATGGCGATGTGGTTGTTCTCCTGCAGGGTCACAACGATCTCGCCGCGGCTGTTGAAGTCCACGAATTCGGGTTCGGGATCCTCCGGCGCGACCTCCGCGAGCCCCGTCAGCGCCGCGGTCTTGACGCTGTCGCAATCGGGAACGCCTTCGTTGAGCGAGAAGATCTGCAGCGCGCCGGCCGGCATCTGCGGAATGGCGCCATCGTTCAGATCTTCGTCGCGCTCGTTCTCGATGGCGACGGCGAGGAAGCGGCCGTCACCGCTGACGGCCACGGAATCGGGCTGGCCGGCCAGGTCGCAGGAGGGCTCGGCCGTGCGGGTGGCGATGTCGATCACCAGCAGGTTGCCGGAGGGGGCGGTGTAGCTTTCCGAGGTATTGATGGCGGCGATGGCCTTTTCCCCGGCCACGCTGACCGAGGTGGGTTCACCGTCGACCTTGACGGTGCCGAGGCCTTTCGGTGCCGCGGGATCGGTGATGTCGACGAAGCCGACGGCGCCCAGCGGGCTGTCGGAATAGATCAGCGTGTTGCCGTCCTCGCTCGCCGTAATGATCTCGGAGGAGGTCTGCGCGGCCGGATCCGTGTCGGCCGGCAGGTTCTCCGCGACGGCGAAGGTCGCGATCCGGCTGAACGCCGAATCGGCCAGGGCCGGCATCGCCGTCGACGCCGAAAGTCCCGCCACGAGCGCGCACAGCAGCGAATGTCGTGTCATCCTTGTCTCCCTCAATCACTGGAACAACGTTTAGTGGCCGAGGGGGATTGCAGGCGCATGACGGATAGATGACGTTTCGGTGACCGTTCCTGTGCATGGCTTTGCCACACTTTCCTTGCCTCGAAAGGCGAATGGTCCTATATAGCGGGCATTCCCAAAAATAGGTGGCATGACCACCGCCCGCGCCCGGGACGCGGGCGAGGACAGGATAATTTGCTATGGCCAATACGCTTCTCATGCCCAAGGCAACCGCCGTCTGGCTGGTGGACAACACGGCGCTGACGTTCGACCAGATCGCCGAATTTTGCAGGCTCCACCCGCTCGAGGTGAGCGCGATCGCCGACGGCGACGCGGCGCAGGGCATCAAAGGCATGGACCCGGTAATGACGGGGCAGTTGACACGCGAGGAGATCGCCAAGGGCGAGGCGGACTCGAACCACAAGCTCAAGCTTTCGGAGCCGAAGGTGCGCGTGCCGGAGGCCAAGCGCAAGGGACCGCGCTATACGCCACTGTCCAAGCGCCAGGACCGGCCGAACGCCATTCTGTGGCTGGTGCGCCATCACCCCGAGCTGAAGGATGCGCAGATCTCGCGTCTGGTCGGCACCACCAAGTCGACCATCGAGCAGATCCGCAACCGCACGCACTGGAACTCGGCCAATCTGGTGCCGATGGATCCGGTCACCCTCGGCCTTTGCTCGCAGATCGACCTCGACATGGAGGTCGGCCGCGCCGCGCGCAATGCGCCGCCTGCAGCGCCTACCGGCGATACCCTTCTGCCCGCCTCCGAGACCGAGGACCTGCCCGTATCCGAGACGGGCAGACAGGAGGCTCGGGAAGAGGAGGAGAAGGAACTCGACGCCGACGCGGTGTTCGCCAAGCTCTCCTCCCTGAAGTCGGAGCGCAACGACGACGAGGACTGAGGCGACGGCCTTTGACCGCTGTTCCTGTGGAACCGGTCTGGCACGGACCTCTCCGCGTCAGCGGCGCTCAGCCGCAGGCACTCCGGCGGCGGCCGCCCTCATAGGCGCGGGCGAGGGAGCGTTCCAGGAGTCTGGCGCCCACCGACTCGCCCTGGGACGTCGTCACGTCGGCGAGGACGCGGCCGTAGTACTTCCCGCCCGTGATGTTGCGGATCTCGACGGTAGCGCCGCCGATCAGGCGCTCGAGCGCGTCGCGCGAGCGCAAGCCCGCCGCCTTCTCCACCGCGCAACGGGTCCTGATTTCCGGCGCGTCGATCCCGCGCAGCCGCACGTTTACCGTGACGGTCTGTCCCGGCCAGATGCGTGCCTCCGCGACGAAGGTGTCGCCATCGATCACCCGCAGGACGCGCGCTTCAACAGGGCCGCGAAGCGTCTCCCCGGCCGAGGCGGGCGGCACGGGCAAGAGGGAGCCGACGAACCCGAGGCAGAGGGTGGGGGCGATATGGCGCGGTCGAATCGGCATGAAAAGGAAATTATTCCTATTATTCGAAAATAGCAAGCGCGGGGCGGTTCCGACCCGCCGCCCTCTAGGCGCTGTGTCTAGAAATCGCTGGCGATGCCCTTGACTTCCCAATCGCCGTAGCGGGCGGGATCCGGCCCCTCGCGGCCGCCGATCTCTCGCGGCGCTTCTTTCTCCTGCATCTTTCGGCGTTTGCGCCGCTCCTCGGCCTCTTCCAGGGCGCGCAGTGCGGCGGGCGGCAGGCGGCGGGCGGTCCCGCCCTTCTTGAACGCGTCACTCACGGGCTTCTTCCCGGTCCCAATCTTGTTGAATATGCGTTATCGCCTTCCCATCATATAAGCAAATAAGCCGCGCCGTCGCCGCCGCTGTCTAAGCGCGCGGGACGGTTCGAGCGGCGGGTGCATGCGGATGGAGCCCAAGCGCATGAACATGATTCGAACGGCAATGCTTCTGGCGTTCATGACGGCGCTCTTCATGGGCGTCGGCTACCTGATCGGCGGCACCGGTGGCATGATCATCGCCCTGGTCATCGCCGCGGGCATGAACCTGTTCAGCTATTGGAACGCTGACAAGATGGTGCTGAAGATGCACCACGCGCGCGAGGTGGACGAGCGCAGCGCGCCGGAATTCTACCGCATCGTGCGCGGGCTTGCCGCCAATGCCGGCCTGCCCATGCCGCGCGTCTACATCATCGACAATCCGCAGCCGAATGCCTTTGCCACCGGGCGCAACCCGCAGAACGCGGCGGTCGCCGCCACCACCGGCCTTCTGCAACGGCTGTCGCCGGAGGAGGTGGCCGGCGTCATGGCCCACGAACTCGCGCACGTGCAGAACCGCGACACGCTGACCATGACCATCACCGCGACGCTCGCCGGCGCGATCTCCATGCTTGCCAATTTCGCGCTGTTCTTCGGCGGCGGACGCAACAACAATCCGCTCGGCTTCGTTGGCATCCTGATCGCCATGATCGTGGCGCCGCTGGCGGCCATGATGGTGCAGATGGCCATCAGTCGTACGCGCGAATATTCCGCCGACCGACGCGGCGCGGAAATCTGCGGCCAGCCCCTGTGGCTCGCCTCGGCGCTCAACAAGATCGCCCGCGGCGCGCACCAGGTCGTCAACGAGGACGCCGAGCGCAATCCGGCCACCGCGCACATGTTCATCATCAATCCCCTGTCGGGGCAGCGGATGGATGGCCTGTTCTCCACCCATCCGAATACGGAAAACCGTATCGCGGCGCTCCAGGCGATGGCCCGCGAGTCCGGCCTCGGCCCCGGTCAGGCGCCGCGCGCCGATACCGGCGGCGGACCCTGGGGTGGGACCGCGGCCGGTCCGTGGGGTCCGCGCGAGAGCGGGCGCCGGGGTCCCTGGTCGTGAGGCCGGCGCCGGCACGGCAGGCTTCGCGTCACGGACGACCGGCAAAGGCCCGACAGCACCCGGCCAAGCCCGGGCTCGACGCGCGGCGGACGGCGGCGCGGCTGTTGGGTGCCGTCATCGATGCGCGCACACCGCTCGACGCGCTGACCGACGGTGAGCACGGCCATCCGCACTTTCTCGCCCTCGATCCACGCGATCGGTCGCTGGTCAGGGCGATCCTCGCCAGTGCCCTGCGCCATCGCTGCGTCATCGAGAGGCTAATCGCCGCGCGGCTCGAGCGGCCGCTGCCGTCGAACGCCCATTCTCTGTCGCACATCCTGCATGTGGGCGCGGCGCAGATCCTCTTCCTCGACATTCCCGACAGTGCCGCCGTCGATCTCGCCGTGGCGCAAGCCAAAGCCGATCCGCGCGCGGCGCGGTTTTCCGGCCTCGTCAACGGCATCTTGCGCAACATCGCGCGCGGCAAGGCGGAAGCCCTTCCGCGCGCCCTGGATGAAGTCCTCGATGCGCCGGACTGGTTCGTGGAGCGGCTGCGGCGGGCCTATGGCGCGGGCCAGTCCGACGCCATTCTAAAGGCGCATCGCGTGGAACCGCCAACGGATTTCACGGTCAAGGCCGATCCGGGGGCTTGGGCCGAGCGGCTTGGCGGGCGCATGCTGCCGACGGGCTCGGTGCGGGTGGACCGGCTTTCCGCACCCGTTTTCGAGCTGCCGGGCTATGGCGAAGGAGCGTGGTGGGTGCAGGATGCGGCGGCGGGCCTGCCGGTACGGCTTCTCGGAGATGTCCGTGGGATCAACGTCGCGGATCTCTGTGCCGCGCCCGGCGGCAAGACGGCGCAGCTTGTGGCTGCCGGCGCGCGCGTAACGGCGGTCGATCAGTCGGCAAGTCGCCTGCGGCGGCTGCGGTCCAACCTCGAGCGCCTGCGCCTGGAGGCCGAAACGATCGAAGCCGACATCCTGTCCTGGCAGCCGGACCGCCCTTTCGACGCGGTGCTGCTCGATGCGCCCTGCTCCTCCACGGGAACGGTCCGGCGCCATCCCGACGTGCCATGGACGAAAACGCCCGAGGATATCACCAAGCTGGCCGATCTGCAGGCGCGGTTTCTCGAACGGGCGCTCTCCTTCGTGCGCCCCGGCGGCGCGGTGGTCTTTGCGAACTGTTCGCTCGACCCGGAAGAAGGCGAAGAACTGGTGACGCGTCTCCTTGCGCAGCGCGACGATGTCGTTTTGGAGCCTATCCGTCCGGAAGAGCTTCCAGGCGCGGCGCATTTCATAGCGCCGGAGGGGTGGTTGCGCACCACGCCGGCCGCACCGGAGGAGCCCGCCCGCCTGGGCGGCGTCGATGGATTTTACGCCGCCCGACTTCGGCGTGTGCGCTAGCGCGATTTGTCCTTCGCACAAGCCGTTGAATCGCCTAGAATCTTCGGCGGGTGGAGGCCATTGGAAAAGGTGCGTCATTGAGGTTTGCCGGCGGCTACCGTCCGCTCTTGTGGAATCTGGCCTTACGACAGGGCTGGCGGCGCGTGCGCCGGCGCTTGCGCGCCGGCCCGGTCTATCGCTGGCGCTACACCGGCCGCACGCCGGAGCGGCTGCTGATCGCGCCGCCGGACCTGCGGCTGGCCGATCCCGAGATCGCGCGGCAGATCTATCACGGGCGTTTCCTTCTTGCCGGTCATCTGGTCGAGGCGGGAGGACAGTCGCCCTTTCATATCGAGGTGCACAACCGGGCCTGGCGGGAAGCGTTGCACGGCTTTCGCTGGCTGCGCCATCTGAACGCCGCACAGTCCGACCTTTCCGCTGCCAATGCCCGGGCGCTGGTTACGGACTGGATGGCGTTGCACGGAAAGCGGATCACGGGGCTCGCCTGGCACCCGGCCGTTACCGCCCGGCGTGTGATCGCCTGGCTCCAGCACTCCAGCGTCGTGCTGCAGGGGGCCGACCTCGCCTTCTATCGGCAATACCTGAAGATGATCGCCGTTCAGATACGCTATCTGCGCTCGATGGCGCCGGAAATGCAGGACGGCGAGGAGAAGCTCAGGGCGCGGGTGGCGCTCGCCTTCGCCGCCTTGTCGCTGCCCACGTCCGTTTCCGCGCTTCGCAACGCGACGCGCAACCTCACCGAGGAACTCGACCGCCAGATCCTGCCGGACGGCGGCCACGTCTCGCGCAATCCGCGCGCCGTCATGGAGCTTCTGGCCGACCTTCTGCCTTTACGCCAGACCTATGCCAACCAGTCCGAACCGCCGCCGGAGGCGCTGGTCGGCGCCGTGGAGCGGATGTTGCCTGCGCTGCGCTTCTTCCGCCACCGGGACGGCAGCATCGCGCGGTTCAACGGCATGGGAGTGACCATCCACGACCGCGTGGCCGCCATTCTGCGGCATGACGATACCGGCGGGGCGCCGCTCTCGCACGCGCCCCATTCGGGCTATGAACGGCTGGCCATGGGCACCACGACGGTGATCGCCGACACCGCCGCGCCGCCGCCGCCGGAACTGTCCAACTTCGCGCATGCGGGCTGTCTTTCTTTCGAGCTGTCGTCGGGGCGGCATCAGTTCATCGTCAACTGCGGCATCGACAATTACGGGGACGAAGCCTTCCGGCCGCTGGCACGGGCGACCGCCGCGCATTCGACCGCGACGCTCAACGACACCTCGCAGGCCCGCTTCGCCCTGCCCGCCGGCTGGGACGACTGGGTGGGCACGCCGCTGGTGGGCGGGCCGCGCAACGTCGCGTGCCGCCGCCTCGACGAAGCGGGCATGCAAGGCTTCGTCGCCGGCCACGACGGCTATGCGGCCCGCTTCGGCATCGTGCACGAGCGCGAGCTCGTGCTTTCGCAGGAGGGTGCGCTTCTTGCGGGCACGGACCGCTTTCGCGGGACGGGCGGGAGCCAGGCCAAGTGCAATGTCGCGGTGCGTTTCCACATCCATCCCGATGTCGAGCTCTACCGGGACGACGACGGTCTGCTCATTCTCGCCGGGGAGGGGACGGACACCTGGGTGTTTTCCTGCGGCGCCGTCGAGCCGGCAGTGGAGGAGACCATCTTCTTCGCCGCCGTCGCCGGGCCCTGCCGCAGCCGGCAGATCGTGCTTTATTTCGCCGCGGAGGAGCTGGCGGAGGTCAGCTGGCGGCTGACGCGCACCCACGGCAGCGCCGCGCGACCTTAGCGCGGTGCCCGCTTGATTTGACGGCGCTCTATGGTAGTCCAGCCGTGCCTGCGATGGAGAGAGCCTGCCGATGACCGTTTCCGCAAAGAACATCCCCGCGCCCGACCTGGTATCCGTGCGCCGGGCGCTGATTTCCGTGTCCGACAAGACGGGCATTGCCGATTTCGCCCGGGCGCTTGACGGCAAGGGTGTCGCGCTGATCTCGACCGGGGGAACGGCCGCGGCACTCGCAAAGGAAGGGCTGCCGGTGCGGGACGTCTCCGACCTGACCGGTTTTCCGGAGATCATGGACGGGCGGGTGAAGACGCTGCATCCGGCCGTGCACGGCGGGCTGCTCGGCATCCGTGACGATGACGAGCACCGCGCGGCCATGGAGCAACACGCCATCCAGCCGATCGACCTCGTCGTCATCAATCTCTACCCCTTCGAAGAGGTGCGCTTCGGCGGTGGGGATTACGCCGCGACGGTGGAGAATATAGACATCGGCGGCCCCGCCATGCTGCGCGCGGCGGCGAAGAACCATGCCTATGTCGCCGTCGTTACCGATCCGGCGGATTACACGAAGGTGCTGGCGGCTCTGGAGGAGAACGGCGGTGCGCTGCCCTATCGCCTGCGCCAGGAACTGGCGGCCAAGGCCTATGCCCGCACCGCCGCCTATGACGCCGCCATCTCGCAGTGGTTCGCGGAGACGCTATCCGTTTCGGATCCGGAGTGGCGTGCGCTGGGCGGCCGGCTGCAGCAGGTCATGCGCTATGGCGAGAACCCACACCAGGGGGCCGGCTTCTACGTGACCGGCGACAGGCGGCCCGGCGTGGCCACCGCCCGCCAGGTGCAGGGCAAGCAGCTTTCCTACAACAACATCAACGATACCGACGCCGCCTTCGAACTGGTCTCGGAGTTCGATCCCGACAGAAGCGCCGCCGTCGCCATCATCAAGCACGCCAATCCCTGCGGCGTGGCTGAAGGCGCCTCCCCGGCGGAGGCCTATCGCAAGGCGCTCGCCTGCGACCCCGTCTCCGCCTTCGGCGGCATCGTGGCGCTCAACCGCGCGCTCGATGCCGAGGCTGCCGAAGAGATCGCGAAGATCTTCACCGAAGTGATCATCGCGCCCGACGCCAGCGAGGAGGCACAGGCGCTGATCGCGGCGAAGAAAAATCTCCGCCTGCTTTTGACCGGCGGCATCGCCGATCCGCGCCAGCCGGGGCTGTCCGCCAGGACGGTGGCGGGCGGCCTGCTCGTGCAGACGCGGGACAATGGCGTGGTCGACGATCTCGACCTGAAGGTGATGACGAAGCGCGCGCCGAGTGAACAGGAGCTTGCCGATCTGAAATTCGCCTTCCGCATCGCCAAGCACGTGAAGTCGAACGCGATCGTCTATGCCCGGGACGGCGCCACGGTGGGCATCGGCGCGGGGCAGATGAGCCGCGTGGATTCGGCCCGCATCGCCGCGCGCAAGGCCGAGGATGCGGCGAATGGCGGCGAGCCTTTGACGAAAGGCTCGGTGGTTGCTTCGGACGCCTTCTTCCCCTTCGCAGACGGGCTGCTTTCGGCCGTCGAGGCGGGGGCCACGGCGGTCATCCAGCCGGGCGGCTCCATGCGCGACGAGGAGGTGATCGCGGCGGCCGACGAGCGCGGCATCGCCATGGTTTTCACCGGGATGCGCCATTTCCGGCACTGAGGGGTGGGCCGAACGAAGATAGAGCGCCCCGCCCTCAGGCCAGCACCACCCCCGCTTCGCGCATGCGCTGGGTCATGGCCGCGAGGGAGCCGCCGAGGTCGATGCCGCGGCAGGCTTCCAGCATCACCGTCGCCTCGAAGCCCTGGCGCCGCGCGTCGAGGGCGGAGAAGGCGACGCAGTAGTCGGTGGCGAGGCCGGCGAAGGTCAGCTTGCCGATACCACGCTCGCGCAGATAGCCGGTGAGGCCGGTCGGCGTCTCGTGGTCGTTCTCGAAGAAGGCGGAGTAGCTGTCGATCGCTTTGCGGAACCCCTTGCGGATGACGAGCTCCGCCTTGGTCCATTCCAGCCCCTCGTGGAAAGCGGCACCGTGCGTTGCCTGCACGCAATGGTCCGGCCAGAGCGTCTGCTCGCCATAGGGCATGTCGACCGTCTCGCACGGCGCCTTGCCTGGGTGTGTGGAGGCGAAGCTGGAATGGCCGGCGGGATGCCAGTCCTGGGTCAGCACCACGTGCTCGAAGCGCTCGATCAGCCGGTTGACGAGTGGCACGACCTCGTCGCCCCGTTCGACGGCGAGCGCGCCGCCGGGGCAGAAATCGTTCTGAACGTCGACGACGACAAGTGCTTCGCTGGCCATGGCATCCTCTCCGGCCATTCCGTTTGTCCGGTCCCTTGCCTCAGGCGGCCTCTTTCTTCGGCGTGATCAGGCCGCGGGCGAGGAGAAGCTCGGCGATCTGCACCGTATTGAGGGCCGCACCCTTGCGCAGATTGTCCGAGACGACCCACAGGGCAAGCCCGTTGTCCACCGTCGAGTCCTCGCGGATGCGGCTGATATAGGTGGCGTCCTCGCCGGCGCTCTCATAGGGCGTGACGTAGCCGCCGTCCTCGTGCTTGTCGACGACGAGGCAGCCAGGCGCCTCGCGCAGGATCTCGCGCGCCTCCTCCGCGGTGATCGGCTCGGCGAACTCGAGATTGACCGCCTCGGAATGGCCGATGAAGACCGGCACGCGCACGCAGGTCGCCGTCAGCTTGATCTTGGGGTCGAGCATCTTCTTGGTCTCGGCCACCATCTTCCACTCTTCCTTGGTGAAGCCGTCCTCCATGAAGACGTCGATATGCGGAATGCAGTTGAAGGCGATGCGCTTGGTGAATTTCTTGTTGGTGATCGGGTCGGCGACGAAGACGGCGCGCGTCTGCTCGAAAAGCTCGTCCATGCCTTCCTTGCCGGAGCCCGACACCGACTGATAGGTGGAGACGACCACGCGCGTGATCCTGGCCTTCTCGTGCAGCGGCTTCAGCGCCACCACGAGTTGGGCCGTGGAGCAGTTCGGGTTGGCGATGATGTTCTTTTTCGAAAAGCCCTCGATTGCGTCCGGGTTCACTTCCGGCACGATGAGCGGCACGTCCTGGTCGTAACGCCAGGCCGACGAATTGTCGATGACCACACAGCCCTGGCGGCCGATGCGCGGCGCATGCTCCTTGGCGACCGAGCCGCCCGCCGACATCAGGCAGATGTCCGTGTCGGAAAAGTCGTGATTGTCGAGCGCCTTCACCTTCAGCGTCTTGTCCCCGTAGGAAACCTCCGTGCCGACGGAGCGGCGCGAGGCGAGCGGCACCACCTCGTCGGCGGGGAAGCCGCGCTCCTCCAGGATGTTGAGCATTTCCCGGCCGACATTCCCGGTGGCGCCGGCGACAGCGATCTTGAAACCCATGGATAAACTCCTGTCCCTCTCCGCTTGGCTTTGGTTGAGGCCCGCCGGCCGCGCGGGCTTCTCGCCCTCCCCGGCCTGTCTCGGGGAGAGTGCGAGCGGGCCAAGGAAGGTCAGACCGTTTTGCCGGTCGTTTTGGCCGTCGTCGTCGTATGACGGAAACTGGCGCCGCCGTACCCGGCAGCGTGAAGCAGGCTGGCAATGGTCTGCGCAGGAGGATGAGCGCGCATGTGCCGTCGAAACTCCGTTTCCGTGGATGGGGTTTTAAGCCGAATGGACGTGAAGTCAATCGGGTATCCGGGTAACCCCGCTCCCCGGAACGTGATTTGACCTGAAGCAGCGGGGCCGTAGTTTTCACTCCGCAGCGTTTCATCGAGGAGCATCGGCCATGCGACGGAAGACGGTATCCGGACTGCTGCCTTGTCTCGTACTTCTCGCCGTGGTGTTTGCGGCCTTGCCGGCCCTTGCCCATCACGGCTGGGCCTGGACCGAGGACGAGCCTTTCGAGCTTACCGGGGAGATCGAGGAGATCTATATCGGCAACCCGCACGTCACGCTGGAGGTTCGCGCCGAGGGTGGTACCTGGCACGTCGATCTGGCGCCGCTTGCGCGAACGGTTCGTGCCGGCTTCGACGAGGAGGCCGCGAGCATCGGCGATACGGTTACCTGCATCGGCTTTCGTTCGCGCGATCCGGGAGAGCGGAGCATGAAGGCGGCGCGGGTCCTCGTGAACGGCGCGACCTATGACGTCTATCCCCGCCGCGTGCCGAATATCTGAGGCCGGGCGGTAGATGCTGATGGAGTGGCTGCAGGCGCTGCAGGAGTGGCAGGTCGCAACCTTCTTCCGCCGTTCCTTCTATGCCTACCCGCTTCTCAACGCGACCCACATCTTCTCGCTGGCATTGCTTATCGGCGCGATCCTGCCGGCCGATCTGCGCATGCTGGGGCTGTTTTCAGGCATCCCCGCCGCCCCTTTTCTGAAGCTGATGACCCGCCTGGCCGCCGCCGGCCTTGTGCTCGCGATCCTTACCGGCTTCCTGCTCTTTTCGGTTCAGCCGCTGGAATATGCCGGCAACCCGGCGTTTCTCACGAAGGTTTCGCTTGTCGCGCTCGGCGCGGCGAACGCGGCGGTGATTCGATTGAGCCCCGGCTGGCGCGCGGCAGCGGCAAGCGGCGTCGTAAGCCCAAGCCTGCGGTTCGGCGCCGTGCTTTCACTGATGCTCTGGCTCGCCGCGCTTATCGCCGGACGCTGGATCGCTTTCCTCTGACTTGTCCGATTGGCGGGAACATTCCGCTCGCCGCACGAATTGATCGGCCAAGGAGGCGTTCATGGCCAAAGAGCAGAAAAGAACCTTTTCGGGGCGCGAGGCCAGCCAGGGCTACATCGTGCTTAAAACACCTCTGCGCCGGGCGATCTTCATCGGCGGCCTGGCGGGCATCGTCGTGCTGGCGATCATCTGGGCGCTGGCCTGAGGACGATCAGGCCGAAAGCGCGCGGAACTTCTCCACGATCGCATCGCCCATGGCGCTGGTGCTGACCTCGCGCATGCCCTCCGACATGATGTCGCCGGTCCGGCAACCCTCGTCCAGAACGGCTGCGATGGCCTTCTCCAGCCGGTCCGCCTCGCTGACCATGTTGAACGAGTAACGCAGGCACATGGCGAAGGAGGCGATCATGGCGATCGGGTTGGCGATGCCCTTGCCGGCAATGTCCGGGGCGGAGCCGTGCACCGGCTCGTAGAGCGCCTTGCGGGCCCCGGACTTCGGGTCCGGCGCGCCGAGCGAGGCCGAAGGCAGCATGCCGAGCGAGCCCGTCAGCATCGCCGCCACGTCCGAGAGCATGTCGCCGAACAGGTTGTCGGTGACGATCACGTCGAACTGCTTGGGATTGCGCACGAGCTGCATGCCGCCGGCATCGGCCAGCATGTGAGTGAGCTCGACATCGGCATACTTCGCCTTGTGGGTGGCCGCCACGACCTCCTTCCACAGCACGCCGGACTTCATCACATTGTGCTTTTCCATCGAGCAGACCTTGTTGGCCCGCGTGCGCGCCAGCTCGAACGCCACCCCGGAGATGCGCTCGATTTCGAAAGTGTCGTAGATCTGCGTGTCGATACCGCGCTTCTGGCCGTTGCCGAGGTCGACGATCTCCTTCGGCTCGCCGAAATAGACGCCGCCCGTCAGCTCGCGCACGATGAGGATGTCGAGGCCTTCGACCAGCTCCTTCTTGAGGGAGGAGGAGTCGGCCAGCGCCGGATAGCAGATGGCGGGCCGCAGATTGGCGAAAAGCTCCATCTCCTTGCGCAAGCGCAGCAGTCCCGCCTCTGGCCGCACGTCGTAGGGCACGTCGTCCCATTTAGGCCCGCCGACCGCGCCGAAGAGGATCGCGTCCGCGGCGAGCGCACGCTCCATGTCGGCGTCGGAGATCGCCTGGCCGTGCGCGTCATAGGCGGCACCGCCCACAAGCCCCGCTTCCGTCTCGAAGCCGGCGCTGAAGTCCGCGTTCATCACCGCGATGAGCTTCGACACCTCGGCCATCGCCTCCGGTCCGATGCCGTCGCCGGGAAGAAGAAGGAGCTTGCGCGTTGCCATATATGTGCCTCCGGGAATTGAAACCGTGCCCTTGCTAAACGGCGCGGGGCGCCAGCGCAAGACAGACGGGTGCGGTGGCGGGGTCTTGCGGCTGTTTCGTGCATGACCGGCGCTCCGGCGCGGGCCCGAGGGAACCATGCATCCCGTAGAAAGCGGCCGTGGCCCCTCAAGGCCCGGCACGATCCCGCTTCAGTGCAGTCACCTCGATCTCAACCTTCATTTCCGGCTTGTTGAGATCACAGACGATCATGGTCGCTGCCGGCCGGATTTCACCGAAGGTCTCGCCGAGGATCGGAAAGACCCGGTCCACATAGGCGCGGTCTGTCACATAATAATGCGCGCGCACCACATCGGCCATTTCGAAGCCCGCTTCGATGAGCGCGGCACAAATCGTGGCAAGGCAGTTGCGCGTCTGCTCTTCCACGCTCTCCGGCATCGCCATGGTGGCATAGTCGTAGCCTGTCGTGCCGGAGACGAAGCACCACTCGCCATCCACGACCGCCCGGCTGTAGCCGGCGGTCTTCTCGAAGGGCGAGCCGGTCGAGATCAGGCGGCGCATGCTTACGCCCAGGGCCGGCTCTCGGTGTATTTCTGCTCGAAGCTCTCGATCGTCGGCGCCTTTTCGAGCGTCAGGGCGATGTCGTCGAGGCCGTTGAGCAGGCAGTGGCGCTTGAAGGCGTCGATCTCGAACTTGATCACGCCGCCGTCCGGCCCGCGGATCTCCTGGGCTTCCAGGTCCACCGTAAGCGTGGCGTTGGCGCCGCGCTCGGCATCGTCCATCAGCTTTTCCAGCTCTTCCGCGCCAACGGTGATGGGCAGGATGCCGTTCTTGAAGCAGTTGTTGTGGAAGATATCGGCGAAGCTCGTCGAGATGACGCAGCGGATGCCGAAATCGGCAAGCGCCCAGGGGGCGTGCTCGCGGCTCGACCCGCAGCCGAAATTGCCGCCGGCGACCAGGATCCTGGCGTTGCGGTAGGCCGGTTTGTTGAGCACGAAATCGGGATTTTCCGAACCGTCCTCGTTGTAGCGCATCTCGGCGAAAAGTCCCGTGCCGAGGCCCGTGCGCTTGATCGTCTTGAGATAATCCTTGGGGATGATCATGTCGGTATCGACATTGACGATGGGCAGGGGCGCGGCGACGCCGGTGAGCGTGGTGAACTTTTCCATGGGGCTAATCGTGCCTGTCTGTAACCAGATTGGTGCCATACCCTTTACACAAGCGCGTGCGCCAAGCAAAGCCCTTGCGTCCTTTGACCCCTTGGGCCATGAAGCACGCAATGCACGAACCTCTCCGCAGTCTGCGCCGCTCCGTCCTCTATGTGCCCGCCAGCAACGAACGGGCGCTGAAGAAGACATCCTCGCTCGCCTGCGATGCCGTCATCTTCGACCTGGAGGACGCGGTCGCGCCGGAGGAAAAGGAGCAGGCGCGCGAGCGCCTGCGTGCCTTCCTCGCCGGCTCCGCACGGCCGCAATGCGAGATCGTCATCCGCATCAATTCGCTTGCCGGCGAATGGGGCACGGAGGACTTTCTGGCCGCACGCGCGCTGAAACCCGATGCCATCCTGCTTCCCAAGGTCGAGGGTCCGCGCGACATCCTCGACGCCGACGACAGCCTGGACGAAACGGACGCGCCGACATCCTTGCGCCTTTGGGCGATGATCGAGACGCCGCGGGGTATTCTCAACGCCGGGGCGATCGCCGAACTGGGAAGGGATCCCGCCGCGCGCCTGACCTGTCTCGTTGCCGGAACCAACGATCTCGTCAAGGAGACGAACATCTCGGTTGCCGGCGGGCGCGGCTATCTCCTGCCCTGGCTCATGCAGATGGTGCTCGCCGCACGCGCCGGCAACGTCACCGTGCTCGACGGCGTCTCCAACAATTTCCGTGACCCGGATGCCTTCGGCCGCGAATGCGCGGAAGCCCGCGCCATGGGTTTCGACGGCAAGACGCTGATCCATCCCGCACAGATCGCGCCCGCCAATGCGGCTTTCGCGCCGACGAGGGAGGAGGTGGCGGAAGCTGAAGCGATCGTGGCCGAATTCGCGAAGCCGGAGAACCGCTTCCGCGGGGTTATCTCCCTCGACGGCCGCATGATCGAGCGTCTGCATCTGGAGATGGCCGAAGGCGTGCTCGCCAAGGCGCGGCAAATTAAGGAGAAAGAGACATGAGGCTCTACCGCTTCCTGACAGGCCCGGACGATTCCGGCTTCTGCCACAAGGTCACGGCGGCCTTGAACAAGGGCTGGCTGCTGCACGGCAACCCGACCTACGCCTTCGACCTCGAAACGAAGACGATGCGCTGCGGCCAGGCGGTCTACAAGGAAGTGGAAGGGGTGGACTACACGCCGGAGGTCAGGCTCGGGGACTATTGAACACTCGCAGCATGCGCGTCGTTCCGGACAAACCTGCGTTTTCCGGGATTGCGCTGAATGCGGGACCGCCGCTGCCGTGAGAATTTACATGCCCGGATGCGGCCACTCGTCCGCCGCTTCCTCGATGCGCGCCATGTCGTCGTCGGACAGGCCGAAATGGTGGCCGATCTCGTGGATCAACACATGGGCGACGATGTCGCCCAGGGTCTCCTCGTTCTCGGCCCAGTAGTCGAGGATCGCCCGGCGGTAGAGGGTGATGCGGTTGGGGCCCTCGCCGGTGGCCGGGTTCCAGCGCTCGGCAATGCCGCGTCCCTCGAACAGGCCGAGCAGGTCGAACGGCGTCTCCAGCGCCAGGTCGTCCATGATTTCCTCGCTCGGGAACTCGACGACCTGGATGATGATGTCGCCCGTGAGTTTGCGGAAATCGTCCGGCAGGTTCGCGTAGGTCTCCATCGCCAGGAGCTCGAATTCCGCGAGCGATGGTGAAAGCTGGTCGTGCCAGGCGCGGGTCTGATAGATGCGTGCCATTTCGTGTCCTTTGCCGCGCATATAGCGTTTTCACGCGCAGGATTCGAGTGTGCGTGTCACTCGAGAGGCGAAGACAGATGCAGAAGGAATAAAATCCTTCTTGACTCCGGGCGCTGGCTCTGGAATCGATAGGAACATAACAAGAACATTCGAACTGGAGCGAACGCCATGGCGCGCAATGCCACGGCGCAGAAGACGATTTATGCCCTGCGCCGGGAAATTGCCAGAATCGAGGGCGTCCTGCCCGAGCGGCTTGCCGCTCCGGGCGAGGAGGACCCGGTGCTTCGCCGCGGTGTTTCGGCCATGCGCGGGGCGGCAGCCGGCGCTTTTCTCGAAACCGGTGCGGCCGGGCTCGACAATGCGCTTGCCGGCGGCGTGCCGCGGGGGGCGCTGACCGAGATCCACGCTCCCGCCGCCCGCGACGCCGGCGCGGCAGCCGGCTTCGCCCTTGCCCTTTCTTCCTTGCTGCGCAAGGAGGGGCGGCGCCCGGAAAAAAGAAGGGCCGTGTGCTGGATCGGCACGGCGGATCTCGTCCGCGAAGCCGGTTTTCCCTACGCGCCCGGCCTGAAAAGGGTCTTCGGCCTGCCGGCGCATGACCTTCTGTTCTGCGCCGCCGGGAAGCTTGCCGATGCGTTGTGGATCGCCGAGGAGGCCTCCCGCCTGGACGATTTTGCCGCAGTCGTTCTGGAAATCCGCGGTAACCCCGCCCGTCTCGACCTCACGGCCACCCGGCGCCTCAACCGGCGGGCGCAGGAGAGGGGCAGGCCCGTTTTCCTGGTCCGTGCGGCGTCCTTCGCCGAGCCGACGGCGGCACCCGTCCGTTTCCACGTCTCGTCCGCACCGGCCGTGCCGCGCTCGACCCTGTCGGGCGCGCTTGAAGATTCGATCGGCCATCCCGCCTTCACCGTCGCCATCGGCAAGAGCCCCACCTCCTTGCCGGGAGAATTCGTTCTGGAGTGGAACCCCGATGTCCTCGCTTTTTACGAAATCCGGCCAGCGTATTCTCGCGCTCTGGTTCCCGCACCTGCCCACCGACCGCATCTTCCGGCAGCGGGCGGGACGGTCGTGGCGCTGCGGCGTGCCGATGCGGCACCCGCCCCTGGCGATCAGCCATCGCGAGAAGAACGCCCAGCGCATCCTGGCCCTCGACGAGCGGGCTGAGGCGCTGGGGCTGAGGCCCGGCCTCGGCGTGGCCGATGCCCGTGCCATGCATCCTTCCCTTGAGGTCGTCGAGGCCGATCCGGAAGCCGACCGCCACCTGCTTACGGGACTCGCCGACTGGTGCGACCGCTATACCCCACTTGTCGCCCTCGACGGCGCCGACGGCCTGTTCCTCGACATCACCGGCTGCGCCCATCTCTTCGGCGGCGAGGAGAAGATGATGCAGGACGTGCTGTCGCGCCTTCTCCGCCAGGGTTTCGACGCGCGCGCCGGGCTCGCTTCCTGTCCCGGGGCGGCCTGGGCGGCGGCGCGTTTTTCAAGCCCCTCGGTCATACCCTCCGGTAGGGAGGCGGACGCCATTGCGCCGCTCCCCCTTTCCGCCCTGCGCATCGACACGGACATCCGGGCCGGGCTGGAAAGCGTCGGCCTCTATACGGCGGGCGCCATCCTGGATGCGCCTCGCGCGCCGCTGGCGCGGCGTTTCGGGGCTGGGCTTCTGACGCGGCTCGACCAGGCGCTGGGGCGTGCCGAGGAAGCGATCTCCCCGCGCCTGCCCGTGCCGCCGCTCTCGGCGGAGCGGCAACTGGCCGAACCGATGGTTTCGACCGATGGTATCGAGGTCCTCGCCCATACGCTTGCCGTCACGCTCAAGCAGGATCTCGAGCGCCGGGGGGAGGGGGCCGATGCGTTGCAGCTTTCCCTGTTCAGGGTCGACGGCGCGGTGCACCGATATGTGGTCCGCACGTCGTTGCCGGTGCGCGAGCCGGCCGTGATCCGCAGGCTGTTCCGCGAGAGGCTTGCCGCCGTCGAAGACGAGATCGACACCGGTTACGGCTTCGAACTGGTGCGGCTTTCGGTGCTTGAAGCCTCTCCTTTCGCCCTTGTGCAGGCCGATCTCGCCGGTGAAGGCGCCAGCGAGGAAGAGGGCCTTGCCTTTTTCGCCGACCGCGTGCAGGCCCGCCTCGGCGGAAATGGGCTGATGCGGCCCGTACCGGTCGAAAGCCATATTCCCGAGCGCGCCGTCCGCATGGTCCCCTTTACGGCTAGCGAAAAGGCGCTCCTTCGGGAAAAGGAGGAGGCGCCGTCCGCGCAAGTCCCTCCCGGCCCGGAGCGGCCGATCCGCCTTTTTGCGAATCCCGAGCCGGTCGAGGTCATCGCCGCCGAGGTGCCGGAAGGTCCGCCGCTCCACTTCCGCTGGCGGCGCGCCATGTATCACGTCGCCCGCGTCGAGGGGCCCGAGCGGATCGCCCCGGAATGGTGGCGAACGCCGGAGGATGCCTCCACGCGCGACTATTTTCGTGTCGAGGATGCCGAGGGCCGCCGTTACTGGCTCTATCGCCAGGGTCTTTACGGCGCCGGGGAAGGAATGCCGCGCTGGTTCATGCACGGGATCTTCGCATGACGGCAGCCCCTTCCTATGCCGAATTCGCCGTGCAGTCGAATTTCTCCTTCCTGCGCGGCGGCTCGCGGCCGGAGGAACTGGTCGTGGCCGCAAAGCTCTACGGCCATTCGGCCCTCGGCCTTGCCGACCGCAACACGGTGGCAGGCGTGGTGCGCGCCTGGACCCAGTCCAAGCACATCAAGCTGACGGAAGGGGCCGAGCCGGCGCTGCTTCCTTTCCATCCCGGTTGCCGGCTCGTCTTTTCCGACGGCACGCCGGATATTCTCGCCTACCCCCAGGATCGCCGCGGCTGGGCGCATCTCTGCCGCATGCTGACCGTCGCCAACCAGCGCGGGGAGAAGGGCGATCCCGACCTGCGCGCCGGGGATTTTCTGCAATGGGGCGAGCGCATGTCCCTTGCCATCCTGCCGGATCTTCGGGCGGATCCGGAGAAGACCCTTTCCCTTCTGCGCTCCTTGAAAGATCGGTTCGGGCGCCATCTGCGCCTTGCCGCCGCGCCCGCCTACAAAGGCGACGACCGCTTCCGGCTGGAGCAGGCCGCGTCCCTTGCCGGCGCCGCGGGCCTGCCGCTGATGGCCGTCAACGACGTGCTGTACCACGCGGCCGAGCGCCGTTCCCTGCAGGATGTGCTCACCGCGATCCGGCTGAACACACCGGTTGCCGAGGCGGGTTTCGCCCTTGAAGCCAATGCCGAGCGGCACATGAAGCCGCCGGAAGAGATGGCGCGGCTCTTCCGCCATTATCCCGAGGCGCTGACCGAGACGATCCGTTTTGCAGAAAGTCTCACCTTCTCGCTTTCGGAACTCCAGCACAACTATCCCGACGAGCCAACGGAATCTGGGCTTCCCGCACAGGAGGAACTGGAACGGCTCGCCTGGGAAGGCGCGAAGGAACGCTTCCCGCAAGGCGTTCCCGAAAAGGTCGAAAACCTCATCCGCACGGAACTCGCCCTGGTGCGGGAGAAAACCTACGCCCGCTACTTTCTCACCGTCCACGACATCATGAAGTTCGCCCACTCGAAAGGCATCCTGTGCCAGGGGCGCGGCTCGGCCGCCAATTCCATCATCTGCTTCTGCCTTAAAATCACGGATGTCGGCCCCGACATCATGGACCACCTCCTGGAGCGCTTCATCTCCGTGGAACGCGACGAGCCGCCGGACATCGATGTCGATTTCGAGCATGAGCGGCGCGACGAGGTCATCGCCTATATCTACGAGAAATACAGCGAAAAGCACACCGCGCTCGCCGCCTCGGTCGTCTCCTATCGCGGCCGTTCCGCGTTGCGCGAGGTGGCCAAGGCGCTCGGCCTTTCCGAGGATATGATGAGCGCGCTTTCGGGCTCCATCTGGGGTTGGTCGAACGCCAGGCTGGGCGAGACGGAGACCCGTGCCGCAGGGCTCGACAAGGCCGACCCCCGCACGAGGCACCTGGTCGCGCTCGCCAATGACATCATGGGCTTCCCCCGCCATCTCTCCCAGCATGTGGGCGGCTTCGTCATCACCAAGGACAGGCTCGACGAGATCGTCCCCATCGTCAAAACGGCGATGGACGAACGCAAGATGGTGGAGTGGGACAAGGACGACCTGGACAATGTCGGCCTTCTCAAGGTCGACGTGCTGGCGCTCGGCATGCTGTCCTGCCTGCGCCGCGCCTTCGACCTGCAGGAGAAGCACTATGGCAAAAGGCTGACGCTCGCCACGATCCCGAAGGAAAGAAAACCTGTCTACGACATGATCAGCCGCGCCGACACGATCGGCGTGTTCCAGGTCGAATCGCGCGCGCAGATGTCGATGCTGCCGCGCCTTAAGCCACGAACATTCTACGATCTCGTCATCGAGGTGGCAATCGTCCGGCCCGGCCCCATCCAGGGCGACATGGTGCATCCCTATCTCAGACGGCGGGAGGGGACGGAAGACCCCGAATATGTGCGGCCGGAACTCGAAGCGATCCTGAAGAAAACTCTTGGCGTTCCACTGTTTCAGGAGCAGGCGATGAAAATCGCCATTGTCGCCGGCGGCTTCGAACCGTGGGAAGCCGACCAACTGCGGCGTGCCATGGCAACGTTCAGGCGCATGGGAACGATCCAGCAGTATGAGCGGAAGATGATCGAGGGCATGGTCTCGCGCGGCTATCCGCGCGATTTCGCCGAGCGCTGTTTCAAGCAGATCGAGGGCTTCGGCGAATACGGCTTTCCCGAAAGCCATGCCGCCTCCTTCGCTTTGCTCGTCTATGCATCGGCCTGGTTCAAGACCTTCTATCCGGACGTCTTCTGCGCGGCGATCCTGAATTCCCAGCCCATGGGATTTTACGCGCCGGCACAACTCGTGCGCGATACGGGCGAGCACGGCGTCGAGGTGCGGCCGGTGGACATCAATCTCTCCGAATGGGACTGCACGCTGGAGGAGGCGCCCTTCGATCCCGCCCGCGTGGCCGAGCGGCATGCGAACATGCGCCGCGTCATCGGAACGCGCCATGCCGTGCGCCTCGGCTTTCGACAGGTGAAGGGGCTTTCCAAAGACGATATGGAGCGGCTCGTGCAAAGCCGCGACGCCGGCTATGATTCGGTGCGCGATCTGTGGCTGCGTTCAGGCCTCGGCAAGGGTGCGATCGCCCGCCTCGCGGAGGCGGATGCCTTCCGGTCCCTCGGCCTCGACCGGCGCTCGGCGCTTTGGGCGGTGCAGGCGCTGGACGGCATCGGCGCCACCGCACGGCTACCGCTTCTCGACCGGCCCGATCTCCGCCTTGCCGAGCACGAGCCGGAGATGCGGTTGCCCGCCATGCCACTGGGCACACATGTGGTGCATGATTACCGTGCGCTCGGCCTGTCGCTCAAGGCGCACCCCGTCTCCTTCCTGCGCACCCGCCTCGATGCGGAAGGCGTGATTCCCAATGGGCGCCTGCCGTCGATGGGCAACGGGTGCCGCCTCTCCGTCGCCGGTCTTGTGCTTATCCGCCAACGCCCCGGCACCTCCAAGGGCGTCATCTTCATGACGCTCGAAGACGAGACCGGCATTGCCAACGCGGTCGTCTGGCACAAGGTGTTCGAGCGCTTCCGGCCGCAGGTGCTGGGCGCCCGGTTCGTGCGCATCACCGGCCGCCTGCAGTCGGCCGGTGACGTCATTCATGTGGTGGCCGAGCGGATCGAGGATTTAAGCCATAGGCTCGGTCTTCTGGAGCGGCAGGAGCCGTTTTCTCGGAACGGCACAGCCGGAGCGCATGTCGCCGGCGCACGAAAGGATGCGCCGGCGCGGCCGCGGTCCGAATCCCTCGACAAGCCGCATGCCGCCTCCGCCATGCCCAAGGGGCGGAACTTTCATTGACCGCAAGGATCGGCTCATGCCGGTGATCGGACCGATACGCCAGTGCATCGGTTCGCAAACCGGAATCGTTTTCCGGAAAACACGATGCACGGGTTCAAAACCTAAAACGCCCTTCTCTGCGTCCGGATGGACGCAGGCGTCACCCATGGCTGCACTATAATGCCGGTGTCAGGTTCAAGGGCCGGAAAATACGGTTGGCGAGACCTGTCAGGGGAAGATCCCGCCCGTCCTCCTACGCCAAGGCTTGGGAGGACGTCGTGGACCTTTTCAGCGGCGGCGCTGATCCTGCAAAACTCGAAGAACGAAACAGGATGGTGGAGCTGAGGGGAATCGAACCCCTGACCTCATCATTGCGAACGATGCGCTCTCCCAACTGAGCTACAGCCCCGTTTCGCCGGAACGGAGCGCATTTAGGTCGTGGCCGGCGCCCCTGTCAAGCGTTGCGTTGGCCCTGTCTGCGCGGGACTTGCCGCAATTGGCGCCAATGGCTACATGTCGCAAAACCTTTCGGGAGATCGGCATGCTCGCGTTCATCCAAACCATCATCATGGCGCTCGACATCTACTGGTGGCTCATCATCGGCGCGGCCATCTTCTCGTGGCTCTACGCCTTCAATGTCGTCAATCCCCGCAACCAGTTCGTGGGCATGTTCGGCAATTTCCTCTTCCGCGTCACCGAACCCGCGCTGCGGCCGATCCGCAGTGTGCTGCCCGATCTCGGCGGCATCGACATCTCACCGATCATTCTCCTGCTCATCATCTTCTTCGTACGCCAGTTCATCCTGACAACGGTCGCTCCCGCCGTTCTGTAGCATTGGGGGGCACGCCGCCTGCCTTTTTCCGCGCCACGTCCGAAGGCGTCGAACTGCGCGTCCGCCTCACACCCAAAGCTTCCCGGGATGTTGTGGAGGGGCTGGAGACCACGGCGGATGGTTCGCAGCACCTGAAGATGCGCGTGCGGGCCATTCCCGAGGACGGAAAGGCGAACGCTGCGCTGGAAAAACTGGTCGCCAAGTGGCTGAAAGTGCCCGTCCGCGATGTCAAGCTCGTCTCCGGTGGCAGATCACGGCTGAAGACGCTGTCGATTCTTGGCGACAGCGAATCTCTTTCGGCGCAGCTGGATAGAATCCGGCGATGACGGCATGGATTTCCCGAAGAGGGTGATGTATATAAAAGCATATTTCAACCTTAAGTGGAATATTATATTATGAAATATCTTCTGCTGATTTTATCTCTATTTGCCATGGCGCACCCGGCCGATGCCGGGGAGATCGAAAGCGCCTATACCGAACTCGATCCGAAGCGCGACTGCGAGGTCATTGCCGCGAACCGGGACGGCGGCGACTGGAGCAATCTCGTATGCTCCGGCTACAAGGGCTATCCGGTCGTGATCAACTACGGGGACGCGCGCGAATCGCTCTTTTACGGCTTTCCGGGCGATCTTCAGCCGCAATGGGAATCCTTCACCGGCTTCAACCATGCCGGCCCGACCATCGAATGGCGCGTGGAAAAGGGGGGTGGACTCGAAAAGCCTTTCGCGACCATTCACCGCTGGTTCGTCAACGAGGACGAGGCGGAGGTCGAGGTCCTCGTGGTCGAGAAGGTCGCGCAGCCGGACGTGCACGAAGGCTGCGCGGTGGGTTATGTCGTGGCCACCGGCAACGCGAACGCCAATGAAAAGGCGCGCCGGATCGCCGACGAGGAGGCCAACGATTTCATCTGCGGCTCCATGCGCCCGACCGTGCGCGCCGGCGACGTGCCGCTGCCGGCACTTTCGCAGTAGGGCGTCCGGTTTCAGATCAGTTCACCGTTTCAGGCAAACGGTGAACTGATCTATTGTTGGTTTCACGCAATTCCGGACGGAAAACCGGCTTCCAGTTTTCCTGGAATTGCTCTGCGGCCCCGAGGGGCCGTTCCACTTCCGCCCTTGCCGCGCTGATCGGCGGCAGGCAAGCCGTATTCGCGCCACGGCAAGTGATCCCACTTTCAGGCTGTCGCGCTCTTGGCCCTGTCGATCGCCTCGACGATCAGGCGGCGGGCTGCCTCGGCGTCCATCCAGTCGCCGATCTTCACCCACTTGCCGGGCTCCAGATCCTTGTAGTGCTCGAAAAAGTGCTGGATCTGCTGCAGCGTGATCTCCGGCAGGTCGGTGAAATTGTGCACGTTCTCATAGCGCCGCGTGAGATGCGGGGAGGGAACGGCGATCACCTTCTCGTCCTGGCCGGAATTGTCCTCCATCACCAAGACGCCGATCGGCCGCACATTGATGACACAGCCGGGGATGAGCTGGCGCGTGTTGCACACCAGAACGTCGATCGGGTCACCGTCGTCGGAGAGCGTGTGCGGCACGAAGCCGTAGTTCCCCGGATAGGTCATGGGAGTGTAGAGGAACCGGTCGACGATCAGCGTGCCGGCGTTCTTGTCCATTTCGTATTTGATCGGCTGCCCGCCGACGGGCACCTCGACGATGACGTTGACATCTTCAGGCGGATTGTTGCCGATGGAAACGGCCTCGATGCGCATGGGCTGGTCCCGATTTGGTTGACGTTTGCGAGCGCTGCCTATCCGCTCTCGCGCCAACGGGCAATGCGGCGGATCCACCCGGAAAGCTTTTTTTCGCTGTCAGTCCCAGACGAAGGCGATCTTGCGCAGGGCCTTGCTGTCGAAAACCTCGACGCCTTCGGCGACATTGCGTCCGCCCGCGCTCTGATAAAAGGAGATCGCGCCGGTATTTTCCTCCAGCGCCCAGACCACCACCCCCTCGAAACCGTGGGCTACAAGCATTTCACGGGCGGCTTCGAAGAGGCGTGTCCCCATGCCGATGCCCTGATATTCGGGGCTCAGATACAGCTCGTAGATCTCGCCGTCCTGTTTGAGCTGACGCGCGCGGTTGCGCCCGAGCGTCGCATAGCCGGCAACTTCCCCGCCGACCTCCATCACCAGGACGGTGGCCGAGCGGCGAATCGCATTGGCCCACCAGCGCGGCCCGCGGCGCCCGACCATCGCATTGAGGGCGCGATGCGGGATGATCCCGGCATAGGCACCGCGCCAGGCGCGGTCATGCACGGCGGCGATGGCATCCGCGTCCTGCGGGTCCGCTCTTCGGATGTCGATCGATAGTGTCTTCATGGCCCATTAACCATAGACGCGCGGGCCGGGGGCTGCAAGCGGAACCGGGGCCTGCCGGCGCGTTCGACTGTCGCGCCGTTTGGTGCTATGCGCGAGGGGAGAACGGGCGTGCTTTCAGCGGCGGACAGGCGATGGGCGAGAAAGAGCGTGACGAAGAAAGGCGGGCCGAATCACGCCGCATCCTGAAGCGTGTGGAACGCGATTCCGATACTCTGTTCCTCGGCGCGGCGTCGACGGCGCGGGACCATTTCACCGCGCGCGAGGCAGAAGACGCGGACTGGACGGAGCGATGGGGCCGGCGCATCGGGCGCGTGCTCGGCCTCGGTTTCGCCGTGTTTCTCATCATCTGGCTGTGGCGCTTCTTGACGGGGACCCCATGACAGGTTCGCAGGGTGAGGGCAGGGGCGGCGCCCGCGGCGCCGTGATCGTGATCTCCAGCCACGTGGCCCGCGGCTCGGTGGGCAACCGGGCCTGCGTCTTCGCGCTGGAAACGCTCGGCCATCCTGTCTGGGCGGTGCCGACGGTCATGCTCCCCTGGCACCCCGGCCACGGGCCGGCGACGCGGATCCTTCCGCCGGCGGAGGCCTTTCAGGCCTTCCTGAGGGATCTGGAGCGGGCGCCCTGGCTCGGGGAGGTGACGGCTGTCCTGTCGGGCTATCTCGGCGAGCCGAGCCAGGCCGAGGCGGTGGCCGCGCTGGTGCGCCGCGTGAAGGCGCACAATGCAGATGCGCTTTACCTGTGCGATCCGGTGATGGGGGATGCCGGCGGGCTCTATGTGCCGCCTGAAACGGCGGCGGCCATTCAGAAGACGCTCCTGCCGTTGGCCGACATCGCCACGCCGAATCGCTATGAACTCGCCTGGCTGGCGGAGGCGGAGCTGGACACGCCCGAGGCGCTGGCCGCGGCCGCGCGGCACGCCGGGCCGCCGACCATGATGGTGACCTCCGTGCCGGGCACCTTGCCGGGCAATATCGGCAACCTTCTCCTGTCGCCCGGGGAGGCGCATCTGGCCGAGCATCGCGCCATCGAGAATCCGGCCAACGGCCCGGGAGACCTCATGGCGGCCCTGCTTCTGGCCTGGATTCTGCTCGGCATTGCGCCGGCCGAAGCGCTACGCCGGGCGACCGCCGCCACCTACGAGACGCTGGCGCGCGCCGCCGGGCGCGGCGCGGACGAACTGATGCTGGAAACCGACGCGGCGAGCCTTGCTTCGCCCGCGGCGATGGTGAAGACAAGCCGCTTTTCCATGCCGGACAGCCCCGAACGAGCGTGAGGGGGATCCTCGCCGTTTGGCACGCCCACCACAACGGCCGCGTCCATCTTGCGGGCGCCGTCAATCCCGGCTATTCGGCTTTGCCATGACACATCTGCCCGAACGGCTGCTTGCCGGATACCGCAATTTCATGGCCGGTCGCTACGTCACGGAAAGCCAGCGCTACCAGACGCTTGCGCGTGACGGGCAATCGCCGGAGACGATGGTGATCGCCTGCTGCGATTCGCGCGCCGCGCCGGAGACCATTTTCGATGCCGGTCCGGGCGAGCTCTTTGTGGTGCGCAACGTCGCCAACATCGTGCCGCCCTATGCACCCGACGGGCAGCACCACGGCACCTCGGCCGCGCTTGAATTCGCCGTTCAGAGCCTCAAGGTGAAGAACATCGTGGTGATGGGTCACGGCCGCTGCGGGGGCATCGGTGCGGCCCTGAACCCTACGGCCGAGCCGCTGTCGCCAGGCGATTTCATCGGCAAGTGGATGGGGCTGGTCGCGCCCGCCGCCGAGGCGCTGGCCGGCAACGACATGACCCCGTCCGAACGGCAGACGGCGCTGGAGCGGATCTCGATCCGTTATCAGGTGGCCAATCTTCGCACCTTTCCCTGCGTGAAGATCCTGGAGGAGAAAGGGCGCCTGTCGCTGCACGGCGCCTGGTTCGACATCTCCAGCGGGGAGCTTTGGGTGATGGATCCCAAGACAGGCGATTTCACGCGCCCGGAGCTGGAATAGCCGCAGCGCCGCTGCCTGTCGTCCGCTTTCACGACGGTTCCAGCAGGCGCGGGCCGGGGCCGGTCTCGCCGAGTTCGTCCCAGGGATTGCGCAGCGGACAGGTCTCGACCGAAAGGCAGCCGCAGCCGATGCACTCGTCCAGGTGGTCACGCAACTGCGTGAGGGCGCGTATGCGCTCGTCCAGGTCGGCACGCCAGTGCTCCGACAGCTTGCGCCAGTCCGCCGTGGTCGGTGTGCGGCCCTCCGGCAAGGTGTTCAGGGCCGCGCCGATCGTGGCGAGCGGAATGCCAAGCCGCTGTGCCACCTTGATGATGGCCACGCGCCGCAGCACGTCGCGCCCGTAGCGGCGCTGGTTGCCGCGCGTGCGGTAGCTCGCGATCAGCCCCTTGGTTTCGTAAAAGTGCAGCGCCGAGACGGCAACTCCGATGCGCCGCGCCACCTCGCCGACGCTGAGTTCCCGCTGGATTTTCGGGTGCGCCTTTTGCTGCATGCGAAAACCTCCAACAAAACCTTGACCTCAATCAAGGTTGAGGAATTACACGCCGCCTGTCAACCCAAGACCCAAGGAGAGCATGATGCTGGAAAAAATCAACGTCGCCCTCATCTACGGCAGCGTTCGCGACGGCCGGTTCTGCGACACGGTGGCAGGCTGGGTTCGCCGCCGGCTCGAGTCCGATCAGCGATTTGCCGTGGAGACGGTCGACCCGTTGGCGTTGCCGGCTGAATCTGCGCCGCCCGGTTTCGGAGACAGGCTCGGGCGGGCGGATGCGTTCATCGTCGTCACGCCCGAATACAACCACAGCTACCCGGCCGCGCTGAAGTCGCTCATCGATTCGATCAAGCGGGAATGGCAGTCGAAGCCGGTCGGCTTCGTCTCCTATGGCGGTGTCTCCGGCGGCTTGCGCGCGGTGGAGCATCTGCGGCTCGTCTTCGCCGAGTTGCACGCCGTGACGCTGCGAGACACGGTGAGCTTCGCCAATCCCTGGAACCGGTTCCAGCCGGACGGCACGCTCAACGATGGCCGGGATGCCGAAGACGCCATGGCGCGCCAGCTCGCCCATCTCGAATGGTGGGCAAGGGCGCTCAAGAACGCGCGTGCGGCCCAACCCTACGAGACGATCGCCGCATAGCGGAAAGGCCGGGTTCCCGCCTTTCCTGGGGGTGCGCCAGGGCAGCGCGGAAAGGCCCCCTCGCTTGCAAAATTCTAAGGACTTGGGCTTCTGCCCAAGCCCAAGAATTTGCTTTCTCCCCCGCTAAGGGGGAGAAAGGCGCCGCATAACACCACTTCCGCCAATCTCCGAGATTGATGTCTGACATCGACCACGTTGTAAGCGCCTATCTCTCCCCTTGCGGGAGAGAAAGCGATTTCAACATTTTAGCCAAAGGCTAAGTTAAAAATCGCAAGAGAGGGGTCCCTGCACTCAGCGCTTCAGGAAGTTCACCCGGTCACGCCGGCAAGCTCCATCGCCGCCTGAAGCAGCAGGTTGGTGCCGGCTTCGATGTCGGCCCACTCCGTCCATTCCTGCGGTGCGTGGCTGATGCCGCCGACGGACGGCACGAAGATAAGCCCGGCGCGTGTGATGCCGGCCATGACCTGCACGTCGTGGCCGGCGCCACTGGGCATCAACGGTGCGTCGAGGCCGAGGCGGTCCGCCGCGCGCCGAAAGGCGGCGATGACGTCGGGATGGCAGGGTGAGGGCGGTAGCCAGCTCGTCTCGTCGATCGCGACGGACAGGCCGTGCTTCCTGGCGGCGGCTTCCATCCGCCGGCGTGCGCCCGCGGCGAGCCGGTGCATCACCTCTTCGTCCATGTCGCGCGTGACCAGGGAGAAGACGGCCGCTCCGGGTACGGTGTGCGGGAAATTCGGCTCGACCGAGACCTTGCCGATGGTCACGCGGCTCGTTTTACTACCATCTTCGGCGATCAGATCCGGAATGCCGTGGGCGAAATCGACCATGCCCATCAGCGCGTCGCGGCGCATCTCCATCGGTGTCGTGCCGGAATGGTTGGCCTCGCCTTCGAACCGGACCGTCCAGTTGAAGACGCCGGCGATGCCTGTGACGATGCCGGCGGGCTTGCCGGTCCGCTCCAGCACCGGCCCCTGCTCCACGTGCAGTTCCAGGAAGGCGGCGATCGTACCTTCCGGCCGCTTTGCCTCGAGCGCCCGGTAGGGATCGAGGCCCTGTGCGCGCATGGCATCGAAAAGGCGCATTCCCGCGTCGTCGCGTGCCGTCTCCAGCCATTCGCGGGTGACCTGGCCCGTCAGCGCCTGAGCACCGAACATGCCGCCGAAACGCCCTTCCTCCTCGGCCGTGGCCATCACCTCCACGGGGCGGGCGGGCGTGCACCCCGCCTCCTTCATGGCACGCACGCATTCGAGCCCGGCAACGACACCCAGCGCGCCGTCGAACATGCCGCCATCGGGTACGCTGTCGAGGTGGGAACCGAGCATGACCGCCGGCCCGTCGCCGACCTGCCAGCGGCCGGAGAGATTGCCGGCGCCGTCCATAGAAACGTCGAGCCCCGCCGCTTCCATCAAGCCGCCGACGAAGCGTCGGCCTTCCATGTCGGCGTCGGAAAAGCTGACGCGGTCGAGGCCCCCGGTCGCCGGATTGCGGCCGATCGCACCCAACGCCTCCATGTCGCGGCGCAGGCGTTGAATGTCGATGCGTAGGGCGGAAATGTTCTGGGTCATGGCCGATGCTCCGGCGAAACTCGGGGTGTGAAAATTTCAGGGTTGCGTATTTATCATGATAAATTACCATGACAATGGCTGGCTTGGCCATGGGGTGAGAAAAGGAGGATGCCATGAACGGGATGATGCGCGCGCTCAAAGGTGCGCTCGCCGGGGCTGCCATTGCCGGAGCGGCAGCACTGGGTGCTGCGCCGGCGGCCGCCCAGACGCCGCCGAACGTGCTGATCGTCGGGCAGATCGCCGAGCCGAAATCGCTGGATCCGCATGCGGTGACCGCGGTCAACGACTTCCGCATCCTGATGAACGTCTATGAAGGCCTCGTACGCTATCGCGACGGCACGCTGGAGGTGGAGCCGGCGCTGGCCGAAAGCTGGGAAGTTTCCGATGACGGGACCGAATACACCTTCGCCTTGCGCGAAGGCGTGACCTTTCACGATGGCTCGTCCTTCAACGCGGAGGCCGTGAAGTTCAACTTCGACCGCATGCTGGACGAGAACCACCCCTATCATGATACCGGACCCTTCCCGCTCGCCTTTTATTTCGACGCGGTCGAGGAGGTGACGGTCGACGACGAATACACCGTCACCTTCACGCTCAACGCGCCCTATGCGCCGTTCCTGTCCAATCTCGCCTATCCGACCGGCCTGATCGTCTCGCCGACGGCGGTCGAGGAGCACGGCGAGGATTTCGGCCGCAATCCGTCCGGCACCGGACCGTTCAAGTTCGCCGAATGGGAAAGCAATCAGCGCGTCGTCGTCGAGCGCAACCCGGATTACTGGGACGGCGCGCCGCCGCTGGAGGCCGTCGTCTTCCGCCCCATCACCGACGCCAACACGCGCATTGCCGAGATGCTTTCGGGGGGCCTGGACCTAATGGTGGAGGTCCCACCGGACAACGTGGCGCAATTTGCCGACGATCCTGCGTTCACCGTTTATGAGCAGGCGGGGCCGCACGTCTGGTTCCTGATCCTCAACGTGCGCGAGGGTCCGTTCCAGGACAAGAAGGTGCGCCAGGCGGTCAACTACGCCATCAACAAGGAAGCGCTGGTGGAAAACGTGCTGCAGGGCACGGCAGAGATTGCCGCCGGGCCGACACCGCCGGCCTTCGCCTGGGCGTACAACGAGGATCTGGAGCCCTATCCGTACGATCCCGACCGGGCGCGCCAACTGCTCGAGGAAGCGGGCTATGACGGGGAGGAGGTTGTCTTCTACGTCACCGAAGGCGGCTCGGGCATGCTCGCGCCTGTGGCCATGGGCACCGCGATCCAGGCCGACCTTGCCGCCGTGGGCATGAACGTGACCATCGAAACCTATGAGTGGAACACCTTCCTGGATCAGGTGAACGCCGGTCTGGAAGGCAAGGCCGACATGGCGGAGATGGCGTGGATGACAAACGATCCCGATACACTGCCCTATCTCACGCTGCGCACCGAGGCGATGCCCGATCAGGGCGGCTTCAACTCCGGGTACTACTCAAACCCGGAAGTCGACACGATCCTCGAGCAGGCGCGACAGTCGACCGAGCCGGAGGAGCGCGCCGCGCTTTACCAGCAGATGCAGGAGATCGTCCACGAGGACGCGCCCTGGGCCTTCGTTGCCAACTGGAAGCAGAGCGCCGTCGCCAGGGCCGAGGTGCAGAACTTCCAGCTCCAGCCCTCCTTCTTCCTGCTTCTGAAGGACGTGGCCAAGCAGTAGCCACGAAGGCCGCGGGCGCTGCAGCCCGTGGCCTTCGCAGCCGGAGGCGTCATGCTCGCCTATTTCCTCAAGCGGATCGTACTCGCCGTGCCCGTGCTGTGGGGCCTCACCGTCATCGTCTTCCTGATCATGGCGATGATCCCCGGTGATCCCGCAACGGCCATCCTTGGGGCCTATGCCACCCCGGAGAACGTTGCGCGCATCAACGAGCAACTCGGCCTCGACCGCTCGCTGCCGGAGCAGTATTTCATCTGGCTCGGCAACCTGCTCCAGGGCGATTTCGGCCGGTCCTACTCGCTCAACCGGCCGGTGCTCGACGAGGTGCTGGAGCGCTTCAATGCGACGCTGATCCTGGCCGGCGCTTCGCTCGTCCTGTGCACCGTGTTCGGGCTTCTGGCCGGCATCGTCTCGGCCGTGCGCCAGTTCGGCTGGACGGACCGCATCGTCACCTTCTTCGTGCTGATCGGCATCTCGATGCCGTCCTTCTGGCTGGGCCTGCTTTTGATCCTGGTCTTCGCCGTCAACCTGCAATGGCTGCCGCCGTCCGGCATGTATGCCATTTATGGCGGCGGCGACTTGGCCGACCTTCTTACCCATCTCCTCCTGCCGGCGGTCACGCTGGCGGTGGTGGCGACGGGCGTGATCGCCCGTCTTACGCGCGCGGCGATGCTGGAGGTTCTCAGGCAGGATTATATCCGCACCGCCCGTGCCAAGGGCCTTGCCGAGCGCCGGGTGATCTACCGTCACGCCTTCAAGGCCGCGCTCGTCGGTGTCATTCCCGTGATCGGCATCCAGGCCGGCTTCGTGCTCGGCGGGGCCGTCTATATCGAGACCGTGTTCCAGTGGCCCGGTATCGGCCGCATGCTGGTGCAGGCGATCTCCACCCGCGACCTGCTTCTGGTGCAGGGCGGTGTTCTGGTGGTGGCGGGGAGCTATGTCCTGTTCAACCTGCTGGCCGACATGGCCCAGCACGCGCTCGATCCGAGGCTGAAGACATGAGTACGGCAACGCAGACGACCGCGCCGGATGCGCCGGCGAAAAAAGGTGGGCGGCCGGGCTTCTTCACCCTTCTGGTCGCCAACCGGCTGGCCGCCTTCGGGCTTGCGCTGCTGGCGGTCATCGCCCTGGCGGCCCTTCTCACGCCGCTCCTGCCGCTCGCGCCCCCGGATATCACCAACCCGGCAAACCGGCTCCTGCGCCCGCTCGCCGAAGGCCATCTGCTGGGCACGGACGAGCTCGGCCGCGATCTCTTCTCGCGGCTCATGTGGGGCACGCGGGTGTCCATCGCCGTGGGGCTGTCGGCCACGCTGGTGGCGGCGGTGGTCGGCTCGGCCATCGGGCTCGTCGCCGGCTATTCGGGCGGACGCACGGACAACGTCATGATGCGCGGCATCGACATGCTGATGGCCTTTCCCTACATCCTGCTGGCGCTCGCCATCGTCGCCGTGCTCGGCCCCGGTCTGATGAACGCGCTCTACGCCATCGCCGTGGTCAACATTCCCTTCTTCGCCCGCAACATCCGCGGCGTGACGCTCGGGCTCGCCCGGCGCGAGTTCGTCGACGCGGCCAGGCTTTCGGGCAAGGGGCACCTGCGCATCCTGTTGACCGAGGTCCTGCCCAACGTGCTGCCGGTCATCGTGATCACCATGTCGACCACGGTCGGCTGGATGATTCTGGAAACGGCGGGGCTGTCCTTCCTCGGCCTCGGCGCACAGCCGCCCCAGGCCGATCTCGGTTCCATGCTCGGCGAGGGGCGCAAGCTTCTGTTCACCGCGCCGCATGTCTCGATCATTCCGGGCCTGATGATCTTCGCGCTGGTGATGAGCATCAATCTCGTGGGCGATGGCATTCGCGACGTGCTGGACCCGAGGCTGAAGTCCGGCGCGCTCAGCCGTCCCGCCGCGGCCACGACCGTAAAGCGCGAGCACGTGCCGCCCATGCCGGCCACGCCCTCCGGCTCCGCGCTCGACGTGCGCGATCTCAGGACCGAGTTCCGCGTCGGTGGTGATATCTACAAGGCGGTGGGCGGGGTGAGCTTCGAATTGAAGCAGGGCGAGTGCCTGGGCCTCGTGGGCGAATCCGGATCCGGCAAGTCCGTCACCGCGATGTCGCTGCTCGGCCTCGTGCCGACGCCGCCGGGCCGCATCTCCGGCGGGCGCGTGCTCTACCGGGGCCGTGACCTTCTGGAAGCGTCCGAAGCGGAGCTAACGCGCCTGCGCGGCGGTGCCTTCGCCTATGTCTTCCAGGATCCGCTGTCGACGCTGCACCCGCTTTTTACCGTGGGCGACCAGGTGACCGAGGCCATCCGCGCCCACCAGCCGCTTTCCTATCGCGAGGCATGGAAGAAAGCGGTGGCGCTGCTTGAAACGGTGCGCATCCCGAACGCGGCGGAGCGGGCGAACGGCTATCCGCACGAGCTTTCCGGGGGCATGCGCCAGCGCGTCTCGATCGCCATGGCGCTCGCCAATGACGCGGAGATCCTGGTCGCCGACGAGCCGACGACGGCACTCGACGTTACCGTGCAGGCGCAGATTCTCAAGCTGATGGATGCGCTGCAGGACGAGAAGGGTTCGGCGCTGCTTTTCATCACCCACGATTTCGGCGTGGTCTCGGAGATCTGTGACCGCGTGGCGGTGATGTATGCAGGCCGCATCGTCGAGACGGGCCCCACCGACGAGGTGCTTGCCGCACCCGCCCATCCCTATACGCGCAAGCTGATCGACTGCGTGCCCGTGCTGGGCGAGCCGGAGCGGCGGCTCGACGCCATTTCCGGCCTGCCACCCGCCGTCAACCATCTGCCGGAGGGTTGCGCCTTCGCCGATCGCTGTCCGTACGTCGAGGCGGCATGCCGCGAGGGCGACATCGGACTTGAAGAACTGGCGCCCGGCCGCGCCGCCCGCTGCATCAAGCCACTGAAAGCCAGGACGCCGGAGGCCGCACAATGAGCGAACCCATTCTGGCGACGGAAAACCTCACGCGCATCTTCGGCGGCGGGCGTACGCTGTTCGGCAAGGCCAAGCCGGAGGTGCATGCCGTCCAGGGTGTGGACCTCGCCCTCAGGAAGGGTGAGACGCTGGGTATCGTCGGAGAATCGGGCTGCGGAAAGTCGACGCTGGCGCGCATGCTGGTCGGCCTCGACGCGCCGACCGAGGGCACGATCCGTCTCAACGGCGAGGACGTGACGGCACTCGCCAAAAGCTCGGCGCGGGCGCTCGCCCGCGACATCCAGTACGTCTTCCAGGATCCGGTCTCCTCCCTCAACCCGCGCAAGACGATCCGCCGCATCCTCGAGGCGCCGATGCGCCATCTGCTCGGGCTCGATGCGGCCAAGCGCAGGGAGCGGCTGGAAGCGCTGATGGACGCGGTCAGCCTGCGCGCCGAGTTCCTCGACCGCTATCCGCACGAGTTCTCCGGCGGCCAGGCGCAGCGCATCGGCATCGCCCGCGCGCTTGCAGCCGAGGCCGACATCCTGGTGCTCGACGAGCCGGTTTCCGCGCTCGACGTCTCCGTGCAGGCGCAGGTCCTGAACCTGCTCGACGACCTCAAGACGCGGTTCGGTCTCACCTACGTCTTCATCAGCCACGACCTGTCGGTGGTCGAAAGCGTCTCCGACCGGGTGGCGGTCATGTATTTCGGCCGCATCGTGGAAGAGGCGGGCGCGGCCGAGCTCTTCGCTCGCCCGCGTCATCCCTATACGCGGCTTCTGTTCGATTCCGCGCCCGTGCCCGGCAAGAAGGGTCTTGCCGGCGAGCAAGGCCTCGCCGAGCTTCCCGATCCGCTCAACCCGCCGCCCGGCTGCGCCTTCGCCCCGCGCTGCCCGCGCGCCGAGGAGGATTGCCGCCGGAAAAGGCCGCCGTTGGAGGCCAAGGGCGAGGGCCGCCGTGCCGCCTGCTTCCATCCGCTGGAAGAGGCGGTGCTGGAGCGGACGGCGTGACGGTCATGGCCACCAAAGCCAGGCCGCCGCGCGGACCGAAGCGTCCGGCGGTGATCTGCGAGGAGATCAAGGACTGGATCGTCGCGCAGAATCTGAAGCCTGGCGACCGGCTGCCGCAGGAAAAGGCGCTGATCGAGCGTTTCCGCGCCTCCAAGGGCACGATGCGCGAGGCGCTGCGCACGCTGGAGGCGCAGGGGCTCGTCACCACCCGCACGGGCCCACGCGGCGGCGTTTTCGTCGCCGCCCTCGAGGAGAGCCGTGCGATGGAGCTTCTCGGCAACTACTTCTTCTTCCGCCAGCCTTCCATCGCCGACATCTACACGGTGCGCTGCCAGCTGGAGCCCGAGCTTGCGGCCAGCCTCGTCGGTCGTTTGAGCGAAGCGGACTACCGGCGGCTGGAAGAGACCATGCGTGTCTATGACCACCCGGCGGAGACGGTGGGCGAGGAATACCGGCAGCGCATGGCGGAACTGGACTTCCACGCCGTCCTGGCGGCGCTTAGCCCCAACCCGGTTCTGGGCTTCATGTGCGGTTTTCTGCAGAACCTCTTGCGCGACCTCACCGTTTGCCGCCGCATCTACGACCGGCCCAATCCGGAACTGCGCGAGAAGGGGCTATCCTACCAGACGCGCCTGATCGAGGCGCTGAAGGCGGGCGACAATGAAAGCGTCCGTTCCATCATGTACCGGCACATGCTGAGCGCCTGGCGCTACATGGAGGCTTGCGAGGCGGAGATGAGGACGGACTTCCTGCGGTTGAAGAAGTGAAACCGGAGTGCTGACGTTTCGTCCCGATCGGGCGAACAGGCGTCCGGAGCCGGCGCAAGGTGTGCTTCCGCTCCGCCCATAAGCCGTGGTAAGGCCCGCCCCATGAGCCGATTTGTCATCCTGCTTGGGGGCGAGGTGCGCCCGACGTCCGAATTGAAGGCGCAAATTGCCGATTGCCGCGCTATTGCAGCCGATTCCGGCATCCGTCACGCACGCGCGCTCGGGCTGGTGCCGGAGTTGTGGACCGGCGACTTCGATTCCGTTTCCGACCAGATGAATGCGGCTCATGCCGAGGTGCCGCGCGAGGTCTATCCGCGCGACAAGGACAGGACCGACGGCGAGATCGCCATCGAGGCCGCGCTCGGCCTCGGCGCCACGGCGCTGGTGCTGGTCGGAGCCTTTGGCGGCGAACGGCCGGACCATGCCCATCTGCATCTGACCCAGGCGATGAAGCTCGCGGAGGCGGGCGTGCCGACGCTTTTGACGAGCGGCGCGCAGGAAGGCCAGGCGCTGCTGAACGGCCCGCGCCACCGCTTTGACTACGCCGAGGGAACCCTGTTCAGCATCCTTGCCTTCACCGCGCTTTCCGGCCTCACGGTAGAGGGTGCGAAATGGCCGCTCGATGCCGTCGAGGTGCCGTTCGGGTCCTCGCTGACGCTCTCCAATGAGGTTCGCGGGCGGTTGTCGATCACGCTCGCTCAAGGCAGGGCGCTGCTGATGGCGCATCTCAACGAGCCGGAGAAGATCTGACATGGCGCCGCCCCTGCTCAAGCTCGACGACATCCATCTCACCTTCGGCGGCACGCCGCTCTTTTCCGGCGCGTCCCTGATGGTGGGGCCGGGCGAGCGCATCGCGCTCGTCGGGCGCAACGGCTCGGGCAAGTCGACCTTGTTGAAGATCGCAGCAGGCCTGGCGGAAGCGCAGGAGGGCGAGGTCTTCCGCCAGCCGAACACCACCATGCGCTACCTGCCACAGGCGCCGGACTGGCAGGGCTTTTCCACGGTGCGCGCCTATGTGGAGGCGGGTCTCGGTCCGGCCGACGACATGAACCGCGTGGCGCTGGTGCTCGACCGCCTGGGGCTGACGGGCGAAGAGGCGCCGGACACGCTTTCGGGCGGCGAGGCGCGGCGGGCGGCCCTCGCCCGCGTGCTGGCGCCGAAACCCGACCTGCTGCTCCTCGACGAGCCGACCAACCATCTCGACCTCGACACGATCGAATGGCTGGAGGACGAGCTGTCGCGCTCTTCCTCCGCACTCGTCGTCATCTCGCACGATCGGCGATTCCTGGAGCGGGTCAGCCGTGCCACCGTCTGGCTGGACCGCGGCCGGACGAGGCGGCTCAACAACGGGTTCGCTCATTTCGAGGACTGGCGCGACAAGATCCTGGAAGAAGAGGAACGCGAGCAGCAGAAGCTGGGCCGCAAGATCGCCCGCGAAGAGCACTGGCTGCGCTACGGCGTGACCGCCCGGCGCAAGCGCAATGTGCGCCGTCTGTCGGAGCTCCAATCCCTGCGCGACCGACAGCGTACCCATCGCGGACCGGAGGGCACGGCCGTCATGACCGCCAGCGATGCGGAACAGTCGGGAAAGCTTGTCATCGAGGCGAAGGGGCTGGAAAAGCGCTTCGGCGATCTCACGGTGGTGCGCGATTTTTCCACGCGCATCCTGCGCGGGGATCGCGTCGGCCTGGTGGGGCCGAACGGGGCGGGAAAGACGACGCTCTTGAGGTTGCTCACCGGGGCGCTGGAGCCCGATGCCGGGACAGTGCGGCATGGGGCGAACCTCGAGGTAGCCACGCTCGACCAGAACCGCGCCGCGCTCGATCCCGGCGAGACGCTCTCCCACTTCCTCACCGACGGGCGTGGAGAGAGCGTGGTCGTCAACGGCCAGGAGCGGCACGTTGTCTCCTACATGCAGGACTTCCTCTTCAAACCCGAGCAGGCGCGCACGCCGGTGCGCGAGCTGTCGGGCGGAGAGAGGGCGCGGCTGGTGCTCGCGCGGCTGCTTTCCCGACCGGTCAATCTCCTGGTGCTCGATGAGCCGACGAATGATCTCGACATGGAGACGCTGGACCTCCTGCAGGAACTGGTCCAGGGCTTTCCCGGCACGGTGATCCTGGTCAGCCACGACCGCGATTTCCTCGACCGCACGGTGACCAGCACCATCGCGCCCGCCGGAGACGGTCGTTGGACGGAGTATGCGGGCGGCTATTCCGACATGATGGCCCAGCGCAAGGGCGAGGCGCTGGAGCGGCGCAAGGCACAGCCGGCGGCGGAGCCCGCCAAGCGCGGCGAGGCCCGTCGCGCGCCGCAAGCGGGTGCGAAGAAGCTCTCCTACAAGCAGAAATTCGCTCTGGAAACGCTGCCGGAGCGGATCGAGGCGCTGGGCCAGGAGATCGCCCGGTTCGAGGAGCAACTGGCGGACCCGACGCTCTACGCCCGCGACGCCGCGGGCTTCGCGCGGCTGACGAAGGCGCATGACGAAAAACTTGCCGAACGCGCGCGGCTCGAGGAGGAGTGGCTGGAACTCGAAATGCTGCGCGAGGAGATCGAAGGCGGATCGTGACCAACATGGTGTTTCAGGAATATTGAGGTGTTCACCGGGTGCTAACCCGGAGCGGTGAAAATGGCGCTCCTTGTCGCGGGAGCACCCATGAGCGAAAGAGAAGAGTTCCTCGTTTCCGCAAAGCCGGATCTGCAAAAGGCGCGCGCCGAATGGCTGGCGACGCTTGCCGAGGAGCGGCGGCTTTCGCCTGCGACGGTGGAAGCCTATGAACGCGACACGCGGCAGTTCCTGCAGTTCCTCACCGGCCATTGCGGCGGGGCGCCCGGGATCGCCGAAATCGCCGATCTGCGGCCGGCCGATCTGCGCGCGTTTCTTGCGGCGCGCCGAGGAAGGGGTGCAGGTGCCCGCACGCTGGGCCGCGGGCTTGCCGGGATACGTTCTTTTCTGCGCCATCTGGAACGGCGCGGGCTCGTCAACGCCGCCGGTGCCGCGGCGCTCAGGGCACCGCGCGCGGCCAAGGGGCTGCCGAAGCCGCTGACGGCAAAGGATGCGCGTCGCGTCGCCTCGGGCGAAGGCCAGCTTGCCGAAGAGCCGTGGGTGGCGGCGCGCAATGCCGCCGTTCTGGCGCTTCTCTACGGCTCGGGCATGCGCATCGGCGAGGCGCTGGGCCTGACCGGGGCGGAGGTCGCCGCCTTGCGCGGCGGTACCCTGCGGATCACCGGCAAGGGCGGCAAGACGCGGGTGGTGCCGGTTCTGCCGGTGGTCGCCCAGGCGGTCGGCGAATATCAGCGCCTCTGCCCCTACCACCTGACGGCGGAAGCGCCGCTTTTCCGCGGCGTGCGCGGCGGCGCCTTGCAGCCGGCCATCATCCAGCGCGAGATGAAGAAGATGCGTTCCGCGCTCAATCTGCCCGACACGGCGACACCGCATGCGCTGCGCCACTCCTTCGCCACCCATCTTCTGGGCCGTGGCGGCGACCTGCGGGCAATCCAGGAACTGCTCGGCCACGCCAGTCTCTCGACGACCCAGGTCTATACCGCGGTCGACACCTCACGGCTTCTGGAGATCTACGACAGTGCGCATCCGCGCGCCTGACCTGCGCAGTTTCGACGAGCGGCTTAACAGTTTCGCCGCTTTCCCACGGTAAGGGTGAGCCATGAAACGCGCCCGCTCCATCGCCGACCGCATCGCGGAATTTTCGCTGGGCTTCGTGTCGGCCGTCAATCTCCTGTTCGTGCTGGTCTTCATGGCGATGCTTCTCATCGCGACTGGCCGCCTTCGCGCCGAGGAGGCGGCCTGCGCGGGGCGCGACCTGGTGGAAGAGCTTGCCGAGCGCGATCCCGCGCTGCTCGAGGAGATGCAGGAGGAAGCGGCCGCGGCGGAAAACGGCCGGGGCCTGCTGTGGCGCGTGGAAGGGCGGCAGGGTCCGCCCTCCTATCTCTTCGGTACGATGCATGTGAGCGATCCGCGCGTGGTGGACCTGCCGTCGGCGGCGCGCGAGGCTTTCGCCGAGGCCGGCACGATCGTCATCGAGACCACCGAAGTGCTGGACGAGCGGGAGATGATGGCTGCGATGGCGGAAACACCGGGCCTGATGATGTTCCCGCCGGGCGAGGACTTGACGGACCATCTCACGCCGCGCGAGTACGACATCGTCTCCGCTGCACTCGCCGCGCGCGGCGTGCCGCTGCAAAGCGTGGTGAAGATGAAGCCCTGGATGCTGATCGCGCTCGTGTCGCTGCCGGCGTGCGAGCTGGAACGGCAGGAAGAGGGCGCACTGGTGCTCGACGCAAAGCTTGCCGACCAGGCACAGGCCGAAGGTAAGCGGCTCGTCGGATTGGAGAGCCTCCGCGAGCAATTGGGGGCGATGGCGTCCCTGCCGATGGAGACGCATGTCCACGGACTGATCGGGACGCTTGCGCTCAAGGATCGCGCCGACGATATGATCGAGACGCTGATTGGTCTTTATCTGCGCGGTGAGACCGGCATGTTCTGGCCGGCTCTCGACCGCCTCCTGCCAGACGATGAAGTGACAGCCCAAAGCTATGCGGCCTTCGAGGAAGCCATGGTGAAGGCGCGCAACAGACAGATGGCTGAACGTGCCGTTCCACTGATCGAGGCGGGCGGAGCCTTTATCGCAGTGGGTGCCATGCATCTGCCCGGACCGGACGGGCTGGTCTCTCTCCTGCGCGAGGCGGGCTACACCGTTACCGGCGCCGACTGAGCCGGAGCGCCGATTTCGGCTTCCTTGCACATCTTCCGGGCGTCGGCACGGCACGAGGCTTTTCGCGGCGTGGTCCCCATCGGGAACACTTTGCAACTCTACGGCGTTAAGCGGCGAACAAACAACGGAGAATCCCGATGAGTGAGAGAGACCGGAATCGAGATCCCGATGCGCCCAACGCGGATCCGGCGGGCGGCCGTACGCCGCCGCCGGCGAATCAGACAGTGGTGCGCTCAAGCGGTACCAGTACCTTCATCGTGGTGGCGGTGCTGGCGGCAATCCTGATTGTTCTCTTCCTTGCCTTTGGCGGCGGTGCGTTCTTCGGCGATACCGAGACGATCGTGGCGCCGGAGGACGAGGAGACGGTGGTCGTACCGGAAGGCGACGGCGCCACGGCACCCGATGCGACCGGCGAGGCGCCAGCGGCGCCGGAAGGCGGCGAGGCCCCGGCCGATACCGCACCGGCCACGCCGGATACCGGTGATACGGCTCCGGCGACCGATACGGATACCACCCAGCCGCAGTAGCGAGCCGGGCTTGCGGCCGCGGGGCNGGGCTCCCGCGGCCGCCACGCCATCCGTCAGGAGTGGATCGGCTTGGAGAAGGCGGCAAGCGCGGCTTCCTTGACCGCCTCGGACATGGTCGGGTGGGCATGGCAGGTGCGTGCCAGGTCCTCCGACGAGCCGCCGAACTCCATCAGGACGGCTGCCTCGTGGATCATCTCCCCGGCGCCGAATCCGAGGATGTGCACGCCCAGAATGCGGTCGGACGCCTTGTCGGCCAGAACCTTCACGAAGCCGTCCGTGTGCAGCATCGAGCGGGCGCGGCCGTTGGCGGTGAAGGGGAACTTGCCGGCGCTGTATTCGATGCCGGCCTCCTTCAGCTCTTCCTCGGTGCGGCCGATGGAGGCGACTTCCGGGCTGGTGTAGACGACGCTGGGGATGACCCCGTAGTTCACGTGGCCGGCCTGACCGGCGATCATTTCGGCCACGGCGACGCCTTCCTCCTCGGCCTTGTGGGCGAGCATCGGCCCGGCGATCACGTCGCCGATGGCGAAGATGCCGGGAATGTTGGTGCGCAGGTGCTCGTCCGTCTTCACGCGCCCGCGCTCGTCCGTCTCCACGCCTGCCTCATCGAGGCCGAGGCCCTCGGTGACCGGCCTGCGGCCGGTGGCGACCAGCACAACATCGGCTTGAATCGTTTCGGCCTCGCCGCCCTTGGCCGGCTCGAAAGTGACCTTCGCACCCTTCCTGGCCTTGGAGACATCCGTCACCTTGGCGCCGAGATGGAAGGTCATGCCCTGCTTGCCGAGCAGGCGCTGGAACTGCTTGGCGACCTCGCCGTCCATGCTGCCGAGGATCGTGTCGAGATATTCGACCACGGTGACCTCCGTGCCGAGCCGCGCCCAGACGGAGCCGAGCTCAAGGCCGATCACACCGCCGCCGACCACAATCATCTTTTCCGGCACCTTGGAGAACTCCAGTGCGCCGGTGGAGGAGACGATCGCCTTTTCGTCAAACTTGACATCGACGCCCGGAATGCCGGCCACATCCGAGCCGGTGGCGATGACGATGTTCTTCGCCTCGACGGTCTCTTCCTTGCCGTCCTCGCCGGCGACGACCACCTTCCCGGCCCCGGCGATGCGCCCGGTTCCGCGGAAGACGTCGATCTTGTTCTTCTTGAACAGGAAATCGAGGCCCTTGACGTTCTGTTCGACAGTCTTGTCCTTGTGGGCCAGCATCTTCTTCAAATCCGCCTTCGGCTGGTCCACGTCGATGCCGAGATCGGCGAAGGAATGCTGCGCCTCGGCCAGCATCTCGGTGGCATGGAGCAGCGCCTTGGAGGGAATGCAGCCGACATTGACGCAGGTGCCGCCGTGGTTCGGGCGTTTCTCCACCACCGCCGTCTTGAGGCCGAGCTGGGCCGCCTTGATGGCGCAGACGTAGCCTCCAGGGCCGGTTCCGATCACGACAATATCATAGGTGGTGGGCATGGGTTCTTCCTGCCTGTTCTGTTTCCACTTTTGGAGCGGACTACCGCCCCCCGGTTACGTCGATGAATGCTCCGGTGACGTAGGACGCCGCGTCGGACAAAAGCCAGACGATGGCGTTGGCCACCTCTTCCGCGCTGCCTTCGCGCTTCATGGGAACGGCGGAGCGCAATTGCTTCACGCGGTCCGGCTCGCCCCCGGAGGCATGGATCTCGGTATCGATGATTCCGGGCCGGACGGCATTCACGCGAATGCCTTCTTCCGCCACCTCCTTGGCGAGCCCGGTGGTGAAGGTGTCGATGGCGCCCTTCGAGGCGGCGTAATCGACATACTGGCCGGGACCGCCCAAAAGTGCCGCGACGGAGGAGAGGTTGACGATCCCGCCGCCCTTGCCGCCGTGCTGGGTGGACATGCGGCGCACCGCCTCCCGCGCGCACAGGAACGAGCCGACCACGTTGACGCGCATCATGCGCTCGAGGCGCTCGACGCTCATCTCGTCGACGCGGGCGCGGATGTCGACGATGCCTGCGTTGTTCACGAGACCGCCCAGGGCGCCGAACGAATCCGCGGCAGCGAACAGGGTTTGGATGTCAGCCGGTTCGGCGACATCCGCCTGCACGAGGATTCCGTCGCTGCCCGCTTTCCTGACCTGGTCGAGCACGGTTTCGGCCGCCTTTTCGTCGGCGCGATAGTTGATGACGACGCGCCAGCCAGCACGGGCGGCCTGCAATGCCGTGGCCGCGCCGATGCCGCGGCTCGCGCCGGTGACGATCAGGACGTCATTGCTGGCTGGCATCGGGTCTCTCCATTTCGGTGTCGTGGGAGGAGGTGCATGGGATCGGGTGAGGCTATCGGTCGGAAAATGCCAGGCGAAGGCCGAAGCCGGCGAAGGCGGCCGCCACCGTGCGCCGCATCCATTTGAGCACGGTATCGCTTCTCAACACCTTCTCGCCGAAAAGCGCGGCGAAGGCACCATAGATGACGAAAACGGCGAAGGTCATGGCCATGAAGACCGCGCCGAGGACCATGATCTGGCGAATGGCGGAGCCTGCTGCGGGATCGATGAATTGCGGGATGAAGGCGAGGAAGAAGAGGGATAGTTTCGGGTTCAGCGCGTTGATGAGGACGCCCGTCCTGATCACCGCCCATGCCGCCACGGGCCGGCGTTCGCCGGCCTTTATCCTGACCGGGCCCGATTCCTTCAGGGTCTGCCAGGCGAGATAAAGGAGGTAGAGGACGCCGGCGAGCTTGACCGCCTGAAACAGAAGCGCGCTGGTGTGGAGGAGGGCGGCGAGGCCGACCGCCGAGGCGAACAGGGCCGGCAGGATGCCGAGCGTACAGCCGAAGGCGGCGGCGAAGCTTGCCCCGCGGCCGGCGGTGAACCCCATGGCAACCGTGTAGACGACCCCTGTACCCGGGACGAGGACGACGATCAGAGCGGTGATAAGGAACTCGATGCTCATCGACGGCTCTCCGGAGCGGGGCGGGGAGAATCCCGGCAGGGCAGAGGGGCGCGCGACAGAGAACCGGCGTCTGCGAGCACTTCCATATCCCCCACGCCCCTCGCGCCTCTCCTAAAGATCCAACACCAGCCGTTCCGGATCCTCCAGAACCTCCTTCACCCGCACGAGGAAGGTCACCGCCTCCTTGCCGTCGACGATGCGGTGATCGTAGGAGAGCGCCAGATACATCATCGGGCGGATCTTGATCTCGCCGCCGACGACCATCGGCCGCTCCTGGATCTTGTGCATGCCGAGGATGCCCGACTGCGGGGCGTTGAGGATCGGCGTCGACATGAGCGAGCCGTAGACGCCGCCATTGGAGATGGTGAAGGTGCCGCCCTGCATGTCGGCCATGGAGAGCTTGCCGTCGCGGGCGGCGGCGCCCAGGCGACCGATCTCCTTTTCGATCTCGGCGATCGTCATGCTGTCGGCATCGCGCACCACGGGCACGACAAGGCCGCGCTCGGTGCCGACGGCGACGCCGATGTGGCAGTAGTTCTTGTAGATGATATCGGTGTTGTCGATCTCGGCGTTGACCGTGGGGATCTCGTGCAGCGCGTGGCAGACGGCCTTGGAGAAGAAGCCCATGAAGCCGAGCTTCACGCCGTGCTTCTTTTCGAACAGGTCCTTGTACTTCTTGCGCAGGTCCATGACCGCGGTCATGTCCACCTCGTTGAAGGTGGTGAGCATTGCGGCGGTGTCCTGGGCCTCCTTGAGGCGCCGGGCGATCGTCTGGCGCAGGCGCGTCATCTTCACGCGTTCCTCGCGCGCCTCGTCGTCGCTCGGCGAGGGCGCGCGGGCCGCCTTGGGCGCTTCGGCGACCTTCGGCTTCTCCGCCGGTTCGCTGGGGGCGCCCCGCTCGATTGCGGTCAGCACGTCGCCCTTCAGCACCTGGCCGTTCTTGCCGGTGCCGGTAACGTCGGAGGCCTTGAGCCCGTGCTCCTCCATCAGCTTGGCGGCGGCTGGTGCGGGTGGGCGTCCGCGCTCGCGGATCTCCGGCTCGCCGCCGATATCGGCGGTCTTGTCCTCCGCTTCCCGCCCGGTGCGCGCGCCCGCGGCGCCGGTCGTCTGGGCGACCGCGCCGGTCTTCTCGCCAACGTCGGCGGCCGCACCTTCCTCGATCCTTGCGAGAAGGGCGCCGACCTTCACCTCCTCGCCCGATTCCACGGCCAACTCGCGAATCACGCCGGCGACGGGCGCCATGATTTCTTGGGCCGCCTTGTCCGTCTCCAACTCAAGGATGGCCTCGTCGGCCTTCACGGCGTCGCCCACCTTCTTGTAGACCTCGCCGACCTGGGCCTCGGTGACGGATTCACCGGCCGAGGGCACGTTCACGTCGACCAGATCGCCGCCCGCCTTTGCGGGCGCGGCGGCCTTCTCTTCCTTTTCGCCCTTCTTCGGCGCTTCCGCCTCGGCCTTCTTCTCCTCGCCGTCGGCCTTGCCGTCGCCCTCGCCGATGGCACCGAGCAGCGCGCCGACCTCCACCGTCTCGCCTTCCTTGGCGGCGATCTCCTGCAGCGTGCCGGCGGCGGGGGCGGGGACTTCCACCGTCACCTTGTCGGTCTCGAGCTCGACGACGGGTTCGTCGCTGGCGATTGTCTCGCCGACCTTCTTGAACCAGCGGCCGATGGTCGCCTCGGTAACGGATTCGCCCAGTGTTGGAACGCGGATTTCGGTGGCCATGGAATCTCTTTCCGTCGGTTCTGTTCGGTCGGTTCGCTTAGCTGCCCAGCGCGTCTTCCAGGAAGGCGGCGAGCTGTTCGAGATGTTTCGACATCAGCCCCGTCGCCGGCGAGGCGGCGGCAGGGCGGCCGGTGTAGCGCACCCGCTTGTGCTTGGCGTCGATGTGCTGCAGCACCCATTCCAGATAGGGGTCGATGAAAGACCAGGCGCCCATGTTCTTGGGCTCTTCCTGGCACCAGACCATCTCGGCGTTGCGGAAACGCGACAGTTCCGTGATCAGCGCCTTGGCGGGGAAAGGATAGAGCTGCTCGATGCGCAGCAGGTAGATGTCGTCGATGCCGCGCTTCTCGCGCTCCTCGTAGAGGTCGTAATAGACCTTGCCTGAGCACATGAGGACGCGGCGGATCTTCGAATCCTTGACCAGCTTGATCTTCTGGTCCTTCAGATGCTCCGCATCGTCCCAAAGGAGGCGGTGGAAGGAGCTTTCGCCGGACATTTCCGAAAGGCTGGACACCGCGCGCTTGTGGCGCAGCAGCGACTTCGGCGTCATCAGGATCAGCGGCTTGCGGAAGTCGCGCTTCAGCTGCCGGCGCAGGATGTGGAAGTAGTTGGCTGGGGTCGTGCAGTTTGCGACCTGCATGTTGTCCTCGGCGCACATCTGCAGGAACCGCTCGAGACGCGCGGAGGAGTGTTCCGGCCCCTGGCCTTCATAGCCGTGCGGGAGCAGGCAGACGAGACCGGACATCCTCAGCCACTTGCGTTCGCCCGAGGAGATGAACTGGTCGAAGATCACCTGGGCGCCGTTGGCGAAATCGCCGAACTGCGCCTCCCACAAGGTCAATGCGCGCGGCTCGGCAAGCGAATAGCCGTATTCGAAGCCGAGCACCGCCTCCTCCGAGAGCATCGAGTTGATGACCTCGTAATAGGATTGTTGCGGCCCCAGATTGTTGAGCGGTATGAACCGGTTCTCGTTGCGCTGGTCGAAGAGCACGGAATGGCGCTGGGAGAAGGTGCCGCGCTCCGAATCCTGGCCGGACAGGCGCACCGGATCGCCTTCGAGCAGGATCGAGCCGAAGGCCAGCGCCTCGGCCGTGGCCCAGTCGATACCTTCGCCGGAATCGATCATCTTCTTGCGGTTGTCGAGGAAGCGGCGGATGGTGCGGTGGACCTCGAAATCCTCCGGAACCTCGGAAAGCTTCTTGCCGATCTCTTTCAGGGTCTTGACCGGCACCGCCGTCTTGCCGCGGCGCTGCTCGTCCTCGTTGTCGGCCTTGCGCAGTCCCGACCAGACGCCGTCCAGCCAGTCGGCCTTGTTGGGCCTGTAGGACTGGCCGGCTTCGAACTCGGCCTCCAGATGGGCGCGCCAGCCGTCCCGCATCCGGTCGATCTCGTCCTGGGTGACGAGCCCCTCGTCCATCAACTTCTTGGAATAGATTTCGTTGATGGTCGGGTGCTGGCGGATGCTGCGATACATGGTCGGCTGCGTGAACGCCGGCTCGTCGCCCTCATTGTGGCCGAAGCGGCGATAGCAGAACATGTCGATGACGACGGGCTTGTGGAACTGCATGCGGAACTCGGTCGCCACCTTGGCCGCATAGACCACCGCCTCCGGATCGTCGCCGTTCACATGGAAGATCGGCGCCTCGATCATCTTTGCCACGTCGGAGGGGTAGGGCGAGGAGCGGGAGAAACGCGGATTGGTCGTGAAGCCGATCTGGTTGTTGATGATGAAGTGCACGGTGCCGGCGACACGATGGCCGCGCAGGCCGGACAGGCCGAAGCACTCCGCCACCACGCCCTGGCCGGCGAAGGCGGCGTCGCCGTGCAGAAGCAGCGGCATGACCTTGGCGCGTTCCGGCAGCGGTACGATCTCCTCGCGGATGCGTCCGTAGATCTGGTCCTGCTTGGCGCGTGCCTTGCCCATGACGACCGGGTTGACGATCTCCAGATGCGAGGGGTTGGCCGTCAGAGACAGGTGCACGCTGTTGCCGTCGAACTCGCGGTCGGAGGAGGCGCCGAGATGGTACTTCACGTCGCCCGAGCCTTCCACGTCGTCGGGGGTGAAGGAGCCGCCCTTGAACTCGTGGAAGATGGCGCGGTGCGGCTTGGCCATGACCTGGGAGAGCACGTTCAGCCGGCCGCGATGGGCCATGCCGAGCACAATCTCCTTGAGCCCCATCTGGCCGCCGCGCTTGATGATCTGCTCGAGCGCGGGGATCAGCGACTCGCTGCCGTCGAGGCCGAAGCGTTTGGTTCCCTTGTACTTGACGTCGATGAATTTCTCGAAGCCTTCCGCCTCGATCAGTTTCTGCAGGATGGCCTTCTTGCCATTGGCGGTGAAGGCCACGCCCTTGTCCGGCCCCTCGATGCGCTCCTGGATCCAGGCCTTCTCCTCCGGGTTGGAGATGTGCATGAATTCCACGCCCAGCGTCGAGCAATAGGTGCGCTTCAGGATCCCCAGCATGTCGCGGATCGTGGCGGTCTCCAGCCCCAGCACGTGGTCGATGAAGATGGGGCGGTCGTAGTCGGCCTCGGTGAAGCCGTAGGCTTCCGGCGAAAGCTCGTTATAGTCCTCGAGCGGTTTGGCGATGCCGAGCGGGTCGAGATCGGCGTGCAGGTGACCACGCATGCGATAGGCGCGGATCATCATGATGGCCCGGACCGAATCGCGCGTGGCGCGGCGAAGCTCGGCTTCCGACAGCTCGACCCCGGTCTTCTGCGCCTTCTCCTTGATCTTGTTGTCGAAATGGATGTCGAGCGCGCCCCAGTCGCCATCCAGCGCCGAGACGAGCTCGCCATTGGCGGCGATCGGCCAGCCCTTCTTCTTCCATGAGGCTCCGGCGGCGTTCTTCTTCACGTCCGCCGCATTGTCCTTGAGCTGGCGGAAGTAATTGCGCCAGTCCTCGCTGACGGAGGACGGATCCGCCTCGTAATCAGCGTATAGCTCCTCGATATAGGCGGCGTTGCCGCCATAGAGGAACGATGTGAGGGAGAATTCGTCGTTGGCTTGATCCTGCCGTGCCATCGCCATTTCCGGAGCCTTCGCCCCGTCTCCTTTTATTTCGTTGGCCTCAACCCTGGCCGTCGCGGACAGCTTCCGCGCTACGCGTTACGCTTACCTTACCGGCGCCAACCCGAGGATGCCGCCGGCGTTCCAATCTCAGCCCTTGATCGCCTCGACCAGGGTTGCGCCCATGCGTGCCGGCGAGGGAGAGACCTTGATGCCGGCCCGTTCCATGGCCGCGATCTTGTCCTCGGCGCCGCCCTTGCCGCCGGAGATCACCGCGCCGGCGTGGCCCATGGTCCGGCCCTTAGGCGCGGTCCGCCCGGCGATGAAGCCCGCCACCGGCTTCTTGCGGCCTCTCTTCGCCTCGTCGAGGATGAACTGGGCGGCGTCTTCCTCCGCCGTGCCGCCGATCTCGCCGATCATGATGATGGATTCGGTCGCTTCGTCGGCCAGGAACATCTCGAGCACGTCTATGAATTCGGTGCCCTTCACAGGATCGCCGCCGATGCCCACGGCCGTCGTCTGGCCGAGGCCCTCATTGGTGGTCTGGAACACGGCCTCGTAGGTAAGCGTGCCGGAACGCGATACAACGCCCACCGAGCCCTTCTTGAAGATGTTGCCCGGCATGATGCCGATCTTGCATTCCTCCGGCGTCAGCACGCCCGGACAGTTCGGCCCGACGAGGCGCGAGTTCGATTTTTCGAGCCGCGCCTTTACCTTGACCATGTCCATTACCGGAATGCCTTCGGTGATGCAGACGATGAGCGGGATCTCCGCCTCGATCGCCTCCATGATCGCCGCGCCCGCGCCTGCCGGCGGCACATAGACCACCGAGGCATTGGCGCCGGTCCTCTCCTTGCCCTCGGCGACGGAGGAAAAAATGGGAAGCTCGGCCGTGCCGCCGTCGACATTGCCCTGCCAGGTTTCGCCGCCCTTCTTGGGATGCACGCCGCCGACCATCTTGGTGCCGTAATAGGCGAGCGCCTGCTCGGTGTGGAAGGTGCCGGTCTTGCCGGTCAATCCCTGGACAAGAACCTTGGTGTCTTTGTTGACGAGAATGGACATTCTTCTTCCTACAATCGGTTCAATTCAGTGACGGTCAGACCGCTCTCGGCATCGCCTGTGTTCAGGGTGGTGGCCGGCTCGAACATCAGCACCACCGGCTCCTCGCTCAGCGCGCGCGGCCGATGCTCGACAGTTCTCGGCACGACGATGAAATCGTTCTGCCCGAGCTCGATGGAACCGTCCCGGAAATCGATGGCGATGCGACCGCGCAGGACAAGGAAGGCCTCGTCCTCGTCCTCATGGGCGTGCCAGTCGAAGACCTCGCCGAACTTGGCGATCTTGACCTGCGCATCGTTGACGTCACCGGCGATATGCGGATCGAAGACCTTCGCGATCCGGCGGTCGGCAGCATCCAGCAGGTTGATCTTGCGCGGCGGCACCTGTTCAGCCTTTCTTCACGGCCTCGACGATCTTGCGCGCGGCGTCGTCCAGGTCATCGGCGGGGATGACGTTGAGGCCGCTGTCGGCGAGGATCTTCTTGCCGATCTTTACATTGGTGCCCTCGAGGCGCACCACAAGCGGCACCTTCAGCCCCACTTCCTTGACCGCGGCAATCACGCCTTCGGCGATGACGTCGCAGCGCATGATGCCGCCGAAGATGTTGACCAGGATGCCCTTCACGTTCGGGTCGGCGGTGATGATCTTGAAGGCCGCCGTGACCTTTTCCGTCGAGGCGCCGCCGCCGACGTCCAGGAAGTTCGCCGGCTCGGCGCCGTAGAGCTTGATGATGTCCATCGTCGCCATGGCGAGGCCTGCGCCGTTCACCATGCAGCCGATATTGCCGTCGAGCGCGATGTAGGCAAGATCGTATTTGGAGGCCTCGATCTCCTTTTCGTCCTCCTCCGAGGTGTCGCGCAGCGCGACGACGTCCTCGTGGCGGAAGAGGGCGTTGTTGTCGAAGGAGACCTTTGCGTCGAGAACGCGCAGACGGCCGTTCTTCATGACGATGAGCGGGTTCACCTCGAGAAGGCTCATGTCCTTCTCGGTGAAGGCCTTGTAGAGAGTGGGGAAGAGCGCTTCGCCGTCCCTGGCCGCATCGCCTTCGAGCTTCAGCGCGGCATTGAGACTGGTCACGTCGTCGGCCGTCACGCCCCTGTCCGGGTCGATCGCCAGCGTCAGGATCTTATCCGGGGTCTCCTCGGCCACCGCCTCGATGTCCATACCGCCCTCGGTGGACACCACGAAGGCCGGCCGGCCGACCGTGCGGTCGATGAGAATTGAGAGGTAAAGCTCGCGGTCGATGTCGGCGCCGTCCTCGATATAGAGGCGGTTCACCTGCTTGCCCGCAGCCCCGGTCTGCTTGGTGACTAGGGTGTTGCCGAGCATCTCCTCGGCGTTGGCGACCACCTCCTCGATCGTCTTGGCGAGCCGCACGCCGCCCTTGGTGTCGGGGCCGAGTTCCTTGAACTTGCCCTTGCCGCGCCCGCCGGCATGGATCTGGCTTTTCACGACATAAAGCGGCCCGGGCAGCTTCTTCGCCGCGGCTTCGGCCTCTTCCGGGTTGAAAATGGCGACACCCTCGGCCACCGGCGCGCCATAGCCCTTCAGCAGTTCCTTGGCCTGATACTCGTGAATGTTCATGGGGCCGCGGCCTCCTACTTCTTCAGGTTGGGCGCGATCTCGGCGCAGGCATCACACAGGCCGACGACGGACGCGACGGAATTGTCGAACATCTTCTGCTCGGTCTTGTTCAGATCGATTTCGATCACGCGCTCGACACCGCCGGCGCCGATCACAACCGGCACGCCGACATAACGATCCTTCACGCCGTACTGGCCGGAAAGATGGGCCGCGCAGGGCAGCACGCGCTTCTTGTCCTTCAGGTAGCTCTCGGCCATGGCGATGGCCGCGGAAGCGGGGGCATAGTAGGCCGAGCCGTTCTTGAGCAGGCCGACGATCTCGGCGCCGCCGTCGCGGGTGCGTTTCACGATCTGATCGACCTTCTCCTTGGACGTCCAGCCCATCTTGACGAGATCGGGGATCGGAACGCCGGCGACGGTGGAGTAGCGCGTGAGCGGCACCATGGAGTCGCCGTGGCCGCCGAGCACGAAGGCCGTCACGTCTTCGACGGACACCTTGAACTCCTCGGAAAGGAAGTAGCGGAAGCGGGCGGAGTCGAGCACCCCGGCCATGCCGACGACATGGCTCTTCGGCAGGCCGGAAAACTTCTGCAGCGCCCAGACCATCGCATCGAGCGGATTGGTGATGCAGATGACGAAGGCGTTCGGCGCGTATTTCCTGATGCCGGCGCCGACCTGCTCCATCACTTTAAGGTTGATGCCGAGAAGGTCGTCGCGGCTCATGCCGGGCTTGCGCGGCACGCCGGCGGTGACGATGCACACATTCGCGCCCTCGATCGCCGCGTAGTCGTTGGCGCCCAGAAGCTTCGCGTCAAAGCCCTCGACCGGAGAAGATTCGGCGATGTCCAGTGCCTTGCCCTGCGGCGTGCCTTCGGCAATATCGAACAGCACGACGTCCCCGAGTTCCTTCAGTCCGGCCAGATGGGCGAGCGTGCCGCCGATCATGCCCGAACCGATGAGAGCGATCTTGTCGCGAGCCATGTGGTATGAATCCCCTTTTCCGGCGCGCCGGTGTTGCGTTGAAGACCCGGCAGTTTTTCAGGGTCGAGACGGGTACTGGACCGTCTCACGACCTCATTTGGCATAAGCAGACCCAGCAAAAAATTCAACCGGTTATTTTCGAACTTGTGTTTTCAATCGTTTAGGTCATTGGGCATTTACGTAAAGGTCAAATTAAAGCGTGAAAAAGTTTTTCGCGCGCCGGTTTCAGCGCGGTCCCGCCCTGCTTTCGGGATGTGCGTCGCCGCCCCGCGACCATTCCCGGCTTTGCATCTCGATCAGGCGAGAGGCGGTGCGTTCGAACTCGAAGGCCTCCGTGCCGGAAGGAGCGGCGTAGAGGCTATCGGGCGCGGCCTCGGCGGAGACGACGAGCCGGTTGCGGTTGTCGTAAAGCGTGTCGACAAGCAGGATGAAGCGCTTGGCCTCGTTGCGCCGCGACAGGTCCATGACGGGAACCCTGTCGATGAAGATCGTCTCGAAATCCCTGGCGATGGCGAGATAGTCGCGGGCGCCGAGCGGCTTCTGGCACAGCTCGGCAAAGGTGAAGCGGGCGGCGCGGCCGGCGGCGCGGGGCACGGGGATTTCGCGGCCCTTGACCGTGATCGTCTCGACCCTGGTCCTCCGCCCCTCGGTAGCCGTGCGCCATGCCTCGTCCATCTGCCGCTCCGTCTCCTCGTCGAGCGGCGTCATGTAGACCGGCATGCGGTTGAGCTTTTCCAGCCGGTAGTCGGCGCCGCCGTCGAGCGGCATCACCCTGGCATGGCGCTTCAACAGGTCGATGAAGGGCTCGAATAGGCCGCGATTGAGGCCGTCCCGGTAGAGGTCGTCGGGCGCGACGTTGGAGGTGGCGACCAGGACCACACCCTCGGCGAAAAGGGCCGAGAAGAGGCGCGAAAGGATCATCGCATCGGCGATGTCGGTTACCGTGAACTCGTCGAAGCACAGAACCCATGCCTCTTTCGCGAGTTCCTTGGCCACCGGCTGGATGGGATCGCTTTCGCGCACCTCACCGTTCTTCAGGGCCTCGCGGTGGCGGGCGATGCGGTCATGCACGTCGGCCATGAAATCATTGAAATGAGCGCGTCGTTTCCTGCGGACCGGCACCAGCTCATGGAAGGTGTCCATGAGCATCGTCTTGCCGCGCCCGACCCCGCCATGAATATAAAGGCCGGTGATGGTCTCGGGCCGGCGGCGCTTGGCGAAAAGCCATCCGAGCGCGCTCGACTTGCGGGCCAGGCGGCGGTCGATGATGCGCTCGAGCAGGTCGTCGAGGGCCGCAACCACGCGCTCCTGCTCCGGGTCGCGACTGATCGTCCCGGTCTCGACGAAATGGTCGTAGCGCTGCGCGACAGTGGGGTGCGTCACGAGGCCGTCGCGCAGGGACATGGGGCGTTATCGCACTTCCTGAAGCAGACTGGCGAATGAAGGCGGGCGCGAAGGCCCGCCATCGGATCAGCGGGAAAGCGAGACTGCCGTTCCGCTTGTCGTCTGGCCGCTGAAGCGCTCCTGGCCGGTGGAGTGAAGCGTGGCGAGCAGGTCCCCGTTCTCGTCATAGAAGGCAAGCTGGTTGCCCGAGACGTTCCAGGACTTCACGCCATCGAGGGGTGCCGGACAGCGCAACGGTCCCGCTCGGTAGCCTTGGCCGAATTTCGTCTGCGGCGTGGCGACACGGCAATTCTGTCCGGCGACGCTGACGCTCCACACACCGGCGACGCTGCCGGCCGTGATCTCGGGGGCGGAAGCCGAGAGGTTCGGATCGAGTGCTGCCACGTCGGTCGTGCCGTCCTGCCCGGGGGCGGCGGGGAAGCTGTTCTGGTCCGGCGCGGAGGGCGGCGGAAGCTGGCTCCCGGTGACCTGCCCCGTGGGCGCCGGCGTCAGAGGCGCGGGCGTGGATGACGCCGGCTGATTGCTGAAACGGCCGGATTGGCATCCGGCAAGGGCCAGAGCCAAAAGCGCAACGGCAAAGGTTCCAGTTTTCGAATAAGGCATCCCTCTCTCCATTTTGCACCGAACGGCCGTGCCCGTGAACGCGCCCCTGATCGATCCCAATCGTGGCGAAGTTTGGAAATTATCACACACGACCATGGTTAAGAACCGGTTTCCGCGAGGAAATCCCCGGCCGGCACGCTCTGCGTGTGCCTGCGTGCAGGGAACCGGCGGCTCGAACCCGGCGTTATCGCGGCACCATTATCTGTTGTGAAAGGGTTTTCAATGCTCAAATGGATTCTCATTCTTCTCATCATCGCCGCCGTGGCCGGCCTTCTCGGCCTCAACAGTCTCGCCGGCGCCGCCATGACCGGTGCGAAGATCCTGATCGGCATCGTCCTTGTCCTGTTCCTGCTGGCGGTCCTCGGCATCATAGCCGTCGCCTGACGCACGCGTCTGGTAATTTGCCGCGTCTTCCGCCATATAGGCGCCAGAACCCGACGGGATCCGGAGCTATGGCGGAGCAGGCAGCTTTCGCGAAGATGAACGGCCTTGGCAACGCCATCATCGTTGCCGACATGCGCGGGCGCGCCGATCGCGTGAGCCCGGAGGCTGCGCGCGCGCTTGCGGCCGACCCGGCCACCCGTTTCGACCAGATCATGGCCGTCCACGACCCGCGTCTCGACGGCACGCAGAACTATATCGAGATCCTGAATTCCGACGGCAGCCGGGCGCAAGCCTGCGGCAACGGCATGCGCTGCGTGGTCCAGGCGCTCGCCGCGGAAACGGGGCGGCGGGTCTTCACCTTCCACACGCCCGCCGGGATCCTGAATGCGGAGGAGCACGAAGACGGGCTCATTTCGGTGGATATGGGCCGGCCGCGCTTCGGCTGGCAGGAGATCCCGCTGGCCGAGGAATTCCGCGACACGCGCGCGATCGAATTGCAGGCAGGGCCGATCGACGCGCCGGTGCTCTCCTCGCCGTCTGTTGCCTCCATGGGCAATCCGCACGCTATCTTCTGGGTGGAGGAAGACCCTTTCGCTTATGACCTAGCGCGCTTCGGCCCGATGCTGGAGAACCACCCGATCTTCCCTGAGCGCGCCAACATCACCATCGCCCGCGTGACCTCGTCCGAGACGATGACGATCCGCACCTGGGAGCGCGGAGCGGGGCTGACGCTGGCCTGCGGCTCGGCGGCCTGCGCGGCGGCGGTATCAAGCGCGCGCACGGGGCGCACGGGCCGGCATGTTACGGTCACCGTGCCGGGCGGGCCGCTCGACATCCTCTGGCGCGAGGACGATCATGTGATCATGACCGGGCCGGCGGAATGGGAGTTTTCCGGCCGCTTCGATCCTGCCACGGGCGCCTGGGAGCGCGAGACCGAGGGAGCGGCCTGATGGCGGTGGATGTCGTCACCTTCGGCTGCCGGCTCAACGCCTACGAGTCCGAAGTCATTAAGCGCGAGGCGGATGGAGCGGGTCTCGGCGCGCTCGATGGTGGGGCGGTGGTGATCAACACCTGTGCGGTGACGGCGGAAGCCGTTCGCCAGGCGCGCCAGGCGATCCGCAAGGCACGGCGTGAGAACCCGGACGCCCGCATCATCGTCACCGGCTGCGCGGCGCAGACCGAGCCCGGCACCTTCGGCGCCATGGAAGAGGTGGATCTCGTCCTTGGCAACGAGGAGAAGCTTCAACGCCACAGCTATCGCGCGCTGCCTGAATTCGGGGTCAACAGTTTCGAGAAGGTGCGCGTCAACGACATCATGGAGGTGCAGGAGACCGCCTCGCACATGGTGGACGCCATCGAGGGCCGGGCGCGCGCCTTCGTACAGGTGCAGAACGGTTGCGACCATCGCTGCACCTTCTGCATCATCCCCTATGGCCGCGGCAATTCGCGCTCGGTGCCCATGGGCGCGGTGGTCGACCAGGTGAGGCGGCTGGTGGAGAACGGCTACAGGGAAGTCGTGCTTACCGGCGTGGACCTGACGAGCTTCGGCGCCGACCTGCCGGGGACCCCGCGCCTTGGCCGGCTGGTGCGCACCATCCTGCGGCAGGTACCGGAACTCGAGCGGCTCAGGCTTTCCTCGATCGACTCCATCGAGGCGGACGAGGATCTGATGGCCGCGCTCGCCGAGGAAGAGCGGCTGATGCCGCACCTGCATCTTTCGCTACAGTCCGGCGACGACATGATCCTGAAGCGCATGAAGCGGCGGCATCTCAGGGACGATACTATCCGGTTCTGCGCCGAGGTCCGGCGGCTCAGGCCGGACCTCGTGTTCGGCGCCGACATCATCGCCGGCTTTCCGACCGAGACGGAGGCGATGTTCGAGAACTCGCTTCGAATCGTCGAGGAGTGCGGGCTGACGCATCTGCACGTCTTCCCCTTCTCGCCCCGCGAGGGCACGCCGGCGGCCCGCATGCCGCAACTGCCGCGTGATGTCGTGAAGGCGCGGGCAGCGCGGCTGCGCACTGCCGGCGAGGCGGCGTATCAGGCGCATCTGGCGACGCTCGAGGGCACGCGCCAGCGTCTCCTCGTGGAACGCCCGGGGCTCGGCCGCACGGAAGGTTTCACCCTCGCTGCCATCGAGGCGGGCCGGCCCGGCGAGATCGTCGACGGCGTCATCTCCGGGCATGACGGGGAGCGCCTCCTGGCGGTGCCCGCGGAGCGCGAAGCGGCTTGAAGAGCAAGATTTCATGGCTTTGAACTTCATCAAGAAGGTTTTCTCCTTCGGTAAGAAGGAGGTCGAGGAAAAACCGGCCGAGGAGGAGGTGCGTCCCGTCGAGCCGGGGGCCGAAGGAGCGCCGCAGCCGGCATCGGAAGCCGGCGCGCCGTCGGAACCCACGCCGGAGCCGGGAAAACCCCCGCAGCAGCCCGAGCCGGCCCCTGAACCGCAGGAGCCTGAAAAGCCGGAGCCCGAGATTCCGCCCGAACCCGGTCCCGCGGAGCCCGAGGAGGTGCCCGGTCCCTCGCCGGAAGTGCCCGAGCCCGCGCCGGAACGACCTTCCCAACCGGTGCCGGAGGTCCCGGAGACGCCGCCTCCACAGCCGCCTTCGCCGCCACCCGAGGTGCGGCTTGCGCGTGAAGAAGAAGCCATTGAAGCCCTTCCCGAGCCCGAGCCCGAGCCCGAGCCCGAGCCCGAGCCCGAGCCCGAGCCCGAGCCCGAGCCCGAGCGGCGCGAGGCGGGAGCAGCGGACGAGGCTTCACCTCATCCTGAGCCTGTCGAAGGGCGAGGTGAAGCGCGCGCCGACGTTGAAGACCTGCCGGCCGCAAGGGTCACCGTTTCCAAGTCCGTCGAGCATGAACGTGCAGAAACGCCCGCGCCGGCCGTCGAAGAGGCGCGCAAACCGTGGTTCCAGCGGCTGCGCGAGGGTCTTTCGCGCTCTTCCAAAGAACTGCGGGACAACGTGGCCGGCATCTTCCTCAAGCGCAAGCTCGACGAGGATACGCTGCAGGACCTGGAAGACGTACTCCTGCGCGCCGATCTGGGGCTCGAGACGGCGATGCGCGTGACCGATACGCTGGCGGCGGGCCGCTACGGCAAGGATGTCTCCGGCACGGAGGTGCAGGCCGTCATGGCCGAGGAGATCGAGAAGGTGCTGGGGCCGGTGGCCAGGCCGCTGGAGCTCGACCTTTCCCACAAGCCGCACGTGATCCTGGTCGTCGGCGTCAACGGTACGGGCAAGACGACGACCATCGGCAAGCTGGCGGCCAAGCTCTCGCAGGGCGGACTCAAGGTGATGCTGGCGGCGGGAGACACCTTCCGTGCCGCGGCGATCGAGCAGCTCAAGATCTGGGGCGAGCGAACCGGCGCCCCCGTCGTCTCGTCCAAGCTCGGGGCCGATGCCGCCGGACTGGCGTGGGACGCCTATGAGGAGGCCAAGGGCAAAGGCAGCGACGTCCTGATCATCGACACGGCCGGGCGCCTGCAGAACAAGACCGAACTGATGGCGGAGCTGGAAAAGATCGTGCGCGTGCTCAACAAGCACGATCCGGATGCACCGCACACGGTCCTGCAGACGCTCGACGCCACGACGGGGCAGAATGCTCTCAATCAGGTCGAAATCTTCCGCAATATTGCGGGCGTATCCGGCCTCGTGATGACCAAGCTCGACGGCACGGCGCGCGGCGGCATCCTCGTCGCAATCGCCGCCAAGCACAAGCTGCCGGTCTATTTCATCGGCGTCGGCGAGGGTGTCGACGACCTGGAACCTTTTTCGGCGAGCGATTTTGCAAAAGCGATCGCAGGAGTTGCCTGAGTGACCGACAAGAGTATTTTCGAGCGTGACCCGTCCGATCCCAAGCGCAAGGAGATGAACCCGCTCCTGAAGATGGCGCTGGAACTGGGGCCATTGATGGTCTTCTTCTTCGCCAATGCGCGCGGCGAGTGGTTGGCGGAACGTTTTCCCGCACTTGGTGAGCTGGGCGGGCCGCTTTTCATTGCCACGGCGCTCTTCATGGTGGCCACGGCCGTCGCGCTCGGCGCCTCATGGCTCCTGGTGCGCAAGCTGCCCATCTTGCCGCTGGTTTCGGGTATCGTCGTGTTCATCTTCGGCGCGCTGACGCTCTATCTACATAGCGAGATCTTCATCAAGATGAAGCCGACCATCGTCAATTCGCTGTTCGGGGCCGTGCTGCTCGGCGGACTGTTCTTCGGCAAGTCGCTGCTCGGCTATGTTTTCGATTCGGCCTTCCGGCTGGATGCGGAAGGCTGGCGCAAGCTGACGCTGCGCTGGGGCCTGTTCTTCATCTTCCTGGCGGTCGTCAACGAAGTCGTGTGGCGCAGCTTCTCCACCGACGCCTGGGTGGCTTTCAAGGTATGGGGCATCATGCCCATCACGCTGGTCTTCACCATGAGCCAGATGCCGCTCATCATGCGGCATTCGCTGGAGAAGGAAGGGCAGTAGGAGGGGTATAGGGCGGTAAGGCGGTTAGGGCGGCGAGTTCCATACCGCCCTTCCCGTCAGACTCCAAACCAGCCGATAACCGCGCCCATCAGGAGAGCCACGCCCAGCCAGTGGCCGGCGTCGATGAGGGTGAGGTCCCAGCCGAAGCCCTGATAGCGGTGGTTGACGGCGATGGTGGTGGCCATGAAACCCAGCCAGATGAAGGCGCCGGAGACGATGCCGTTCCAGAGCGTCACCTGCCCCGCACCCAGGTGGCCGATGACACCGGCCAGCACCCAGGCCATGATCAGTTCGCCGATGAAGGAGGTGATGAAGGGCATGGGGCTCATTTGCATCTTGTCCGGATCGATCCGCGCGGCCTTCATCCACGGCTTGCCCAGAACACCGTAATAAGCCGCGCCGAAGGCGAAGGCGACGACGGCAGCCGCCAGGATCGCCAGATAGTTCATCCCCGCAAAATCCATTGTTCTGCCCTTCCTGAAGGTTCAGCCGGCCGATTGAATGCCCGGCGGCATGATACGTCAAGAGAACCGCCAGACGGTGGTGCGTTTGACCTCAGCGTCCTCGAGCGCGCGGGTGACCGGCACGGCATAGACGGCGCGCCGGTCGAGCCGGTCCTTCGGCAGGTAGGCCCGGCCGGGATCGCCGACGAGAACAAGTGTTCCGTCCGGGACGAGATCGGCGAGCCAGGGTGTGAGCCGCTCGGCAAGCAGGCGGTCGTAGAAGACGTCGCCGGCGAGCAGAACGTCGCAGGGCGGGCGTGTGCCGATCAGATCCTCAGCGGTGAAATCGAAGACCACGCCGTTCGCCGCCATGTTCAGGCGGCAGGCAGCCGCGGAAAAAGGGTCCGTGTCGGTGGCCCTCACGCGGGCGGCCCCCGCCTTGCAGGCGGCGATCGCGACAAGGCCCGAACCGGCGGCGAAATCCAGCACCGCGCGGCCCTTCACGGTTTCCGGGTGGTCGAGAACGTAGCGGGCGAGCCCCTGGCCGCCCGCCCAGGCGAAGGCCCAGAAGGGCGGCGGCAGGCCGATTTCCTGAAGCTCCTCCTCGGTGCGGCGCCAGATCTCGTGGGCCTCGTCGGCGAGGTGAAGAGCGATCTCCGGCACGTGCGGCGGGCGGACGAGCGATGTGTTCGCCTTGATGAAGGCGCGTGCGTCGTCGGGTGACGGCTTGGCGATCACGGCGCCTTGTCGAGGCCGCCCATGCGGCAGACTTCCCGCCACTCCGCCTCGCTCACGGGCTGGACGGAAAGGCGCGAATTGTTGACCAGCACCATGTCGTGAAGCTTCGGATTGGCCTTGATGTCGTTGAGGGAGACCGGCTTCGGCATGTCCTTCACGGCGCGGATGTCGACGCATTCCCAGCGCGGGTCGTCGGTGGTGGAATCGGGGTGGGCCAGCGCGATGACCTCGACAATGCCGACGACGCTCGTCTCCTTGACCGAGTGATAGAAGAAGCCGAGATCGCCGACCTTCATCTGGCGCATATTGTTGCGTGCCTGGTAATTGCGCACGCCGTCCCACTGCTCGCCCTTGTCCCCCTTCTTCTTCTGCATCTCCCAAGACCAGGAGGTGGGCTCCGATTTGAACAGCCAATAGGCCATCACGCGTTCTCCGGCTTGTTGAAAACCCAGTTCCAGGGGCGAATTTCGACGGTTTCGAACAGGCCGGCAAGGGCGTAGGGATCGGCCCTGGCGATCGCCTCGGCGGCGGCGCGATTCTCGGTCTCGACGGCCACCATGCTGCCAGAGGGCTTTCCCTCCTCATCCAGGAAGGGACCGGCGAATTTCAGCGTGCCGGCGGCATTGAGCTTTTCGAGATATTCGACATGCTCGGGGCGCGTGTCCTGGCGGACCTGCAGGTGTCCGGACTTGTCCCGGCACAGGATGACGAAGATCATGCGGTTTTCCCTCCTTCATTCGCCGGCTTAGCCGGCCTCGCTCTTCAACGGCCGCGCGAGCAGGGCCTGCATGGCCGCCTCGACCGTGAGCCGGCCGTCGAGAATCGCGGTCACGCTGCCGATGATCGGTGCGTCCAGGCCGCGTTCGCGCGCGATCCGCGCGGCAATTCCCGCGGTATAGACCCCCTCGGCGAGCGGCAGGCCGTCCAGGTCCTCGCCACGGCCAAGCGCCAGCCCGTAGGCGTAGTTGCGCGACTGGGCGGAATTGCATGTGAGGATGAGGTCGCCGAGCCCCGACAGTCCCATCAGCGTTTCCGGCTCGGCGCCGAAGGCGGCGCCGATGCGCCTGAGTTCGACAAAGCCGCGGGTGATGATTGCCGCCATCGCGCTGGCGCCGAGCCCCGCGCCGCTCGTGGCGCCGGCGGCGATCGCCAGCACGTTCTTGAGCGCGCCGCCGATCTCCACGCCGACGACATCGCTGCTCGAATAGCAGCGCAGATTGGGCGCGGAAAGCTCGGCGGCGACCCTGGCGGCGAGCCCTGCGTCCTTCGCGGCCACGGTGACGGCGGTCGGTAGCCCGCGCGCCACGTCGGCGGCAAAGCTGGGCCCCGAAAGCACCGCGATCGGGTTTTGCGGAAGGACCTCGCGGGCCACTTCCGACATCAGCCGACCGGTGTCGCGCTCGATGCCCTTGGCGCACAGGACGACGGACACATCCGGCGCAAGCGTCTCAGCCGCGAGGGTCAGCACGGCGCGCAGGCTCTGCGCGGGCGTGACCGTCAGCACGCACCCCGCGCCCGAGAGCGTGGCCGCGATGTCATCCAGGGCGACAATCTCAGGGTCGAGCGTCACGCCCGGCAGATAGCGGCTGTTGGTATGCGCGTGCGCGATCTCGTGGGCGAGCGCCGGATCGCGCGCCCACAGCGTGACCTTGTGGCCGGCGCGGTGCATCGTCAGCCCCAGGGCCGTGCCCCAGGCGCCGGCTCCCAGAACGGTGATCGTCCGGTTTTCGCTCATGCCTTGGCTCCGCGTTTGCCGGCGCCGTAGAGAGGGTCCGACCCGGCATCGAGAGGCCAGCGCGGGCGCGGGGCGAAGGCGAGCGCATCTTCCTCGACAAGCCCTGCTTCCAGCCGCTCCAGACCGGCCCAGGCGATCATGGCGGCGTTGTCGCCGCACAGTTTCACCGGTGGCGCCACCAGGGTAAAACCTTCGTTCGCGCACAGGGTTTCAAGCGTGTTGCGGATCGCGGCATTGGCGGCGACGCCGCCGGCCACCACCAGGGCGGGGTGGGCATGCTTGGGATGCGCTTTGCGGAAGCGCTCCAGGCTGCGGGTGACGCGGTCGGCAAGGGTCTCGGTGACGGCGCGCTGGAAGGAGGCGCAGATATCGGCGACGTCATCCTCCGACAGGGGCGCAAGCTCGGTTGCGGCGCGGCGCACCGCGGTCTTGAGGCCGGAAAAGGAGAAGTCGGGCCGCGCCTCCCCCTTGAGCGGGCGCGGGAAGGTGAAACGGGCGGGGTCTCCCTGGAACGCGGCCTTTTCCACGCTCGGCCCGCCGGGATAGGGCAGGCCGAGAAGCTTGGCGGTCTTGTCGAAGGCCTCGCCCAGGGCATCGTCGATGGTGCTTGCCCAGCGCCCGTAACGCCCGACGCCTTGTACATGGAGGATCTGCGTGTGGCCGCCGGAGACGAGCAGAAGCAGATAGGGAAAGTCGAGACCGTCCGTCAGGCGCGCCGTCAGCGCGTGGCCTTCGAGGTGGTTTATGGGCAGGAGCGGCTTTCCCGTGGCCGCGGCGATGGCCTTTGCCGTGGTCAGCCCGACGATCAGCCCGCCGATCAGGCCGGGGCCGGCGGTGGCGGCGAGGGCGTCGGTGTCGTGGAGCGTCAGCCCCGCTTCGGCCAGGGCCGCCGCGATGACGCCGTCCAGCGCCTCCACGTGGGCGCGGGCGGCGATCTCCGGCACCACTCCGCCGAAGGCCGCGTGTTCTTCGATCTGGCTCAGCACGACGTTGGAGAGGATCGCGGGGGCGCCGTCGTCGGTGCGTGCGACCACGGACGCGGCGGTCTCGTCGCAGCTCGTCTCGATGCCCAGCACGCGTGTCATTCGGCGCCACTTGCCCCGTGTTGCCGACCGGGCCATTCCCCGATAGGTATCGGTGAGGCCGGTCACGGTTTTCGAGAATGCCGGTTAGCACGGACATGACGACATGCAAACGGATGTGGTGAGAATCGGAACGCGCGGCAGTGCCCTGGCGCTGGCCCAGGCGGCGGAAGTGCGTGCACGGCTGATGGCCGCGCACGACCTGCCGGAGGAGGCGTTCGAGATCGCCGTCATCCGCACCAGCGGCGACCGGATCCAGGACCGGCCCCTGTCGGAAGCCGGCGGCAAGGGGCTCTTCACCAAGGAGATCGAGCAGGCGCTCATCGACGGCCGCATCGATCTGGCGGTGCACTCGTCCAAGGACATGCCCACCGTCCTGCCGGAGGGACTCGAGATTTCCGCCTTCCTGGAGCGGGAGGACGTGCGCGACGTCTTCATCGGCCGGCGGGTCGAGCGGCTGGAGGACCTGCCGCGAGGGGCGAAGCTCGGCACGTCCTCGCTGCGCCGGCAGGCGCTGGCGCTCAGGCTCAGGCCCGATCTCGAGGTCGGCATGTTCCGTGGCAACGTGCAGACGCGGCTGAAGAAGCTGGAAGACGGCGTCGCCGAAGGCACACTTCTGGCTCTGGCGGGATTGAAACGGCTGAAGATGGAGCACGTGGCGAGCGCCGTCATGGACCCCGAGACCTTTCCGCCTGCGCTCGGCCAGGGTGCCATCTGCATCGAAACCCGCGTCGGTGACGCCCGGGTCGGAGGCGTGGTCGAGACGATCCGTCACGCGCAGACGGGCGCGGCGCTTGCCTGCGAGCGAGCCTTCCTCGCCGCGCTCGACGGCTCATGCCGCACGCCGATCGCGGGCGAGGCGAAGGTGCAAGGGAAGAACCTGCGCTTTTCCGGCATGATCCTGACGCCGGACGGGCGCGAGGCGCACGAGATCGCCGGCGAAGGCAGCGTGGACGACGCCGCGGAGATCGGCGCGGATGCCGGAGCGCGCATCCGCGAGAAGGCGGGCAACCGCTTTTTCGATTCCTGGGACTGAAGGACTGCCGATGGCCCGCGTGCTCGTGACCCGGCCGGACCCCGGTGCCACGCGCACCGCCGAAAGGCTCAAGGCGCTTGGCTTCGAGCCGGTGGTGCTGCCGCTTACCGAAATCACGCCCGTGAGACCTTTCACTCCGCCACGGGGGCAGTTCGGCGCGGTGGCCGCTTCAAGCGCCAATGCCGTGCGGTATGCGCCGCCCGAATTTCTGCGGGGATTGGCCGGTCTGCCTGTCTTTGCCGTGGGGGAGGCGACCGGCGCGGCCGTCCGGGATGCAGGGCTTGGACCCGTCGACGAGGGCGCCGGGGATGCGCGGGGCCTCGTGAAGCGTATCGCCGGCGCGATGGCACGCGAAAGCAGGGTTCTCCTTCTCTGCGGAAAAGTGCGGCGGGACGTGTTGGAGGAGGAGCTTGCCGGCGCCGGCCTCGCGCCGGTCGTCTGCGAAACCTACGATACGCGGCCGCTGTCGCCCTCCGCGGGTACTGTGGAGACGGCGTTTCGGGGACTCCCGGTGGATGCGGCGCTCTTCTATTCCGCTCTCGCCGCGCAGACGTTCTCGGAGCTCATCGGCCGGGCGATCCCGCGTGAACTGATCGAAAACGCCTGCCTCTATGCCCTTTCTCCGCGAATCGCCGAGGCTTTACCGCGGGAATTGCGTGCCGCGGCGGTGGTGGCGCGGGAACCGAACGAGGCAGCGATGCTTTCTCTGCTGGAAAGTCGAATATGACGCAGGACTCTGGCCATGTTGCTCTCCTATGGTAGTGAAGGTGCTGCGCTGCACCAGTGCGCACGGATAGGAACTGCCAGCGGAGTGCCTGATGGCCAAGACACCTAGGACACGCCATTCCAAGACGAAGCGGGACCCGGTAACGATCGATCTGGAAGCCGATTCGGTGGAAGGCGCGCCCGGTGAGACGGCCGAAACGGAACAGCCGCGGGTTGAGGAGACCGAATCACCTTCGCACGAAACAGGCGCCGCCGATACCGAGAAGCCCAATGTCGAGGCGCAGGCGGATGCGGATGACGGCACTCCACAGGAGGAGCTGGGACCGGTCGAAGGAGAGGCGGCTCCCGAAAGCGAGGGGCCGCCGGCATCCGAGCCACCGCCGTCCGAAACTCCGGGAGAGGAGAAGCCGCGCGGCAGGACGGGTTCGATAGCGCTCGCGGTGATCGCCGGTCTGGTCGGCGGAGGTGTCGTTGCCGGCGGCATGCAGGTCTTCGAAAGGATGCAGGACGGCGGTGCGGGTCCCGACCCGGCGGTGACCGAGCTTCGCCAGGAGATGGAAGCCTTGTCGGGCGAGGTTGCGCAGTTGCGCGAGGCGGCGCCGGCCGGGACGTCCGGGGAAGCGCTGGAACAGGCGCTTGCCGGACCTCTCCAGGAGATCGCGGATCTTCGCCAGGGCCTCGCGGCGCTGCAGGACGCCGTCTCCTCGGGCGGCGCTGGGGAAAATGCCGGCCTCGAGGCGCTGGACACCCGCATTGCCGAACTGGAAAGCCAGGTGGCGACACTTGCCGAGGCCGGCGCCCAAGGCGCGGGCAACGGCGAGACGAGCGAGCGCATCGCGGCACTCGCCTCGGAACTGGAAGGCCTGCGCGAAGCGTCGGCGGCAGCACAGCAGGCAGCGGAGGCCAATGCCGAGCAGCTACAGGCGTTGAGCGGCAGGCTCGATGCGCTGACGGCACGGTTCGAGGAGATGGACGAGGGCCCGCGCCTGGCACTAGTGGTCGCCGCATCGGCGCTTCGCGCGGCGGTGGAACGCGGCGAACCTTTCGCGCGCGAGCTCGAAACTTTCGCCTCGCTTTCCCCGGAGGCCGAGGGGCTCGCCGACCTTCGCCCCTATGCGGAGACCGGCATTCCCACCCGCGCGGAACTGGCCGCCGAGGCGCCGCAGGCGGCTTCGCGCATTGCCGAGGCGGTTTCCCCTCCTGCGGGGGATGCCGGTTTCCTGGACCGCCTGATGGCGAGCGCGCGCTCCGTCGTCACGGTAAGGCCGGTGGGCGAGGTCGAGGGCAATGCGCCGGAGGCAGTCGCCGCGCGCATGGAGGCGGCGGTGGAGAGCGGCGATTACGGCCAGGCCCTTGCCGAATACGAATCGCTGCCGCCGGAGGCGCAGGAGGCGGCCCGCGCCTTCGCCGAAAAGCTGCGCGCGCGACAGGCGGCCGACCGGATCCTTGAAGAGACGCTCTCCAGCGTGTTGCAGCCGGCTTGAGGAAGACATTCATGGTTCGCGTCCTTTTCTTTCTTGTCGTCGTCTTCCTTGTCGGACTTGGCTTCTCCTGGCTGGCGGAACGGCCCGGCGACATCGTCATCACCTTCGCCGGCTACCGTTACGAGGTGTCGCTCGTGGTGGCCGCGGTGCTTCTGGTATTGGCCGTCGCCGCCATCATGTTCCTGTGGTGGCTCATTCGCAGCATCTGGAACACGCCGCACGCCGTGGCGCGCTATTTTCGCGCCCGCCGCCGCGACCGTGGCTATCAGGCATTGTCCACCGGCATGATTGCCGCGGGTGCCGGCGATGGCGGCATGGCCCGGCGCATGGGCAAGCAGGCGGCGAAGCTGCTTCCGGCCGATCGCGAGCCACTGATCCGGCTGCTCGATGCCCAGGCGGCGCTCCTCGAAGGCGACCACGACGCGGCCCGCGGGAAGTTTGCCACCATGGCGGAAGATCCGGAAACGCGCCTGCTGGGCCTGCGCGGGCTCTACCTAGAGGCCGAGCGGCTGGGTGAGCGGGAGGCGGCCCGCCAATACGCGGCGAAGGCGGCGGAGGCCGCACCGCAGCTCGGCTGGGCGGTCGATGCCACGCTCGACGCCAAGACCCAGGAAGGAGACTGGCAAGGCGCGCTCCGCCTGGTGGAGAAGCAGAAGGGTGATCGCGAAACGCAGACCCGCCGCCGTGCCGTGCTCCTGACGGCGCAGGCGATGGAGCAGCTCGACGTCGATCCGGCCGCCGCCCAGGCGGCGGCGCTGGAAGCACACCGCCAGCTGCCGGACTTCGTGCCCGCCGCGGTGACCGCCGCACGGGCGCTGTTCAGGCAGAACGACCTGCGCCGCGGCGCCAGGGTGTTGGAGGCGGCGTGGAAAAAGGAACCGCATCCGGAGATAGCCGAGGTCTATGTACACGCGCGGCCGGGCGATTCCACCCACGACCGGCTTGTGCGGGCGAAGAAGCTCGGCCGGCTGCGGATGAACAATGCCGAATCGGAACTGGCGGTCGCGCGCGCCGCGCTCGACGCGGGCGAGTTCACGGAGGCGCGGCGCGCCGCGGAAGCGGCGGTACGGCTTTCCCCGCGCGAGGGTGCCTTCCTGCTTCTGGCCGATATCGAGGAAGCGGAAACCGGTGATCAGGGCCGCGTGCGCCACTGGCTCGCTAAGGCGGTGCGCGCACCGCGCGACCCGGCCTGGGTGGCCGACGGCTTCGTTTCGGAGCGGTGGATGCCCGCCTCGCCCGTGACCGGGCAGCTCGATGCTTTCGAATGGCGCGTGCCGGTGGAGCGGCTCGGCCAGGTTCTGGAAGGCGAAGAGGCGCTCGCGCTGCCGGCGATCGAAGCGGAGCCGCGCGAAGAAAAAACAGCCTCGGGAAGCGAAGACGCCGTGCCCGAAGAAACCGTGGTCACCGTGGAGGCCGAGCCGGCACCCGAGGCCACGGAGACGCCCGGGGAAGCCGAAGCGCCGCCGGAACCCGAAGAAGCACAGCCGGAGCCGGAGATCGATGAGGAGAAGCCGGCTGAGCCCGAGGAGCCACCGAAGGAGCGCGGGAAGGCGGCCGCTCCATCGAACGGCAACGGGGAGGACGACGAGGCGGCCCCGCCCCGCAAACGGAGCGAAGAAGCGCGCCCGCCGCTGCCCGATGATCCCGGCGTCGAACCGGAGGATGCGGAGCGGCAGGCCTCGTCGCGGTTTCGCCTGTTTTGATGTTCGTGTGGCGATGATCGCCAGTTCGGGGAACCGCACGGCCGCGTGATCATTTTTCTCACCTCGGCGCGATCCGGCGAAAAAAGACCTTGTTTGGCCGATGGCCGCTTCGCATGATGCAGACAATGCTTTCCAAAGGATTCGGATTTGTTCGAGCGTATTCTCTCTTTCCTGAAGGATCTGCCAGCAGGTGACGGCGGACCCCAGCGTCTGGACGTGGACGACCCCCGGGTGGCGGCCGCAGCACTCCTCATCCATGTGATGAACGCCGATGGCGAGCGCAGCGCCGAGGAGCAGAAGCGGCTGAAGGAGACGCTTTCGGCGGCCTACAATGTGAAGGGGCCCGAACTGAAGGCCCTGATGAAAGCCGGCGAAGAGGCGGAGGCGGAAGCCGTCGATCTCTACATCTTCACGAGCGTTCTGAAGAACAATCTGGACGAGGACGCGCGGGCCGAATTCATCCGGCTGATGTGGGAGATCGTCTATGCCGACGGGGAGCTGCACGAGCTTGAGGACAATCTGGTCTGGCGCGTGGCCGAGCTCATCGGCGTGGATACGCGCACCCGCGTGACGATGCGCCAGCGTGTCCAGCGGGCCGAAGGCGGGGAGGGAAACGCGTAGCCGTGCACATGGGCAGGGGGAACGCGAAAAAGATCCTGGTCGTCCTGCATCAGGAAATGTCCAGCCCCGGCCGTGTGGGCCAGCTTCTCGAACGCAGCGGGTTCAGCCTGGACATTCGCCGGCCGCCGCTCGGCGATCCCCTGCCCGACACGCTTGCCGAGCACGCGGGCGCCGTGATCTTCGGTGGGCCGATGAGCGCGAACGATCACGACGAGTTCGTGCAGCGCGAGACCGAATGGGTTTCCGTGCCGCTGAAAGAGGACAAACCTTTCCTCGGCATCTGCCTCGGTGCCCAGATGCTGGTCAACCATCTGGGCGGACAGGTCAAAAGCCACGACGACGGGCTGGTCGAGATCGGCTGGTATCCGCTTCGGGCGACCGAGGAGGGGCGGCGGCTCCTGCACTGGCCGGAGATGGTCTACCAGTTCCACCGCGAGGGCTTTTCGCTGTCTTCCGGCGCCACGCTGCTCGCGACGGCGGAGCACTATCCGAACCAGGCGTTCCGCTACGGCCGCAATGCCTGGGGCATCCAGTTCCATGCCGAGCTGACGCGGACCATGATGCAGCGCTGGGTGGTGCATGGCGCGCATCGCTTCGTGCTTCCCGGCGCCCAGCCCGGCCGCGACCATCTGGGCGGCCGCCTCATCTGGGATACCCATCTGAAGCAATGGCTGGTGGAGTTCCTCGAGATGGTCTTCGGCGCCGGCGCGCAGACGGGGGTGAAGGCCGGAGACGAGGCGGAGGCGCTTAAGCCCGTCGGACACAGGAAGGTGGGGCGGCGCGGCGTGGCGTGAGTAAGTAGTTTGTCAGAAGTAAAGCTGTTTGAACTTCCCAGAGAAATTTATACTCATTTCCAGCATGAATGGCGCCTCAAAGCGTTTGATCGTGTCATAAAGATTGGGCCATTGATGCACTATTACGGCACAACATCTGTGCATTGGCGTTTTTTGATACGCTGACGCTAATATAACGGCTTTGAGATTGGCGCTACGGAAGGCCTGTGCCTCAGCCTTGTTTTTGCGGATCCGTTGATCACCCGTTATAACGAGCCAGTCTTCATTACTTTTCGAAAGGTACGTCATCCATTCGATGTCGGTTGGGTTATGCAGGGGCAAATCGCGTATATGCACTCCCGCGTGGCCGCTTGCCTGGACAAAACCATCCAACGTGGATGCCATGACAGGTGACGTGCAGTTGTCAAATAGGACCTTCATGCAGCCTGCAGAAGATCCTCGTACTCCACCGCACGACGCATCGCTTGGCGAGAAACTCGCCAAAGTTTTGATGCATTATTGATGCCTTCGGTGTGGGCAGCTGCGGCCAGCGTGGCCGTGGGAACACCGCTTTCCGCTTCGATTGGTTGTCCAAACGAACGCTGGGGATCGATCAAAATGCCCTTTTGACGCGATAGGGGCCACCAACGCGACGGTGCGATTCCGTCGAATTCGACCCCTTTGAGGCTGGCGTCGAGGATGCGCTTGAAAGCGTATTGCCGCCGAAACAGATCCAACAGCTTCGTGTCGTTATTTTCGTCTGCAATCTCCAGGAAAATAGAACGCCCGTCGGTACGGAACTTGGTCGTAGACAGCGGGCGTTCGTCATCGACGTACTTACGTGCCTCTTCGATCGCGCGGCGGATCATATACGCACTTACACCCGCTTTCATAAAGGCGTCCGCAGCCCGCATTTCCATGAGATCTCTAAAGCCGAGAAAGATCGCATCGTCTTCCATGACGATTTGCGGACGCCAAAGTCTTTCGTATCGTTTTCCCTTGACGGAGTGCCCCCGCAGCCAACGTGTTATTTTCTTACTTGGCACGTGCAGAAGACGTCCCGCTTCTGTGGGCGTGTAAAGACCCATTCCGATGAAGTTATCGTTTCTCACTGCTGCACCCATCGCGTGTGGTTGATAAGATACCACGCATCGCCTCCCGACTGAATCCCCTAAACGTGCCTCAGTCCCAAGCTGAATTGAGGAAGTTACAAAATCCCATCCATCGCCGCCCGGCCCTCTGGCGGGCGGGTGGCAGGAGGCCTATATTGCGAACGGTGATCTGCGCCTCGCGACAGGAAATCATATCCCCGGGGCCTTATCGATCCGAAAGGGAGCTGTCCCTGGCCTTGCCCGTGGGCTTGGCTACACGGCGCCCACCTACCTTGTAGGTTCCCGGGATCGACATTCCATCGGTTGCCGTGGATCACCGTTTTCCCCCATGTCGTTCGTGTCGACGCGCCATGTCGTTGAGCGGCCTTTCCGTCGCACGGCGGTCGCCCTATGGTGCCGGCAAATGGTGAGCACATGACGACGACGGCAAGAGAGATAAAGCGCGCCCTGCGCGCGGAGGCGTTGGCGCGCCGGGACGCGACCGACCCGCTCTGGCGGGCGGAGGCATCCCTCGGCTTTGCGGAGGCGGCAGAGGTGATCGCACCTGCTCCGGGGACGGTGGTCTCGGGCTTCTGGCCCATGCGCTCGGAGGTCGATGTACGGCCCTTGATGGCGGCCTTGGCGGCAATGGGCGCTCGGCTCTGCCTGCCGGCGCTCCTCGACAAGACCACCATGATCTTCCGCGAGCTCAAGCGTGGAGCGCCACTCGTCGACATGGGCTTCGGAACCAAGGGGCCGGACGAGACGGCCGCCATGCTCGAGCCTTCGCTGATGCTCGTCCCGCTGGCGGCGTTCGACCGGCGCGGGCACCGTATCGGTTACGGCGCGGGCTATTACGACCGGGCGATCGAGCGGCTGCGGGAGAACGGACAGGCGCGGCATCTCATTGGTATCGCTTTCGATTGCCAGGAGGTGGCGGAGGTGCCCGACGAGCCGCATGACGTGATCATCCCGGAAATCCTCACCGAAAGCGGCTTGCGCAGCTTCGCCCCGCCCCTGTAAGAGCAGGGATATGCGACTTCTATTTCTCGGCGATATGGTGGGGCGCACCGGCCGCACCGCAGTCTGGGCGAAGCTGCCCGGCCTGATTTCCGACTTCAAGCTCGACTTCGTGGTGGTCAACGGCGAGAACGCCGCGGGCGGCTTCGGCATCACGGAGGAGATTTTCACCGCTACACTGCAGGCGGGCGCGGATGTGGTGACGACCGGAAACCATGTCTGGGACCAGCGCGAGGCGCTGGGCTTCGCGCCGCGCGAGGAGCGGTTCCTGAGACCCGCCAATTTCCCAAAGGGCACGCCGGGGCGCGGTTCGGGGCTTTTCACGGCACGCAACGGCGCGCGCGTCCTGATCGCCAACATCATGGGCCGCGTCTTCATGATGCCCGATCTGGACGACCCATTCCGCGCGGCCGAGGAGGAGCTTTCGGCCTGTCCGCTGGGCGCGCAGGCGGATGCGGCGCTGATCGATTTCCATGCCGAAGCCACCTCGGAAAAGATGTGCTTCGGCCATTTCGTGGACGGGAGGGTCAGCGCCGTCATCGGCACCCATACGCACCAGCCCACGGCCGATCACCAGATTCTTTCCGGCGGCACGGCCTACATCTCCGATGCCGGCATGTGCGGCGATTACGATTCCTCGCTCGGCATGGACAAGGAAGAACCGCTCAACCGGTTCACTACCAAAGTACCGAAGGGGCGCTTCGAGGCGGCCAACGGGCCGGCCACGATCTGCGGCGTGGGGCTGGAGATATCCGACCGGACCGGGCTTGCGGAGAAGATCGCGCCGCTGCGGCTCGGCCCGCATCTAGAAGAGGCGGTCCCCGTCTTCTGGCGTTGACGGGCGCGCAAACCGGCCTTACCTCTGCCGCGCAGCGATTTTTGATGAAGGATGCATTGGCCCATGGACTGGTTGCTTTCGCATTTCGATTTCGTCACCAGTCCGGAGGCTTGGGTCGCGCTGGTCACGCTCGTCGTTCTCGAGATCGTGCTCGGCATCGACAACCTGATCTTCATCTCCATTCTCACCAACAAGCTGCCCGAGGAAAACCAGGCCTTCGCGCGCAGGCTGGGTATCGGCGCCGCACTGGTGCTGCGGTTGGCCCTGCTTGCGACCATCTCCTTCATCGTGCAGCTCACACAGCCGGTGTTCACGCTGTTCGATCACGGGTTCTCCTGGCGGGATCTGATCCTGATTGCCGGCGGGCTGTTCCTGGTCTGGAAGGCGACCAAGGAGATCCATCATACCGTGGACCCGCACGACTCCAAGGAGAACATGGTCGGCGGAAAGGTGACGCTGGGCGTCGGTGCGGCAATCGTGCAGATCCTGCTGCTCGATCTCGTCTTCTCGATCGATTCCATCATTACCGCGGTGGGTATGACCGACCATCTGACCATCATGTTCATCGCCGTCATCAGCGCCGTCACGGTGATGCTCCTAGCGGCGGAGCCCCTGTCGCGTTTCATCGCCGCCAATCCTACCGTGGTCATGCTGGCTCTCGGCTTCCTGCTGATGATCGGCATGACGCTGATCGCCGACGGTTTCGGCTTCCACGTGCCGAAGGGCTACGTCTACACGGCCATGGGCTTCTCGGCGCTGGTTGAGGGCCTCAACATGCTGGCCCGGCGCAAGCGCGAGCGTGAGAAGGCGATGCAGGAAGAGGCCTGAGCGCCTTCAAACTCCGTCGAGGATGATGATCGTCGGCCGCTCGGGCAGCGTCGCCAGCGAGACGGTGAGCGTGCGGCCCTCGCGGAAATCCAGGTCGAAGCCTTCGCCCATCCTGCTCGTAAACGCACCGAGCGGCGTGGCATTGCGGTGCATGGGCAGGACGATGGAGGAGGAGAGCCGCCGCGTGATCTCGCTCATGCCGTCGAGCGACATGGTGAGCCCCCCATCGACCGGCACCATCACCACGTCCAGCCGTCCGATGGCGGCGTAGTGTGCATCCTCGAGCCGGTGATGCAGGTGACCCAGATGGCCGATACACAGGCCGGCCACCTCGAAGATGAAGATCGAGTTGGCATCCGGTTCGAAGACGCCGTAGCGGCGAATATCGGTGGTGACGTTGCGGATATAGACATCGTCGACCAGCAGCGAATGCCGCGCCGGCCCGCCTTCGGGGTTCCAGCCCCTGAGCACGTGCTCGATCGCGGGATCGGGACTCGGCGTGTGGTGCGTCGAATGCGCCTTGTTCATGGTGACGACATCCGGTGTCGGACTGGTGCCGTACACCCCGGCGAAGTCGGTGGCGATACGCACGCCGGCCGGTGTCTCGATGACGTAGGTCGAGTGACCGGCATAAGTGATCGTCACGTCCTGGGCGGCGACCGGCTGGAGATTCACATAGACGATGCCGGGCAGGGCGTTGGCCATGGCAAGGCAGGTGCTGGGCCGCGTTTCCTGCGCCTGGGCGGCAAGGGACGAGAGCAACAGGATGACGAGCGGTGCAATCAGGCGGAAGGCGAGCATCGGCTTCTCCCGGATCGACAGGCAGTCATCCTATCCAAAGATCCGCCGGTCCGCCATGCAGGGCGCCGTAACCATTGCGTGAGGCCGGCTTCTGGACGTTGCCGGGCGATTTCACTATAACGCCGGCAATCCATGAAATTTTGGAACCGTTCCGACAAAGGAGCCCCATGGCAGGCCATTCACAGTTCAAGAATATCATGCACCGCAAGGGCCGCCAGGACGCGGCGCGGTCGAAGATCTTCTCCAAGCTGGCGCGCGAGATCACCGTCGCCGCCAAGGCCGGTCTGCCCGACCCGGACATGAACCCGCGCCTGCGCCTTGCCGTTCAGAACGCCAAGGCCCAGTCCATGCCCAAGGACAATATCGAACGGGCCATCAAGAAGGCCTCGGGCAACGACTCGGAGAACTACGAGGAGGTCCGCTACGAAGGCTACGGGCCGGGCGGCGTGGCCGTCATCGTCGAGGCGCTGACCGACAACCGCAACCGCACGGCCTCCAACGTGCGCGCCGCCTTCACCAAGGCCGGCGGGTCGCTGGGCGAGACGGGCTCGGTCGCCTTCATGTTCGACCGGGTGGGCGAGATCGTCTATCCCGCTTCGGCGGGCGACGCCGACACGATGATGGAGGCGGCTATCGAAGCTGGCGCGGAGGACGTGCAGTCGGACGAGAACGGCCATGTCATCACCTGCGCCTTCGAGGACATTGGCGACGTCAGCACGGCATTGGAGCAGGCGCTTGGGGAGGCCGAGCGGGTGCGTCCGACCTGGCGGCCGCAAACCGGCACGCCCGTCGACGAGGAGCGCGCGCAATCGGTGCTCAGGCTGCTTGCCGTCCTGGAGGACGACGACGACGTGCAGAACGTCTACGCCAATTTCGAGGTCGACGACGAGACCATGGCCAAGCTGAGCGCAGCGTGAGGTAAGCGGATATGGCGCATCGCGTATTCATCACCTACTGCGTGCAGTGCAATTGGCTGCTCAGGGCCGGCTGGATGGCGCAGGAGCTTCTGTCCACGTTCTCGGAGGAGCTCGACGAGGTGGCGCTGCGCCCGGGCACCGGCGGCATCTTCGAAATCCATTGCGACGGGGAGCTTGTCTGGGAACGCAAGCGCGACGGAGGCTTTCCGGATGCGGCGGAGCTGAAGCGCCGTGTGCGGGACTGTATCAACCCCGAGCGCGACCTGGGACACGTGGAGCGCAGATAAGCCGGCGCCCCGGCTTTGAAACGTCGGTCAGAAAAAAGGGCGGTCCGGTCGGACCGCCCTTTCTCGTTCGTTCCGGCGTTCGCCGTTACTCGCGATTGCCGAGGAACTGAAGCATGAACAGGAACAGGTTGATGAAGTCGAGGTACAGCCTCAGTGCGCCCATGATCGCCTTGCGGCCCGCCACGAGCTGGCTGTCGCCTTCGTAGTACATCTCCTTGATCTGCTGCGTGTCGTAGGCAGTCAGCCCGGCGAACACGAGCACGCCGATCACCGAAATGGCGAACTGCAGCGCCGAGGAGCCAAGGAAGATATTGACGATCGAAGCGATGATGATGCCGATGAGTCCCATGAACAGGAAGGAGCCCATGCCGGAAAGATCACGCTTCGTCGTGTAGCCCCACAGCGACAGCGCGCCGAAGGAAGCGGCGGTGATGAAGAAGGTCCTTACGATGCTCTCGCCCGTATAGATGAGAAAAATCGACGACAGCGACAGCCCCATCAAGCCCGCATAGACCCAGAAGGTCGTCTGCGCCGCCGAAACGCTCAGCTTGTGAATGCGGAAGCTCATGAAGAAGACGAGCGCCAGGGGAGCGAGTATCAGCACCCAGCGCAAGGGCGACAGGTACACCGCGCTTCCGAAAGCAGTGAGAAGTGTGCCGTTGCCGAATTGCGCGACGGCGGCCGAGGGATCACTCGTCGTCGCCAGTGAAACGGTGCCCAAGGCCGCAAGCCCGGTAATTGCCAGGCCGATGGCCATCAGGTTGTAGACCCGGATCATATAGGCGCGCAGGCCCTCGTCGATGGCCGCGTCCGTGCGTGCGCCGGTCGCCACGCGGGCCTGATAGTTGCGAAGGTCAGCCATTGTTTCCTCTTTCTCGCACTCTCCCGTCGGGTGTCGGCCACACGGCCGCTCGCCGCTGGCGGGATTCCAGCATGCGTGGTTCAAATATGATATCTGTTCGTGTCAAGAGCAAGAGCCGCAGACACTAAAACGGACGGTTTGCCGCACGCGGCTCCACGCGGGGGAAATTGCCGGCTTTCTCTGCCTTTACAGGTTCCGCAGCACGGGAGCGGCCTTGTGGCCCAGCACGCGCCAGGTGCCGATCAGGCCGAAGCCGACGGTGAGCACCAGGGCGATGGCGACGGTCGAGAGGGCGACCTCGGGCAGGAAGGTCCAGGGCAGCGTCATGATGCGCGATACGACGTACCATGCCGCCACGCCGCCGGCCGCGAGCGCGAAGAGAGCCGTGGCGAGCCCGATCAGGAGATATTCCAGCGCGAAGGCCGAAATGAGCGTGCGCCGCGTGGCACCCAGCGTCTTCAGCACGACGGCGTCGTGCACGCGGGCCCGGTTGCCGGCCGCAAGGGCGCCCGAGAGCACCAGCACGGAGGCGATGAGTGCCACGGCCGCGGCGGCGCGGATGGCGGTGGAAAGCTGGGCGACGAGTTCGTTGATGACGTCGAGGGCGTCCTTTACGCGCACGGTGGTGATGGTGGGGAAAGCGCGCGTCACGGCGTTGAGAATCTGCGCCTCGTCGGCACTCGTGGCCTCGGGGGCCGTCAGCGTCGCCAGCCAGGCATGCGGCGCGCCGGCGAAGGTGTTGGGGGAAAAGACCATGACGAAATTCATGGCCAGCGTCTCCCATTCGACCTGGCGGAAACTCGCAATGCGCGCGGTGACGTCGCGGCCGAGAACGTTGACGGTCAGCGTGTCGCCGAGTTCGAGGCCCAGTTCGCGCCCCTCTTCGGCGGTGAAGGAGACAAGCGGCTCGCCGTCATAGTCTTCCGGCCACCACTCGCCCGCCGTGAGAGTGGAATTTTCCGGCTGGTTATTCGCATAGGTGATGCCGCGGTCGCCGCGCAGAACCCAGCCGCCCTCGGGCGGCACCTCGATGTCGGCCACGTTGACGCCGTTGAGCGAGACGATCCGTCCGCGCAGCATCGGCACCCGGATGAGCTTGCCGTCGGGTGCTTGCGCTTCCACCAGCGCCGTGAAGTCGTCCACTTCGTTCGCCTGGATGTCGACGAAGAAGAAGTTCGGCGCCACGTCGGGCAGGTTGCCGGCGATCTGCCGCCTGAGATTGCCGTCGATCAGCGCCAGGGTGGCCAGCAGGGTAAGCCCGAGGCCAAGCGACAGGACCACCGACGGCGTCAGCGCGCCGGGGCGGTGGATGTTGCCGACGGCAAGGCGCAATGCCGTGGAGCGGACGCGCGGGGCGCGTCGGGCCAGCGCCTGCACGGCCCAGCCGACACCACGCAGAACCAGGAAGGACGCCACGGTCGCAGCGACGAAGATCGCCGCGATACGGCGCTCGTCCGCATAGAATATGGCGAGGAAGGCGAGGCAGGCCGCAATCAGTCCGGCCGCCAGCATGTAGGCCGGCCGGGGCCAGCCCTTGCCGTCGATGCCCATCTCGCGAAAGAGCGCCGTCGCCGGCACGTCGCGGGCGCGGCCGAGCGGCAGAAGCGCGAAGGCGAGCGTGGTGAGCAGGCCGAACAGGGCGGCGAGGCCGAGTGCCCCGGGATAGAGGCCGCCCTGACCCGGCACGGGCAGCACCGAGGCGAGCATGGCGCTGGCGGCGAAAGGCATGAGGGCGGCGAGCACGAGGCCGGCGGCAATGCCGATCACCGCGATGATGAGGATCTGCAGAAGATAGACCGAGACGACGAAACCGCCCGCCGCGCCCAGGCTCTTGAAGGTGGCGATGACGGCCCGCTTGCCGTCGAGATAGGCGCGTACGGCATTGGCCACGCCGACGCCGCCGACCACGAGCGCGGTCAGCCCGACAAGGGTGAGAAACTGGGAGAAGCGCTCGATGTTGGAGGTCAGCGCGGGAGCGGCGTTGAGGCGGGTGCGGATGCTCCACCCGGCTTCGGGAAAGCGCTCGCCCGCTTCCTCGCGCACGGCCCGCAGATCGGCCTCGCTCGTCCCGTCTTCAAGCCGTACCTTATAGCTGTGCTCCACCAGGCTCCCCGGTTGGACGAGTCCGGCGGCGTCGAGCCCCTCGAGCGAGACCATCAGGCGTGGCGCGAAGCCGAAGCCGTCGGAAATCGCGTCCGGCTCGGTGACGAGCGCGGCGCGCAGCTCGAAGGTCTGGCCGCCGAGCATAAGCCGGTCGCCCACGGAAAGGCCCAGCCTGTCCAGAAGAAGCGGCGCGACGATCGCGCCGTAGGCCCCTTCCGACAAGCCGAAGAGCGCCTCGTGGGGAAGGGCGGGTTCGGTGACGAGACTGCCGTAGAGCGGATAGCTGCCGTCCACCGCCTTGACTTCGACCAACGCCTGGTCCGAGCCGTCGGGAAGCCGCGCCATGGAGCGCATGTTGGCGCTGACCGCAAGCTGGCCGAGGCTTTCGAGCCAGGCATGTTCGGCCTCGTCGGTCTCACGCTGGTTGAGTTCGAAGCGGATGTCGCCGCCCAGAAGCTCCTGACCCTGGGAGGCGACGCCGGTGCTGATGGCCCGGGCGACGGAATTGACGCCGCCGATCGCCGCCACGCCGAGGGCGATACAGGCGAGAAAGATGAAGAAGCCGGAGAGCCCGCCGCGCATCTCGCGAAGCGCAAAACGCAGCGCGAGCGCGGGGCCCGCGCCGGCGGCCGCCATGTCCCTCCGGGCATGGGAGAGGGGAGCGGACTTCTCGTCGATGGCCGAAGCGTCGGAGCGGTCCATGGGCACCTCAGCCCGCCACGGCCGCTTCGGGCGCGGTCTCGTCGATCAAGCCGGAGCGCATGGCCACCTGCCGGTCGCAGCGCTCGGCGAGCGCCGGGTCGTGGGTAACGAGCACAAGTGTCGTGCCGCGCTCGCGCACCGTCTCGAACAGCAGATTGGCGATTTGCCGACCGGTGGTCTGGTCGAGATTGCCGGTCGGCTCGTCGGCGATCATGATGGCGGGCTCGGGCGCGAGCGCGCGGGCGATCGCCACGCGCTGCTGTTCGCCGCCGGAAAGCTCTCCGGGATAGTGGGTGAGGCGCTCTTTGAGCCCGACCGCGGCGAGTTCGCGCTCGGCCAGCCCGAACGGGTCGCGGTGGCCGGCAAGTTCCAGCGGCACGGCGACGTTTTCCAGCGCCGTCATGTTGGGGATCAGGTGGAACGACTGGAAGACGATGCCGATGGTGCGCCCGCGAAAGGCCGCCACCTGGTCCTCGCTCAGCCCGTTGAGCGCCTGCCCGGCCACGCGCACGGTGCCACTATCGACCTTCTCCAGCCCGGCGATCACCATGAGCAGCGTCGACTTTCCGGAGCCGGACGGGCCGACCACCGCCGTGGATTGGCCATCTTCCACGGTCAGGCTGACGCCCTTGAGCACATGCACGGAGGAGGCGCCCTCACCGAGCCGCAGGGAAACGTTGTCGAGTTCGATGACGGGTTTGGGCACGGGTGGAGCGTCCTATATGAGGAATAAACCGGGCGTGGTCCGGCAGATATGGGTCGAGTTTCATGGCATTCAAAGCTCTGGGCAAGATTTTCAGTGCCCTCGCGTCGCTCACGAAAATGTCATCGGTGCCGGTTCTGGCGCTTTTCCTTTGCATCGCCACGCCCGCGGCGGCGGAGCCCTTCCGCATCGTCGGATTCGGCGACAGCCTGATGGCCGGCTACCAGCTTGCTCCCGGCGAGAGCTTTCCGGAGAAGCTCGAAGCCGCGCTTCGGGCGCGCGGCCACGACGTGACCGTCGCCAATGCCGGGGTTTCGGGAGATACGACCAGCGGCGGGCTTTCCCGCCTCGACTGGTCGGTGCCGGAGGAGACGGACCTTGTGATCCTCGGGCTCGGCGCAAACGACATGTTGCGCGGGCTTTCGCCGGAAAGCACAAAACAGAATCTGGAGACGATGATCGTCCGGCTGCGGGAGCGCGGCATGGCGGTGCTGCTCGTGGGCATGTATGCCGCGCCCAATCTGGGGCCGGACTATCAGGAGGCGTTCGACGCCATCTATCCGCGACTGGCGCGGGAGCACGAGCTGCCGCTGGTGCCGTTTTTCCTCGAGGGCGTGGCGGCCAACCGCGCGCTGCTGCTCGAGGACGGCATGCATCCCAATGCCGAGGGCGTGGACGTGATGGTGGAAAATGCCCTGCCAGCGGTCGAGCGAATCATCGCGGAGGAAAAATCCGGTGCTTGAGGAGCAGGTGCCAGAAAGCGCTTGCTCCTGTGCCCGATCGATGATTCGCTAACCAAGACATATCGAGATTCGAGGAGGTTGCCATGCCGCGACTGTTCACCGCCCTCGAGATTCCGCGCGATGCGGCTTTGTCGCTTTCGCTTCTGCGCGGCGGCCTCCCGGGAGCCCGGTGGGGCGATGTCGAAAACTACCATCTTACCCTGCGCTTCATCGGTGATGTCGAAGGCCACGTGGCCGACGAGGTCGCCAATGCGCTGGACCGGGTGCGCCGGCCCTCCTTCTCGCTTACGCTCTCAGGGGTCGGCGCGTTCGGTCAGAAGAAGCCGCACGCGGTGTGGGCGGGTGTTGCGGCCTCACCGGATCTCTACGCCCTCCAGGCCGAGATCGAGCGCATCTGCCGCCGCGTCGGTCTGCCGCCGGACCCACGCAAGTTCACCCCGCACGTGACGCTGGCGCGGCTGAAGAACGCCAGCCCGCGCGATGTCGCGGCCTATCTTTCCGCGCGCGGCAACTTCGCCGCCGCGCCCTTCCGGGTGGGGCGGTTCGTCCTGATGTCCTCGCGCGAATCGATTGGCGGCGGACCCTATATCATTGAGGAAGCCTGGCCCTTGCTGCGGGCCGAGCCGGCGCGCTCGGAAAGCCTTGCGGCAAGCGCTTCAGACGCTTCGTGGAGCGTGCGGTAGACCGCGGCGAAGCCGTCGTCCGCGCCGTAATAGGGGTCGGGCACGTCGTCCGGCCTGCCAAGCGCATAGTCCAGGAAAAGATGGATGCGCGCGCTGGCCTTCGCCGGCGCCAGCTTCTTCAGTGCGGCGACGTTGGAGCGATCCATTCCGAACACCAGGTCGAAACGCAGGAGATCCTCCGGGCTCACCCGCCTTGCCCGCTGGCCGGTTATGTCGAGGCCGAAACGGTGTGCGGTGGCGATCGCGCGCGGGTCGGGCGGCGCGCCGATGTGCCATGCGCCCACGCCTGCCGAATCGAGGTGGAGGGTTTGCGCGAGCCCGTGTTCGGCGGCCACGGCGCGGAAGATGCCCTCGGCCAGCGGCGAGCGGCAGATGTTGCCGAGACAGACGAAGAGAATGGCGGTCGGCCGTTCGCCAGGTGGCGTGGAAATGCTGTCGGTCATGACGGAGAGGTAGTGAATTTTGCGATTTCGCGCAAACCTCGCTTAAGGCGGTTGCCGGCCGAAAATCGTACTCGCCGATTACAACGAACAAAAAAACGCCGGTACGGCATTGGCCTGTACCGGCGCTGATCCAGTTCGGGATCGTTGCCCTGCGTGGCTGGGCGGCGAGCCGCCCGGAGTTGGTTCGATCCGGCCACGACCCCGTGGGCGGGGGGGCTTGGGGTACGGAGCCGTCTCCGGACCGAACCGTCTCAGGCAACGGGTGTGATGCTGGCTTCTAAATCAGGCGGGAGCTTGGACAGAAAACGGCGAGAATGGGGCAGGCGATCACCAAATCCGACACCTTGTCTGCTTTCGTGATGGCTGCTCGCGCAGCTCCCCATTTTCCGGTGGGGTTGCAATTGCTGCCTTGCCGAGCCACCTTGATTCATAAAATTGTCACAGGGATGCGAGCGCGACATGACCGATTTCGGAAGCGCGGGGGAGGATGGCGACGACTCCGGAAATCTCGTATGGCTGAGCGAGGCGCGGCGCGCCCGCAACGACCTTCCGGTGACATTCGACCGGCGGGAGTTGAACCAAATCCTGCGCCTCTACGGACAGATGGTCGCCGCCGGTGAATGGCGCGACTATGCCATCGACCATCTGAAGGACAGGGCCGTCTTCTCCGTCTTTCGCCGCACCAGCGAAGTGCCGCTCTTCCAGATTGTGAAGAACCCAAAGCTGGCGCGCAAACAGGGCGCCTACAGCGTGATTGCCGCCAGCGGGCTTATACTCAAGCGCGGGCATGAACTCGGCCGCGTGCTCGCCGTGTTCGACCGCACGCTTAAGCTCGTGCGGGCATAGGCACTACGCGTTCCCCCTCAAAGGCCTTTGCGAAACATCCTTTCCGGCAGGGAATCGGGATCCGGGGCGGTGGCCGCACCGCCGTTGAGGCTGAGCTGCATGAAAACCGTATCAAGCCAGCGCCCGTGCTTGTAGCCGCTGCCTTCGAGCACGCCCGTGTGGCGAAAGCCAAGCGCCTCGTGCAGCCGCACGGAGGGGCTCAAGGGTGAGCCGTCGCCGATGACCGCGGCGACCTGCCGGAAACCCAGCCTTTCACATTCCTCGATCAAGACCGTAAGGAGGCGCCGGCCGATGCCCCGGCCCTGCGCGTGCGGCGCGATATAGACCGAATCTTCCACCATGAAGCGGTAGGCCGGCCTGGTGCGGAAAGGACCCGCATAGGCGTAGCCGAGCACCTGGCCGCCTTCTTCCGCCACCAGATAGGGATAGCTGTTGCGGACGAGTGCCTCCCGGCGCGCCGCCATCTCTTCTTCGTCAGGCGGCGTCAGCTCGTAGCTCGCCGTGCCCGTCTCCACGGCGTGGCGGTAGATGCGCGTGATCGCGGGAAGATCGGCGGAAGCGGTCGGCCGGATGAGCAGTTCGGTTTGTCTGTCGGTCAGCATCGTGGCATTCATTGCAGACCGATGCGCAAAAGAAAAGGCGGCTCGATGGCCGCCTGGATAGTGTCGAATGGAGGCGGTTCAGATGCCCAGCCCCTCGTAGCGCTTCTTGAAGCGGGAAACACGGCCACCGCGGTCGACAAGAGCCTGCGAGCCGCCGGTCCAGGCCGGATGCGTGCGCGGATCGATGTCGAGCTGGAGCGTGTCGCCCTCGCTGCCCCAGGTGGAGCGCGTCTCGTATTCGGTGCCGTCGGTCATGACGACCTTGATCATGTGATAATCGGGGTGAATGTCGGCTTTCATCGGTCTATCCTGAATGGTCTGCGCATCGGCGCGTTTGCCGGCGTTCCGTGCGGCAATCTCGCCCATGACGAAAACTTGAAGCCGCGGCCAAGGAGGGCTACGGCTTCGAAAAGGCTCGCGTGCCTATACATCAGGCGCCCGAGCGAGACAAGGCCGCCAAGCCTGAAACTTGGAGGCGACGCCGGAAGGAAACACAATGGCCGAAACAGATGCCGTGCCGGTGGATAAGGCGCGGCGTTCCCTCGAACCCCTGCGGGAACTGGTGCCGTACGTGCGCCGCTACCGCGGCCTTGTGGCGGGTGCGGTGGCTTTCCTGCTTCTGGCTGCAGCCGCCACGCTGATGCTTCCGCTTGCCGTGCGGCGGATGATCGACCATGGCTTTTCCGAATCCGACGGAACCTTCATCACCAACTATTTCTCCATGCTTCTGGCGGTGGGTGCAGTGCTCGCCCTCGCTTCGGCGCTGCGCTACTATTTCGTCGTCACGCTGGGCGAGCGCGTCGTGGCAGACCTGCGGCGCGACGTCTTCAGCCATGTCACGCGGCTGTCGCCGTCGTTCTTCGACAGGGCGCAGTCCGGCGAGATCGTCTCGCGGCTGACGGCGGACGCGACGCAGATCAAGGCCGCCGTCGGCGCAACCGCCTCCGTCGCGCTCCGAAACATCATCATGGGCGTGGGCGCCCTGGCGATGATGGTGATCACCAGCCCGCGCCTTTCGCTGCTTGTGGTGGTGGCCATCCCCTTCATCGTCCTGCCGCTGATGGCCTTCGGCCGCTCTGTCAGGCGGCGTGCGCGGCACGCGCAGGACACACTGGCCGCGGCCAGCGCCTTCGCGGGCGAGCAGATCGGCGCGGTCAAGGTCCTGCAGGCCTTTACCAACGAAGATAGCGTGGCCGGCCGGTTCGGAGAGGCGGTCGAAGCGGCCTTCCGGGCGGCACGCGCTTCCATCTCCGCACGGGCGCTGCTGACCTTCCTGGCGATCTTCACCACCTCCGCCTCCGTCGTCGCGGTGCTGTGGGTCGGCGCGCAGGACGTTCTGGCCGGAACCATCACGGCGGGCACGCTCGGACAGTTCCTGCTTTATGCAGTCCTGGCGGCCGGGGCGCTCGGCGCGTTGTCGGAGGTCTGGGGCGAATTGGCCCAGGCGGCGGGTGCGGCGGAACGCATGAGCGAGCTTCTCGTGGAAAAGCCGGCGATCGCCGCGCCCGACAAGCCCGTTCCGCTGCCCGAGCCCGCGCGCGGTGCCGTCGCCTTCCGGGATGTCGATTTCGCTTATCCTGCGCGCCCGGACAGCGCGGCGCTGCACGGTCTGTCCTTCGACGTCGCGCCGGGCGAGACGGTGGCCATCGTGGGCCCGTCGGGTGCGGGCAAGAGCACGATCTTCTCGCTTCTCCTGCGCTACTACGATCCGGGAGGGGGCGCGGTGCTGGTGGATGGCGTGGACCTCAGGCAGGCCGACCCGCGCGCCGTACGCGAACGCATGTCCATCGTTCCGCAGGACGTGACCATTTTCGCGGCTAGCGCGGCTGAGAACATCGCCTTCGGCCGGCCGTCTGCGACGCGGGCGGAGGTGGAGGCGGCGGCGAAGGCCGCGCTCGCGCATGATTTCATCATGGCGCTGGAAAACGGCTACGAGACGCAAGTCGGCGAGCGCGGCGTGATGCTGTCGGGCGGCCAGCGCCAGCGCCTGGCGATCGCTCGTGCGATCCTGCGCAACGCACCGATCCTGCTCCTCGACGAAGCGACCTCGGCGCTCGACGCCGAAAGCGAGATCCTGGTTCAAAGGGCGCTCGAGGGCCTGATGCAGGGCCGCACGACGCTGGTCGTGGCGCATCGTCTTGCCACCGTCCTGAAGGCCGACCGCATTCTCGTGATGGAGGGCGGCCGGATCGTCGAGGAAGGCGATCATGCCGATCTCGTTCGCCAGGGCGGCATCTATGCGCGGCTCGCCAGCCTGCAGTTCGAGGCGGGGGCGGACGTGTTTCGCGGCGCGGCGGCGGAATAGGCGAGGGGGCAGACACCGGACGCTTTCGATGCACAGGTTACCAAAAAGGACGCGGTGGTCCCGTGTTCCGGATAACCCGCCGGTGGTGCCTTCAGCCCCGTTTCCGTGCCGCCAGCGTCCTCAGCCGCAGCGCATTGAGGCGGATGAAGCCGGCGGCGTCCTTCTGGTCGTAGGCGCCGTGGTCGTCCTCGAAGGTGACCAGCGCGTCGGAGTAGAGCGACTTGCCGGAGCGGCGACCCGTGACGATGACATTGCCCTTGTAGAGCTTCAGCCGCACCTCGCCCTCGACGTCCTCCTGGCTCCTGTCGATCAAGGCCTGTAGCATCTCGCGCTCGGGAGAGAACCAGAAGCCGTTATAGATGAGCTCCGCATAGCGCGGCATCAATTCGTCCTTCAGGTGCGCAGCGCCGCGGTCGAGGGTGAGCGATTCGATCGCCCGGTGCGCGGCGATGAGGATCGTGCCGCCGGGCGTCTCGTAAATGCCGCGCGATTTCATGCCGACGAAGCGGTTCTCCACCAGATCGAGGCGGCCGATACCGTTGTCGCGGCCGAGATCGTTGAGGGCGGCGAGAAGTGTCGCCGGCGATAGCGCCTCGCCGTCGAGCGAAACGGCGTCGCCGCGCTTGAAGCCGATGGTGATCTCGGTCGGCTGGTCCGGCGCGTCGAAGGGCGAGACGGTGCGCTGATGCACGTATTCTGGTGGCTCCGACCAAGGGTCTTCCAGCACCTTTCCTTCCGAGGAGGAGTGCAGGAGGTTGGCATCGACCGAGAACGGCGCCTCGCCCTGCTTGTCCTTCGGCACGGGGATCTGGTGTTGCTCGGCGAAGTTGATGAGGTCCGTGCGCGACTTGAAAGTCCAGTCGCGCCACGGGGCTATAACCTTGATATCCGGATTGAGCGCGTAGGCCGACAGCTCGAAGCGCACCTGGTCGTTGCCCTTGCCGGTGGCGCCGTGGGCGATCGCGTCGGCGCCGGTCTCGGCGGCGATCTCGACCAGCCGTTTCGAGATCAGCGGCCGGGCGATCGAGGTGCCGAGCAGGTAGGTGCCCTCATAAAGTGCGTTGGCGCGGAACATCGGAAAGACGAAGTCGCGGGCGAATTCCTCGCGCAGATCCTCGATGTAGATCTCCTTGATGCCCAGCATCTCGGCCTTCTTGCGCGCCGGCTCGAGCTCGTCGCCCTGGCCGAGATCGGCGGTGAAGGTGACCACCTCGGCGCCGAGCTCCGTCTGCAGCCATTTCAGGATGATCGAGGTGTCGAGCCCGCCCGAATAGGCGAGAACGACCTTCCTTATGTCTTTGTACGTCGCCATTCTCTTTTCCGATGGTGCAAAGCCCGGCGCGGCCGGGCCCGAAATTGCGCCGCACTATTATCAGGAAAAGCGAGAGGAGCAAGGCCGGGCGGTTCGGCGCGGCCTCTTCCCGACCGGCAGGGCCGGCGTCTACTGGCAGTTCTGGATGGAGTCGAGCGCGGCGGAAATGCCGAGGAGGGAGAAGGTGTAGCGGGTGGTGTTACCGCGGGCGGAGGTGGCCTCCACCTTCATGTCGGCGCCGGCCTTCATCGCCGAGACGAGCGCCGGCTCCTCGGCCGCGTTCTCGAGCCAGGCCGAGCTGTCCTGGGTGAACATGGTGAAGGAGCGGTCGCCGACGGACACCGTCACCTTGGAATCTTCCCGGAGACTGTAGCCGGCGATGAACTGGGGCTCATAGGCAACGTTCTGCCCGGGCTTCTGGCTGACGAAGAAGAAGATGTCGCCGTGGTCCAGGCTGGAGGGCTCCTTGCTTTTCGGAACGCTCATCACGTAGCAGACCTTGCCGTTGTCGGACTGGTAGCTGTAGGTGCCCCAGTCACGGTGCTGGCCGACAGCCGTGGCCTGCGCGAAGGCCGGTCCGGAAACCGCGACGGCGCAAACCAGAAGAAGCGATGAGAGAATTCCACGCATTGTCCTGACCGTTTGTTTGTCTGCTGAGTCCTGAAGCGCACGAGTCTGATTGCTTCAGTTTTATTTAATTTTGGTTACCAAAGGGTGATGCCGCCGGAGAAACCGCCGTTTTTCGTCTGGATGGGCCACCGGCGCGACCCTGTACCCCGATGCGACTTTGAATCGGAGAAAAAGGCGAGAGTTTGACTCCCTGTCTGAAGCGGAAGGACGGCCGGTGCACAGCCCGGCCGCCGACCGTCCCGGCAGGGGCTCAGAGTTCGTCGATATCCTCCAGCGCCCGCCTGGCCGCTTCGCGGTGGGCAGGGGTGATGTGGGCACGGACGGTGCCGAGCGCGGCCATGAGCACCGCGATGTCGTCGGTAAAGCCGAACCCCACGAAGAAATCCGGAATCGTGTCCAGCGGCAGGATGAAGTAGGCGAGGGCCGCGAGCAGGGTGCCACGCACCCGTGCCGGTGTTTCCCGATCGAGCGCGCAGTAGTACCCGGCGACCACCTCGTCCATGAATGGGATCTGGCGCGCGGCTTTCCTGGCGGTGTGCCAGAAGCGGCGGCGTATCCGTTCCTCGCGGCGGCGGTTCTCGCCGTCGCCGGCAGGGGTCAGAATGGCGTTGATCTGTGTGTTTTCCATGGGTTTGCCTCGCCACCACATATGGTCGGCGAACCGTCTTTGTGCAACGGGGGCATTTTTGAAGATCGCCGGAAGCTGGCGTGCGGACCGCGACCGTGCGCTCCGTTATCGCCGAAAAGACGCAAGGATCGGCTGCGTAGAGGGAAAACGATGCAGAATTCTTCTGTAGAGGCGCAAAAATCTGGTATTCAAGGCAAGGACATTGCACTGTGACGATGCTACCTTCGCGCCGGGATAACCGTGATGGAAAGCGGCACAACAAGGTCGACGGGGCTTTACGGGCGTAATAAGCTCATCCTTGAACGGCCTGGGGAATAAGAACAAGGAGTGCGTCTTCGCGGCGACATTCCAGGGGAGTACCGCAGGATATGGACTATTTTCTCCAGCAGCTTATCAACGGGCTGACGCTGGGTTCGATCTATGGCCTGATCGCCATCGGCTATACGATGGTCTACGGCATCATCGGCATGATCAACTTCGCCCACGGCGACATCTTCATGATCGGCGCCTTCATTTCCCTTGCCGTCTTCCTGGTGCTGACCAGCGTCTTCGGTTTCGCCTTCCTGCCGGTCGTGCTGCTGATCGTGCTGATCGTGGCGATGCTGTTCACCTCCGCCTGGGGCTGGACGGTCGAGCGGCTCGCCTACCGGCCCTTGCGCGGCTCCTTCCGCCTGGCACCGCTGATCACGGCTATCGGCATGTCGATCGTGCTGCAGAACTTCGTGCAGATCACGCAGGGCGCGCGCGTCAAGCCGTTGCCGCCGCAGATCCAGGGTGGCGTCACGCTGATGGAGGGGTCCGGTGTTATCGGCGACATCGTGGTGCGGCTTTCCTATATGCAGATGATCATCATCGTCATGACGGTGGTGTTGATGGCGGCCTTCACGCTGCTGATCAACCGCACCGCGCTCGGCCGCGCGCAGCGGGCCTGCGAGCAGGACCGCAAGATGGCCGCCCTTCTCGGCGTCAATGTCGACCGCACCATCTCGCTGACCTTCGTGATGGGGGCCGCGCTCGCGGCGGTGGCCGGCCTGATGTTCCTGCTTCTTTACGGCGTCCTCGATTTCTACATCGGCTTCCTGGCCGGCATCAAAGCCTTCACGGCGGCGGTGCTCGGCGGCATCGGCTCACTACCCGGGGCCATGCTGGGCGGGCTCCTGATCGGGCTGATCGAGGTCTTCTGGTCCGGTTACTTCACGGTCGAATACAAGGATGTCGCGGCCTTTTCCATTCTCGCCATCGTGCTGATCTTCCTGCCCTCCGGGCTGCTCGGCAAACCCGAAGTGGAGAAGGTGTGATGACAGGTGAAACGGGGATGCCGGCATCCACCCAGAAGCCGGTGGGCGCGCAGGCGGAACGCGAGGCGCGGGCGGCGGCGCCGCGTACGGTCCGGGCGGCGCCGACGACCAACCGATTTGCCGATTCCCTGCGCGACGCCGCGGCTGCGGCGTTCCTGGCCGCGGTGCTCGGCTTCTTCCTGATCGGAATACGCACCGACATCGCACCCGGCGGGCTGGACCTGACGACGCGATGGGGCGCGTGGATCGTCTCCATCCTGGTGGTCTTCGCCGGCAGGCTGGCGCTCAGCCTCTTCGTCTTCAGGGCCGACCATCCGGTCACCCAGACGCTCGGCGGGGCGTTGTCCAGCGTGATACAAGCCGTGCCCGGCGGGTTCGGCAAGTGGCTGGCGCGGGCTCTGCTCGCCTTCGCACTCGTGCTGCCCTTCTTCTTCACCAACTTCTTTCCCGGGCGCGACCGGCAGTTCATCGACCTGGCCATTCTCATCATGACCTACATCATGCTCGGCTGGGGGCTGAACATCGTGGTGGGCCTCGCCGGGCTGCTCGACCTTGGCTATGTGGCCTTCTACGCGGTGGGCGCCTATTCCTTCGCGCTTTTGGCCCACTATTTCGAGATCGGCTTCTGGAGCGCCCTGCCGCTCGCCGGCATCCTTGCGGCGTTCTGGGGGGTCATTCTCGGCTTCCCCGTGCTGCGGCTGCGCGGCGACTATCTTGCCATCGTCACGCTCGCCTTCGGCGAGATCATCCGCGTTGTTCTGTTGAACTGGTACCAGTTCACGGGCGGCCCCGACGGCATCTCGGGTATTCCCAAGCCGACCTTCTTCGGCCTGGAGCTTTCGCGCGGCGACGACGGCTTTGCCGCCTTCTTCGGCATCGAGTACGATCCGATCCAGCGCTTCATCTTCCTCTACTATATCATCCTCATCCTCGCCCTGATCACGAACCTAGTCACCATCCGGCTGCGAAAACTGCCGATCGGGCGCGCCTGGGAGGCGCTGCGCGAGGACGAGATCGCCTGCCGCTCGCTGGGCATCAACACCCGCAACACCAAGCTGACTGCGTTCTCGATCGGGGCCTTGTTCGGCGGCCTGGCCGGCTCGTTCTTCGCCACGCGCCAGGGCTTCATCTCGCCGGAAAGCTTCACCTTCCTGGAATCGGCGATCATCCTGGCCATCGTTGTGCTGGGCGGGCTCGGGTCGCAGATCGGCGTCGTCATCGCCTCGGTGGTGATGATCGGCGGCATCGAGATGCTGCGCAATCTCGGCTTCCTCACGCATGTCTTCGGACCCGGTTTCGACCCGGTCCAGTACCGCATGCTGATCTTTGGCCTGGCGATGGTGTTCATCATGGTGTGGAAGCCGCGCGGCCTGATCTCGACACGCGAACCCTCGACCGTGCTGAAGGAGAAGAAGCGCATCGATGCCGGTATGGTTGCACAGGGTGAGGGGCACTGATGGCGGCTGAGACGAAAGCGGCACCCAAGGCGTCCGTGCGCAACTGGGAGCAGGATCCGATCCTCTCCGTCGAGCATCTGACCATGCGCTTCGGCGGCCTGGTCGCGGTGGGCGATCTCTCCTTCGACGTCGGGCGCGGCGACATCACCGCCCTTATCGGGCCCAACGGCGCCGGCAAGACGACGGTCTTCAACTGCGTGACGGGTTTCTACAAGCCCACCGAAGGGCGCATCGTCATGCGCCACGGTCCCGGCCGGCTGGACGAGATGGTCAAGGCCGTTACCGACAGCGGCCTGCGCTGGAAGAAGAGCAGCCAGACGGGCGTTTTCCTGCTCGAGCGCATGCCCGATCATGAAATCTCCCACAAGGCCAAGGTGGCGCGCACCTTCCAGAACATTCGCCTGTTCGGCGGCATGACTGTGCTGGAGAACCTCCTGGTGGCCCAGCACAACCCGCTCGTGGTGGCTTCCGGCTTCACCTTTGGCGGCATCCTCGGCCTGCCGGGCTACCGCCGCGCCGAGCAGGCGGCCATCGACAAGGCCGTCTACTGGCTGGAGCGGACGAGTCTGGTGGATCGCGCCGACGACCCGGCCGCTGACCTGCCCTACGGCGCCCAGCGGCGGTTGGAGATCGCGCGCGCCATGTGCACCGGTCCGGAGCTCCTGTGCCTGGACGAACCGGCCGCGGGGCTCAACCCACGCGAATCCGCGGAGCTGAACGCGCTCCTGAAGTTCATCCGCGACGAACACGCCACCTCCGTGCTTCTGATCGAGCACGACATGGGCGTCGTCATGGAGATTTCAGACCATATCGTCGTGCTCGACTACGGCGAAAAGATATCCGACGGCGATTCGGAGAAGGTGCGCACCGACCCGGCCGTCATCGCCGCCTATCTGGGTGTCGAGGAGGAAGAGGAAATCGACGTGCCCGAGGTTCTGGAGGACGTCGCGGAAGCGGTCGGGGATGCCGGCGGCGTGGCCGTCAAACCGAAGCCGGCGGCGAAGAAAACCGCGACGAAGAAAACAGATGCCGGCAAGACGGCAGCGAAGAAAACGCCCGCAAGCACCGCGTCCGCGCGCACGCGCAAGAGAACCAAGAGCGGCGGCCAAGGAGGGGGCTCATGAGCGGCGGTGCCGAAACCCTGCTGTCGGTGCACGGGGTCGAAACCTATTACGGCAAGATCGTCGCCTTGCGCGGCGTGGACTTGGAGGTCCATCGCGGCGAGATCGTCGCCATGATCGGAGCGAACGGGGCGGGCAAGTCGACGCTGATGATGACGATTTGCGGCGACCCCAAGGCCCGCAAGGGCCAGATCGTCTATGACGACATGGACATCACCGCCATGCCCACGCACGAGATCATGCGCCTCGGCATCGCCCAGTCACCGGAGGGCCGGCGCATCTTCCCGCGCATGACGGTCATGGAAAACCTGCAGATGGGCGCCTCGCTGGTCGATCCGAAATATTTCGAGGACGACCTGAAGCGTGTGTTCGACCTCTTCCCGCGGCTGAAGGAACGTATTCACCAGCGCGGTGGCACGCTTTCGGGCGGCGAGCAGCAGATGCTGGCGATCGGCCGGGCGCTGATGAGCCGGCCGAAGCTGCTCCTTCTGGACGAGCCTTCGCTCGGGTTGGCGCCGCTCGTCGTCAAGCAGATTTTCGACGCCATCCGCGCGCTCAACGAGAGCGAGGGGTTGACGGTGTTCCTCGTCGAGCAGAACGCCTTTCACGCGCTCAAGCTCGCCCATCGCGGTTATGTGATGGTCAACGGCAACATCACCATGAGCGGCACGGGCCGGGAGCTGTTGCGCCGGGAAGAGGTGCGCGCGGCCTATCTCGAAGGTGGGAGGCACTGATGGAGAACGAGAACGCACTCTTGTGGGAAGTCACCTTCTGGGAGTTCTTCTTCGTCACCGTGCTTTTGGCAGGCGGCGCGGCCTATCTGACGGGGCGCGCCATCGCGCGCGCATGGCAGCCCAATCTGCAGCTTTTCGTGTATATCGTGCTCTTGGCCGCGGCGGCTCGCTTCATCCACTTTGCGCTGTTCGGGGGCACGCTCCTGACGCTGCACTATTACGTGGTCGACCTGATCGTCCTTTCGGCGATCGCTTTTCTGGGAAAACGCATCACGCGCGCGCGTCAGATGACGACGCAGTATCGGTTCCAGTACGCAGGCACCGGCTTTCTCAACTGGAAGGCGAGAGGCTGACGCGAAACATGGGTTGCCCGCATTTTCACACGCCTCGTGTCGCATTCGGTCCGGACCGGTGACGAGGTAGGCGTGCGGAATGCGGGTTGCCGGCCGAAAGTCTTTATTTCCCTTTGAAATTGGGCTTTCATGCCGGTCAGGCGGGAAAATCCCGCGCGGGCAGAACCGGAAAGCCGAACACCATTTCCGGAATGCACAAGGGAACCTCTGGTGTTTTTCAAGGGAGTAGTCATGAAAAAGACACTGTTGGCCGGGGCGGCGCTCAGCCTCGTGATGACCGGCTCCGCCTGGGCCGATATCGTTATCGCCACGGCGGGGCCGATGACCGGGCAGTACGCCTCCTTCGGCGCGCAGATGAAAGCCGGTGCCGAGCAGGCCGTCGCCGACATCAATGAGGCGGGCGGCGTCAACGGCGAGATGCTGCGGCTCGAGGTCGGTGACGATGCTTGCGATCCGAAGCAGGCCGTGGCCGTGGCGAACCAGTTCGCCGGCGAGGGCGTGGTCTTCGTTGCCGGACACTTCTGCTCCGGTTCCTCGATCCCCGCCTCGAACGTCTATGCCGACGAGGGCATCATCCAGATCTCTCCGGCATCGACCAATCCGTCCTTCACCGACAACCGCCCCGGTCCGGGCGTCTACCGCGTCTGCGGCCGCGACGACCAGCAGGGCGACGTGGCGGGCCAGTTCCTGATGGAGAACTTCCCCGACGCGAAGGTCGCCTTCGTCCACGACAAGACGGCCTATGGCAAGGGTCTCGCCGACGCCACCATGGCGGCCTATGAAGAGGCGGGCGGCACGCCGGCACTCTACGAGGCCTATACGGCCGGCGAGAAGGACTATACGGCGCTCGTCTCCAAGCTGAAGCAACAGGGCGTCGACGTCCTCTATGTCGGCGGCTACCACACCGAGGCTGGCCTGATGGTGCGGCAGATGCGCGAGCAGGGCATGGATACGCTGCTCGTGTCGGGTGACGCGCTGGTCACTGACGAGTACTGGGCCATCACCGGTGACGCTGGCGAGGGCACGCTGATGACCTTCTCGCCCGATCCGCGCAAGAACGAGATCGCCAAGCCGGTGGTCGATGCGCTGCTGGCCGCCGGCAAGACGGCCGAGGGCTACGCGCTCTACACCTATGCGGCCATCCAGGCCTGGGCGCAGGCGGTCGAAGAAGCCGGTTCCACGGATTACGACCCGGTGGTCGAGGCGCTGGACGCCGGCACGTTCGAGACCGTTCTCGGCGAGCTCGAATTCGACGACAAGGGCGACGTCACGCTGCCCGGTTACGTCTTCTACGAGTGGAATGACGGCCAGTACGACTATCTGGAGCAATAAGCCGAAAGGCAGACGCTTGTTCCGGCGGCCCGGCATGGAGACATGCCGGGCCGTTCTCCTTCGGGACGAGATGACGGGGTTTGCACCGGGATGGCGGGCACGCTAAACAATTCCCGAGTTCACACCCGGAGCAATGCCAGTGAAGATCCAGAAACTCCTCGTCGCCAACCGTTCCGAGATCGCCATCCGTGTCTTCCGCGCCGCCAACGAGCTGGGCATCAAAACGGTCGCGATCTGGGCGGAGGAGGACAAATATTCGCTGCACCGCTTCAAGGCCGACGAATCCTATCAGGTGGGACGCGGCCCCCACCTTGAGCGTGATCTCGGACCCATCGAGAGCTATCTGTCGATCGATGAGGTGATCCGGGTCGCAAAGCTCTCCGGTGCCGACGCCATTCATCCGGGCTACGGGCTGCTTTCGGAGAGCCCCGAATTCGCCGAAGCCTGTGCGGCCAACGGCATCGTCTTCATCGGCCCAAGGCCGGAGACCATGCGCCAGCTCGGCAACAAGGTCGCCGCGCGCAATCTCGCGGTGGAGGTGGGCGTGCCGGTGGTGCCGGCGACGGCACCGCTGCCGGACGACATGGACGCCGTTCAGAAGATGGCCGAGGAGGTCGGCCTCCCGGTGATGCTCAAGGCCTCGTGGGGCGGCGGCGGGCGCGGCATGCGCGTCATTCGCGCGGCGGCCGACCTCGAGCGCGAGGTGACGGAGGCCAAGCGCGAGGCGCGGGCTGCCTTCGGCAAGGACGAGGTCTATCTGGAAAAGCTCGTCGAGCGCGCGCGCCACGTGGAGGTGCAGATCCTCGGCGACACCCACGGTACCGTCGTTGATCTCTTCGAGCGCGACTGCTCCATCCAGCGGCGCAACCAGAAGGTCGTCGAGCGTGCGCCGGCGCCCTATCTGGACGAGGCGCAGCGGGCCGAGCTTTGCGGCTATGCGCGCAAGATCGCCGAGGCGACCGATTATGTCGGTGCCGGAACGGTCGAGTTTCTTATGGACGCCGACACAGGCGCCTTCTACTTCATCGAGGTCAATCCGCGCATCCAGGTCGAGCATACGGTCACCGAGGAGGTGACCGGTATCGACATCGTCAAGGCGCAGATCCACATTCTGGAAGGCGAGCGCATCGGGGAGGCGGCGTCCGGCGTGCCGGCCCAGGCCGACATCAAGCTGAACGGCCACGCGCTGCAGTGCCGCATCACCACGGAGGATCCCGAGCAGAACTTCATCCCCGACTACGGCCGCATCACCGCCTATCGCGGGGCGACCGGCTTCGGAATCCGGCTCGACGGCGGCACCGCCTATTCCGGTGCCGTGATCACCCGCTTCTACGACCCGCTTCTGGAAAAGGTGACCGCCTGGGCGCCGACGCCGGAGGAGGCCATCCTGCGGATGGACCGGGCCTTGCGCGAGTTCCGCATCCGCGGCGTGGCGACGAACCTCACCTTCCTTGAGGCGATCATCAGTCACCAGAGCTTTCGCGATGCAAGCTACACGACCCGCTTCATCGACGAGACGCCCGAGCTCTTCACCCAGGTCAAGCGCCAGGACCGGGCAACGAAGCTTTTGAACTATCTGGCCGACGTGACGGTGAACGGACACCCGGAGACGCGCGACCGGCCCCGGCCCAAGGCGGAGATCGCCGCACCGCGCGTGCCTTATGTGGAAGGCGAGGTGCCCGAGGGCACGAAGCAGCGCTTCGACCGTCTGGGACCGGAAGACTTCGCCAAGTGGATGCGCGCGGAAAAGCGGCTCCTGGTCACCGACACGACCATGCGCGACGCGCATCAGTCGCTGCTCGCCACGCGCATGCGCACCTTCGATATCGCCCGCATCGCCGGGGTCTACGCCAAGGCGCTGCCCGAGCTCCTTTCGCTCGAATGCTGGGGCGGGGCGACCTTCGACGTGGCCATGCGGTTCTTGACCGAAGACCCGTGGGAGCGGCTGCAGCGCGTCCGCGAGGCCGCCCCCAACGTGCTCATGCAGATGCTTTTGCGCGGGGCGAACGGGGTCGGCTACACGAACTATCCGGACAATGTGGTGCAGTACTTCGTGCGCCAGGCCGCCGCCGGCGGCATCGATCTCTTCCGCGTGTTCGACTGTCTCAACTGGGTGGAGAACATGCGCGTGGCAATGGATGCCGTGCGCGCGGAGGGCAAGCTGTGCGAGGCGGCCATCTGCTACACCGGCGATATGCTCGACCCGGCGCGCGCCAAGTATGACCTCAAATATTACGTCAAGCTGACGAAGGAGCTGGAAGCGGCCGGCGCGCACATCATCTCTATCAAGGATATGGGCGGGCTCCTGAAGCCGGCCGCCGCGCGCATCCTCTTCAAGGCACTGCGCGAGGAGACGGATCTGCCGATCCATTTCCACACGCACGATACCTCGGGTATTTCGGCGGCGACGGTCCTGGCGGCCGCGGAAGCCGGCGTCGACGCGGTGGATGCGGCCATGGACGCGCTGTCGGGCAACACCTCGCAGCCTTGTCTCGGCTCTATCGTCGAGGCGCTGAAGGGCGACGAACGCGACACCGGGCTCGACATGGAATGGGTCCGCCGCATCTCCTTCTACTGGGAGGCGGTGCGCAACCAGTACGCGGCATTCGAGAGCGATCTGAAGGGGCCGGCCTCGGAAGTCTACCTGCACGAGATGCCGGGCGGCCAGTTCACCAATCTGAAGGAACAGGCGCGCTCGCTCGGGCTCGAGACCCGGTGGCACGACGTGGCGCGCACCTATCGGGATGTCAATATGATGTTCGGCGACATCGTCAAGGTCACGCCGTCGTCCAAGGTCGTGGGTGACTTGGCGCTGATGATGGTCAGCCAGGACCTCACGGTTGCCGACGTTGAGAACCCGGACAAGGACATCGCCTTTCCCGAATCGGTCATCTCCATGTTGCACGGCGATCTCGGCCAGGCGCCGGGCGGGTGGCCGAAGGCGCTGCAGAAGAAGGTACTCAAGGGCGAGAAGCCGATCACCGTACGTCCCGGCTCGCTGCTTGCGCCGGCGGACCTCGAGGGCGATCGCGCGGCGCTCGAAGAGAAGCTCGGCCGAGCCGTGAGCGACTTCGAATTCGCCTCGTGGCTGATGTATCCGAAGGTCTTTACCGACTTCGCCACCGCCACCGAGAATTACGGTCCCGTGAGCGTGCTGCCGACGCCGGTCTATTTCTACGGCATGGAGCAGGAGGACGAGATCTTCGTCGATATCGAGCGCGGCAAGACGCTCGTGATCCGATGCCTTGCGGTCGGCGAGCCGGACGAGAAGGGCATGGTGACGGTGTTTTTCGAACTCAACGGCCAGCCGCGCCGCGTCAAGGTGCCGGACCGGCTGCACGGTGCCTCGGCATTGGCCGTCCGGCGAAAGGCGGAAACCGGGAATGCCGCGCATATCGGCGCGCCGATGCCCGGCGTCGTTTCCGCCGTCGCCGTGGTTGCCGGGCAGGAGATCAAGGCGGGCGACGTGCTGCTGTCCATCGAGGCGATGAAGATGGAGACGGCGTTGCATGCCGAGCAAGACGGCAAGGTTTCCGAGGTGTTGGTGAAGGCCGGTGATCAGATCGACGCGAAGGATCTGCTCGTGGTCCTGCAAGATGGCTGAGCTGGCACTTTGACGCGCCCGTTTAATCGATTTAAATCCGCTTAGAACGAAAATGGTCTGGTGCGACCGGCTCCGCGTGTGTTCCCGGACAGCCTCCGCCTTGCTGCCGCTTCCGGATGACGCGGCGGCGGGCGATTACTCGGCATAATCTCGACCCGCTCCAAGCGCTGCTGCAGGGGCGGCCGACGGTCAAATGATGGACGTTGCATGTCACGGGACGACGCACTTCAAGGCCGCTGGGCCGTAGCGACCTTCTTCTTCGTCAACGGCTTCATGGTGGGAAGCTGGGCGCCGCAGATCCCGCTTCTGGTCACCCGGTTTTCCCTGAGCGAGGCGGTGCTGGGGCTGCTCATTCTCGTCTTCGGCCTCGGGGCTGCGTCGGCGATGCCCGTTTGCGGCTATCTGATCACGCGGCTGGGCTCCCGCGCCGTGATGCGGGTCGCGGGAATTTTGTGCGCCTCCGCGCTCATGGCGGTCGCGGCGGCGCCCAACATGGTGACGCTGGTGGCGGCGCTCATCCTGTTCGGCGCCTTGCTGGGGAGCATGGACATCGCCATGAACGCCAATGCGGTGGTGGTCGAGCGGCGGCTGCAACGGGCCATCATGTCCTCCTCGCATGGCTTCTGGAGCCTCGGTGGTTTCGCCGGTGCCGGCGCGGGCGGTGTGGTGGCCGAGCAGTGGGGGCATCTGGCGCACGCGGGTGCCGTGACGGTCGTTGCGCTGGCGCTCGTGCTTTTGGCTATTCCGAAGCTGATCGTCGAAAACAGGCCGGCGCTGACCGCGGGAGGTGGCCTCAAAGGCTTCCCGCGCAGCCCGCTCATCTATCTGACCGGCGTGGTGGCGCTGTTTTCGATGGTGCCCGAGGGCGCGGTTCTGGATTGGGCGGCGCTTTATCTGCGGCAGGAGATGGGCGCCAGCCTTGCCGCGGCGAGCCTCGCCTTTACCGCCTTCTCGGGCGCGATGGCCTTGATGCGCTTTCTGGGCGATGGGGTGCGCAACAGGCTGGGGGCGGTGGCGACCATGCGCCTTTCCGGCCTCGTGGCGGCCATAGGCATGCTGGGCGCCGGGATCGCGCCGACCCCGCTCGTGGCGACCTGCGCCTTCGCGCTGACCGGGCTCGGGATTGCCAACATGGTGCCCATCGCCTTTTCCGCAGCGGGCAATCAGCCAGGCATGTCCTCCGCCGCCGGTATGAGCGTGGCGACGACGATCGGCTATTCGGGCATGCTGGCCGCACCCTCGCTGGTGGGCTTCGTGGCCGAGTACACCGGTTTGGCTCCGGTCTTTACCGGGTTCGCGGTTCTTCTGGCCATGGTGGTGCTCATGGCCCACCTGATGCGGCCGGCCGACACGATCGCACCGCATCCGGCGCCCACCTCGGACGGTTGACGCCGGATGGCATTGAGGTGCCGGCCCTTCAGGCCGGCCGCCGCGTCATATTCTGCCCATCAATGCCAGAATGAGGATCACGACAAGGATGATCCCGATGATGCCCGACGGGCCGTAGCCCCAGCCTCGTGAATGGGGCCAGGTCGGAATTGCGCCGATGAGGACGAGTATCAGAATAATTATGAGAATTGTGCCGAGCGACATTGCGTCTCCCCTCTCGATATGAGCGTAGCGAGGGGATAACGCGCACCCGGTGCAGCCGGTTCCGATGCTGCACCGGGTTGGGTTCTACTCGGCGGCCCTCGGGAAGGTGGTTACGTGCTGAGTGTCCCGGTCGGCCTCTCCCTCTTTGCGCCGCCTGAAGCGCTGCAGGAAGCGGCCCAGCAGGCTGCGCCGCGCCTCACCGGCTGGCCGGGTTTCGCGCGTGAACACCATGAGCGCGGCGGGCGTGACGATCAGGGTCAAAACGGTGGCGAAGCTGAGGCCGTAGACGATCGCGCCCGACAGCGAGATCCACCACTGCGTGGACGGCGCCCCGAAAGTGACCTCGTGGTCGAAAAGCTCCAGACCGAGACCGAAGGCGATGGGCAGCACGCCGAGCACGGCCGAAATCGCCGTCAGGAGCACCGGGCGCACGCGCTCGCGGCAGGTCTGGATGATCGCATCGTACTTGTTCATCCCTTCGTCGCGCAGCCGGTCATAGGTATCGATCAGCACGATGTTGTTGTTCACCACCACGCCGGCCAGCGCGATGACGCCAATGCCGGACATGACGATGCCAAAGGGCTGATTGGTGATCAGCAGGCCGAGGAAGACGCCGATCGTCGCCATGACCACGGTCATCAGCACCAGGAAGACGCTGGTGAACTTGTTGAACTGGGCGAGGAGCACCACGAAGATGAGGAAGATCGCCGCGGCGAACGCCTTGGAGAGGAAGGAGGCCGCCTCGTCGCTCTCCTCGCTGGAGCCGGCCAGCTTCCACCGTGTGGCGCCGAAATCCATGCCTTCAAGCTCGGAGGTCACCTGCTGCTGCACCTCGGCCACCTGATAGCCGCTGGCGATATTCGCCGTGACGGTGATGGTGCGCCGCGCGTCGATGCGGTTCAGGATTCCGCTGCTGCGCTCCGGTTCGCGGGTGACGAAATTGGAGATCGGCACCGGACCTTCGGCGGTCTGCACGCGAAGCTGGTCCAGGGTGGAGAGCGTGCGCCGGTCCTCCGGCAGGCGCAGGCGGATGTCCACGGCGTCGTCGACGCCGGGCGGACGGTATTCGGAGAGCTTCAGGCCGTTGGTGACGAGTTGCACCACGGTACCGACCGAAACGGGACTGATGCCGTACTGGGCGGCCTTCGCGCGGTCAACCTGCACCGCCCAGTCGATGCCCGGCGGAGGAAGGCCGTTGGAGATGTCGATGACGCCGTCGATCCGGCGCAGCATATCGGCAACCTGCATGGCCTGCGCGTCGAGGCCGTCCGGATCGGAGGCGGAAAGCTGCACCTGGATCGGCTGTCCGGTCGGCGGGCCGGCTTCCGGCACACGCACCTCGACCTCCACACCGGGCATGTTGGCCATCTCCGCGCGCAGGTCGTCGAGAATCTCGCTCGCCGGCTTGCGCTCGCGCCAGTCGATGAACTCGTACTGGAGAATACCGACCACATCCTCGTCAATGTCCTGACCGCCGCCGCGGGTCTGTCCGATGCGGGTGTAGACCGATTCGATGCCCGGCCAGCCGATCAGCTTCTCCTCCGCCGGGCGCACCAGCCGGTCCATCTCTTCCAGCGAGAGATTGCCGCGCGCGTGCACGTACATCAGCCCGTATTCCGGCTCGACGTCGGGGAAGAACTCGACGCCGGCGCCATATTTGGAATAGGCCACCTGGACGCCGACGAGCAGCGCCACCGTCAAGAGAAGAACGGTTTTGGGATAATGGATGGCTCTCCTGACGAGGCGGACATACCACCCGTCCGGCGGCGGCTCTTCGCGCACATGCGCCTTGGCGATCAGCGCTCCCAGCGTGGGCGTGAAGATGAGCGCGTAGAGCATGGATGCCGACAGTGTGACGATCAGCGTGATCGGCAGGTATTTCATGAACTCGCCGACCACGCCGGGCCAGAAGAGCAGCGGCGAGAAGGCGGCGATGCGCGTCAGGGTCGCGGCGATCACCGGCCCGGCCATGCGCTTGGCGGCAAGCTCGAAGGCTTGCGCCCGCGGCATGCCTTCCGTCATGCGCCGTTCGGCGAACTCGGTGACGATGATGGCGTCGTCCACCAGCATGCCGACCGCCAGGATCAGGCTGAACAGCACGACCATATTGACCGTGTAGCCGGCGAGCGAGAGAAAATAGATGCCCATGAGAAAGGAGGCGGGCACCGCCAGGCCGATGAGCATCGAGGCCCGGCCGGAGAGCGTGTAGAGGACGATGATGAAGACCAGGATGACGGCGATCAGCACATGGTTCTGCAGATCGCTCAACATGTCCCGGATCATCACCGACTTGTCCTGGCTGAAGGTGACCTGAACGCCGCCGGGAAGATTGTCGACGAATTCGTGCGATGCAGCCTTCACCGCATCCACCGTCTCCACCAGGTTGGCGCCGACGCGCTTCTTCACCTCGATGGCGATGGCGCTGTGGCCGTCGAGCCGGGTGATGGTCTCGGCATCGGTGAAGGTGGAGCGCACGGTTGCCAGATCCCGCGCCCGGATTACCGCGTCGGACGTTGCCACGATCGGCAACCCGGCCACGTCTTCGACATTCTCGATGAGCGATGGGACCTTGACCGCGTAACGCCCCTCCGAGCCCTCCAGCGCGCCGGCGGCCACCAGGCTGTTGGAGCTGTTGACGGCGCTGACGAGCTGGTCGAGCTCCAGCCCGTAGGAGGACAGCTTCACCGGGTCGATGATCACCTCCACGAGCTCGTCGCGCGCACCCTGGAGAGCACCTTCGAGAACGCCGGGTATCTCCTCGATGCGGTCGCGCAGATCCTTGGCGGCATTCGACAGAACGCGTTCGGGGAGATTGCCCGACAGGGTGACGACGAGGATCGGGAACTCAGAGACGTTGACCTCGTGGACCGTCGGCTCCTCCGCCGCCGAAGGCAGGTCGCGCCGCGCGTCGGAGACGTTGGCGCGCACGTCGTCGATGGCATCGGAAAAGTCGTAGCCGGCCTGGAATTCGATCAGCACGTAGCCACCGCCTTCATAGGCGGCGGAGCGCATCTCCTTCACGCCTTCGAGGCCCTTCAGCGCCGTCTCCATGGGGCGCAGGAGCAGCCGCTCCGAATCCTCCGGCGAGATGCCCTGATAGGCGAGGCTGACATAGATCACCGGGATCGGGACGTCCGGTTCCGCCTCCTTGGGGATGCTCTGATAGGCCAGCGCACCCGCCACTACGAAAAACAGCAGGATGGAGAGCGTCAGCCGCGCGTTGCGGATGGCGATTCGGACAATATCCATCAGCCTGGGTCCCGTACGTCCTACTGGGTGGCCTTGCCCAGCACGGAGCCGGCCAGATCGTTCTCATCAGCCATCTGGACGTTCACCGTCTCGCCGTCGGTGACGAGGTCCTGACCGGCCACGATGACGCGGGTGTCGGCGGGAATGCCGGCAAGGTAGAGGGCTTGCGGCGTGTCGTCGACGATGTCGATCGGGAAGAAATCCACCTTGCCCGACCGGTCCACACCGCGCACGCCGAGTTCGCCGTCCTGGTTGAGCGTGACGACCGAGCGCGGCAGCGCGACGGTCTCCACCATCTTGCCTTCGACGGCGATCTCGGCCGTCATGCCCGCGGGAACGGTGCCGTCGGGGTTGGGGATGGCCACCTCGATGCGGAACGTCCTCGTCTGCGGAGAAGCGGCGCGGCTGATATGCCGGATCGTGCCGCGAAACGTCTCGCCGCTGACAAGCCGCACCTCGGCCTCGCCGCCTTTCCTGACCAGGCCGAGATCGCGCTCGCTGACCTCGCCGACGGCGAGTATGGGATCGAGCTTCAGAAGCGTGGCGATCTCCGCCCCCTGCTGGAGGCCGCTGCCTTCCTCGACGTCGATGCGGTCGACAACACCGGGAAAGGGCGCGAAGACCTTGGTGCGGTCGAGGTCGGCCTCCGCCACTTCCAGCGCGGACCGGGCGCTCGCAAGCGCGGACCGGGCCGCATCGAGCTGAAGCCGTGCCATGTTGCCGCTCTCGGCGAGACGTTCGGCCGCGGCTGCTTCCGCCTCGCGCTGCGCGAGCGCCTGGCGCGCCGACTCCACGGCGGCTTCCTTGCCTTCGGCCTCGAGGCGCATGATCAGGTCGCCCTTCTCGACGGCCTCGCCTTCCGAGACGGGGAACTCATCGACGATGCCGGCGGTGCGGGCGGCGAGCACGGCCCGCTTGTCGGCTTCGGTTTGGCCGGAAATGCGGATCGTGCGGGCATGCTCGAGGCGGGACGGCATGGTTGCCTGCACGGTCTTGACCTCGGCCGGACGTTCGGGCTCGGCCTCGGCGCGTGCGGCTTCCGCCTCCTGGGTCGCGCTGCCGACGGACGAGAATTCACCGGTGGCGATCCAGGCAGCTGTCGCAATGAGCACCGCCACGGCCGCGATCTTGTGGAACTTCACCTTGGGCATGTCGATTTCCAGTGTGCTAGACCGGGGCGGAACACCGCAAAACAAGAAGCATATGGCCTCGGCGGCCGAACGGTTCAATCACGTTACGGAACGAAGAAGCGATCCTACAGTCCTATAGCATCATCAGCCTGCCAAAAAATGTCCTGGAGGGCCTCTCCTGACAGGGGTCCCCTTCCGTTGGATCGATCCGCGCAAATTCCTCACGCCAAGGCGTCGCCGAGGCGCGGACACATTGACAAAATCCGTCATTTTGTCAACAACCTATTTTACTATGGCAGAAACCACCTTGAAAGAAGCTAAAGACAATCCCGAAGATGCGCGGCGGACACGTATCATCGAAGGTGCACGCAGCGTTTTCCTGGCCTATGGTTACTCACGTGCGACCATGGACGATATCGCGCGCGCGGTGGAGATTTCACGTCCCGCCATCTATCTGCTGTTCCGCAACAAGGCGGATATTTTCCGCGCCGTGACGCGGGCGATGCTGGAGCAGTCGCACCAGGCGGCGCGCGAGGCCTTGCAGGAAGACCTGCGGTTGGGCGAGCGGCTGTTCGAAGCGCTCGACCGCGGACTGTTCCGCCTCTTCCGTCTCATCGAGGAATCGCCCCATGGCGAAGAACTGGTCGACGTGAACCACAACATCGCATCCGATCTGGTCGCCGATTGGCGCACCAGCATGGTCGCCGGTTTCGCCGATGCGATCCGCGAGGAGGCGCGTTCCCGGGGCGTGCGGCTGGAGGACAACGGCCTGTCAGCCGAGGCGCTGGCGGAGATGCTGTTCGACATATTGGAGGGGCTGAAGGCGCACGGTCTTTGCGGCACGCAAGCCGCTCAGTCGGCGCGTCAGTTCATCACGCTCATCGAGCTGGCGCTGGCGCCGCGGTAAGCACATTTTCCGGAGTTCTACTATTGTGCGGTCCAGCCGCCGTCCACTGAAAGCGTAGTGCCGGTGATCTGGGCAGCGCCATCGGAGCACAGGAAGACGGTCGCCGTGGCGATCTGCTCGACCGTGGCGAATTCCCGTGTCGGCTGTCTGGCCAGCATGACCTCACGCACCACCGTGTCCCGGTCCATGCGGTGGGTTTTCATCTGGTCGGGAATCTGCGCCTCCACGAGGGGCGTGAGAACATAGCCGGGGCAGATGGCGTTGCAGGTGATGCGGTCTTCGGCCAGCTCGAGCGCCACGGTTTTGGTGAGGCCGACCATGCCGTGCTTGGCGGCGACATAGGCCGATTTGAAGGGAGATGCCCGCAGGCCGTGCGCGGAGGCGATATTGACGATGCGGCCGCTGCTGCACTGCCTCATGTGCGGGATCGCCGCGGCAGTGGTGTGGAAGGCCGAGGAAAGATTGATGCCGATAACGGCATCCCATTTCTCCGGCGGAAAGTCCTCGACCGCGGCCACGTGCTGAATCCCGGCGTTGTTGACCAGGATATCGAGCGACCCGAAGCGTCGGGCGGTCTCGTCCACCAGGCGTCGACAGGCTGCCCCATCGGCCATGTCGGCCTGGAGGTAGGCCGCTTTCACGGCGTATTCGCGGGCGATCTCCTCGGCCAGGGCGTGGTCTTCATCGCTGTCGGTGAAGGAATTCAGAACCACGTTGCAGCCATCGGCCGCCAGCCCCCGCGCAATGCCCAGCCCTATGCCCGAGGTGGAGCCGGTGATGACCGCCGTCCTTGAGTCGCGCACGCGTGCCTCCATGGTCGGTTTCCGCCGACCATATGCAAGGCGATGGTCGTTGCCAAGCGCAGGCGGTCTTTCGCCATCACCGGCGCATCATCAGCGCGGCGGCCAACCCCAGGACAACAAGGCTGGCGGCGGCGATGGTGGCCGTGGCGGTGGGATTCTCACGCGCCGATTGCTGCAGATGCCGGGCGCTGCGGCGCAGTTCCGGCAGGGCGTGTTCGGCATAGTCGCGCATCCGGTCCGCGGTCTCGGCGCCCATGTGGCGGACGTCGCCGTATCCGCGCCGGCCACTGCGCGCGACCTGCTTTCTCAAGGAAGCAACTTCGTCGCGAAGATTGGTCAGCTGATCGCGCAGATCATCTCCCATATCGTCGTGGAACCTGTGATGCATGGCAGCCATCCCAATAAACCTTTCTGTTTGCGCAAACCTAACGGCTGCAAGGCGCAGCGGGTTCCACGACGCGCAAGGCGGGCATTCGTGCTGGTTGGGGCGGGCCGGGACGCCTCCTTTTAGCGTTCCGTCAGCTTGAGCTCTATACGGCGGTTGCGGGCGCGGGCCTCGGCCGTGCCGGCGGTGTCGAGTGGCTGGTACTCGCCGAAGCCGGTGGCGACCAGGCGGCTTGCCGGCACGCCCTGGTCGATCAGGAACTTGACCACGGCGATGGCGCGGGCGGCCGACAGCTCCCAGTTGTCGCGATAGCGGCCGGTGCCGGTAAGCGGCACGTCGTCGGTGTGGCCGTCGACCCTGAGCACCCAGTTGATCTCCGGCGGAATCTCCTCCTGCAGGTCGAGAACGGCATCGGCCAGTTTCTGCATCTCCTCCTGCCCGTTGGGATTGATCTCCGTGGCGCCGGAGGCGAACAGCACTTCCGACTGGAAGACGAAGCGGTCGCCGACGATGCGTATGTTCTCGCGGTCGGAGAGGATCTCGCGCAGGCGGCCGAAGAAGTCGGAGCGATAGCGGTTCAATTCCTGCACGCGCTGGGCGAGGGCGACATTGAGACGGCGCCCGAGATCGGCGATCTTGGCGCGTGAGCGCTGGTCGCGTTGCTCCGATGCATCGAGCGCGGCCTCCAGCGCGCCGATCTGCTGCCTCAGCGCGGAGATTTGCTGGTTCAGAAGCTCCACCTGCGACAGGGCGCGCTGGCTCACCTGCCTTTCGTCCTCGATCTCGCTTGTCAGTGCGCCGATGCGTTCCTGTGCTTCCTCGCTTTGGCCGGCGCCGCTTTCCAGAAGCTGTTCAAGGCGCGAGCGCTCCGCTTCCGCTTCCGAGAGGGAGGAGCGCAGGCTGGCGATCGTGTCCTCGGCGTCCTGCGTGTTGGCCCGCTCCAGCGCCAGAAGCTGCGTCAGCTCGTTCACCTGGGCGTTGAGCCGGTCGAGCACCGCGTCGCGGCTCGTGATTTCCTGACTGAGGAAGAATTGTGCCAGCACAAAGACCGACAGCAGAAACATGATGGCGAGCAGGAGGGTCGCCAGGGCATCGACGAAGCCGGGCCAATAGTCGACACCGCGTTCGCGGCGGCGGGCGCGTGCCAGCGCCATCAGCTGTTTTCCCGTTTCTTCAGGGAGGCGGCGATTTTCTCCAACGTCTCGCGCATCGCCTTCTGGTCCGCCGCCTGGGCTTCCACCCAGTCACGCATCATCTGCTGCTCCTGGCGCATGTTCTTCACCAAGCCGGAAATGCCGTCGGCGAGCGATGCCATCGCCGCGGCAGTGCGCGGATTGCTGCCACCGGTCTCCTGGGCGGCGCGCAACTTCTCCGCCAGTTCCCGCAGTTCCTCGGACGTGCCGTTCCTGGTGCCCTCGGTCATGTCGGAACTCAGGTCGGTCACCGTGGAGAGCCAGTTCTCCAACTCGGTGTAGAAGCGGTTCTGGGCCCGCCCGGCCTGCAGGTCCAGGAAGCCGAGAACGAGCGATCCCGAAAGACCGAAAAGCGAGGAGGAAAAAGCCGTGCCCATGCCGCCGAGCGGAGCGGAAAGCCCCGCCTTCAGCGAATCGAGGATGTCGTTGGCGTTGCCCGTGCCAGGATCGAGGGACTGGATCGTGTCGCCGATCGAGCTGATGGTCTGCAAAAGCCCCCAGAAGGTGCCGAGCAGGCCGAGAAAGACGAGCAGGCCGATCAGATAGCGCGAGATGTCGCGGCTTTCATCGAGCCTGGTGGCGATCGAATCGAGAATGGAGCGCATGGAGGACGTCGACAGCGCCATGGCCGAGGAGCGGCTGAGCAGCGCCTTCATCGGCGCCAGAAGCACCGGCTCCGTCACCTCCGTGCCGGCGAGGAAGGAGTTCACCCAGCGCACTTCCCTGAAAAGCCTTATCACCTGCATGAAGGCGAGAAGGATGCCGATCGCAAGAACACCGAGGATAAGCCCGTTGAGACCGGGATTGCTCTGGAACGCCGCGGAAATCTGACGATAGAGAATGGCCGCCACAAAGCCGACGATCGCCAGGAAGATCAGCATCGAATAGAGGAAAACCTGTGGACTGGAAAGGCTTCGCGGATCGTATCTCTCTTCGGCGGTGAGATTGTCCGCCCCCAGCGACTTCAGCAAGGCCATCTGTTCCTCGAATGTGTTAGACCGTCCGGACGATCACGCCGCGGCCACCGTGACCGGTGCTTATAGCGTAAATTGCTCAAGGTGCGCAGCCAATCCCGTCTGGTGGTCCGAGCCTGAGATTGGTCGAGACTCTAAACGGAATTGTGACGAAATTGAAATAAGCGCGCGTCCGCCCGGCACAGTGCATGGCCGGGACGAACCGCTTCCGGAAGGAGAGTCCATGGCCAAGGTCCTGGTCACCGGCGCCACCGGCTTCATCGGCCGCCATCTCGTGCCAATCCTGATCCGCCGCGGCCACACGGTGAGGGAGGCGGGCCGGAACCGGCGTGAAAGCACGGCGCAATTCGTGCCCGTCGGGGCGATCGACGGTGAGACGGACTGGTCACCCGCGCTCGCCGGCATGGATGCCGTCGTGCACCTTGCCGGCGTGGCGCACCGCCCGGATGCGGCCGAAGCGGCGTATTTCACCGTCAATGACGTCGGCACCGGACGGCTCGTCGAGGCTTGCGCGGCTGCCGGGGTAAAGGCTTTCGTTTTCCTCGGCAGCATTGCCGCGCGTGAAGCGGCGGATGCCTATGGCGTTTCGAAACGGGCGGGCGAAGAGCACGTGCGCCGTTTCTGCGAGGGCGCGGACCGGGCCGGAATCGTGCTGCGGCCGCCGCTGGTCTACGGCTTCGACGCGCCGGGCAACTGGGCCAAGCTCCAGCGCCTCGCGGCGAGCGGCCTGCCGCTGCCCTTCGGCGGGGTGGACAACCGGCGCTCCCTCTGCGCGGTGGGCAATCTGTGCGATGCGATCGGCGTTGCGCTCGATGCCGCGCTTTCCGGCCGGGCCAGCGGCACCTACGACATCGCCGACCGCGAGCAGGTCTCGCTGCGCACGATCCTCAGCCGGCTGCGCGCCGGGATGGGCCGGCCGCCGCGCCTTCTGCCCTTCCCGCCGTCCATCATGCGGCTTGGCTTGCGCGTCGCCGGGCGCGGACAACTCGCCGAGACCCTGCTCGGCGATCTGACGGTCGATCCCTCAAATTTCATGCATGTCTTCGGCTGGAGGCCGCCCGAAACGACGAGCGATGCCATCGAGGCTTCGGGCCGGCAATACGCGGACCACGGCAAGAAGGGTCAGGCGGGCTTCTTCTGAAGCGCTTTGAGGAGTGCGCGGTGGATCGTTTCGTTGCCGGCGACGATCGAACTGGCCTCGAGGACGTCGTGATTGCCGCTCCTGTCGGTGACGTAGCCGCCGGCCTCGCGAATCATCAGGACGCCCGCGGCGATGTCCCACGGCGAGAGTGCGTCCTCCCAGAAGCCGTCGAAACGTCCGGCCGCGACATAGGCCAGATCGAGCGAAGCGGATCCGAGGCGGCGGATGCCCGATACCTCGCCCATAACGTTGCGCATGTCGAGGAGCGTCTGGCCGTGATTGCCGCGGCCCAGATGCGGAATGCCGGTGCCGAGAACGCTGTCCGACAGCCGCGTGCGGGCGGCGACGCGCATGCGCCGGTCGTTGAAGAAAGCGCCGGCGCCGCGCTCGGCCGTATAAAGCTCGTCCATGACCGGGTTGTAGACGACACCCGCCACGAGCTGGCCTTGCCGCTCGAGCGCGATGGAAACGGCGAAGACGGGGATGCCGTGCAGGAAGTTCGTGGTGCCGTCCAGGGGGTCGACGAGCCAGCGATGCTGGGGATCATCGCCTTCCACCACGCCGCGCTCCTCCATCAGGAACGAATAGCCCGGGCGCACCCGGGACAGCTCTGCGTACGCGATTTCCTCGGCGCGGCGGTCGGCCTGGCTGACGTAGTCGCCCGGCCCCTTGAGCGAGACCTGCAGGTTTTGCACCTCACCGAAGTCACGCGCCAGCGAGCGTCCCGCCTTCATGGCGGCCTGAACCATGACATTGATGATGGCCGAACGCGGCATGAACGATCCTATGCGTGGTTGGGATGGCGCGCGCCCTCAGTCGGCGCGGCGCACATACGTGATTTCATTGGTGTCGACGACGATCCTCTCGCCGGAGCTGATGAAGGGCGGCACCATGACGCGCACGCCGTTCTCCATAACCGCGGGCTTGTAGGAGGAGGCCGCCGTCTGGCCCTTCACCACCGGGTCGGCCTGGGCGATCTCCAGCGTCACCTGGTCCGGCAGGGAGATGCCGATCGGCTTTTCCTCGTAGAGTTCGACGGTCACGGTCATGCCGTCCTGCAGGAAGGCGGCGCGGTCGCCGACGAAGTCCTTCTGCAATTCGAGCTGCTCGTAGGTCTCCGAATCCATAAAGACCAGGGCGTCCCCCTGCTCGTAGAGATAGGTGAACTCCTTCTGCTCCAGGCGCACCTTCTCGACCGTCTCGGCGGCACGGAAGCGCTCATTGAGCTTGGTGCCGTCGATGAGATTCTTCATCTCGACCTGATTGTAGGCGCCGCCCTTGCCGGGCTTGACGTGGTTGGTCTTCACAGCCACCCAGAGACCGCCATTGTGCTCGATGACGTTTCCGGGCCGGATTTCATTGCCGTTGATCTTCATCCTGACCTGTCCTGATGTGTTCGTGCGTCGCGCAGGCGCGGGCCGGAGCTTCCAAGAACATAAAACGGGTGTGTAGGCAAGTCGCGGTGATCAGGGGAGTGGGAGAGTGGGGCGAGGCAGTCGGCCGGTGCGGCAATGGAAAAAGAGCCGACCAAAAGCAAGCGGGCTCTCGTTGTCCTGTTTTCGCTCACCGCAGCCGATTGGCCCGCTCGACGGCTTCCTTCAGCTCTTCGTCGGTGAGCCCCGCCATGAAGCCCTTCATTTCGGGATCTTCCAGACCGGCGCGGCGGGCCAGGATATACCATGCGGCGGCGAGCACAGAATCGGCTTCGACGCCGATGCCGGCTCGGTAGAGCTTGGCGACACGGTTCTGGGCGGCGATGTTGCCGCTTTCGGCCGCGCGTTTCAGCCATGCGAAGCCCTTTTTCGGATCGGCCTTTCCGCCACGCCCCTCGACCAGCCAGGTGCCGAGGTCGAGCTGGGCGGTGTCGTAGTTCTGGCGGGCCGCCTTGCGCAGCCAGCGGAGCGCTTCGGCTTCGTCCTGCTGCTTGTGGCCGACGCCGTGCGTATGGATCTGCGCCATCGCATATTGCGCGTCGGGCAGGCGCGCTGAGGCGGCGCGCTCGTACCATCTCACCGCCTCGTCGACCGAGGAGCCCGACTCCATCATCATCTGCGCAAGATTGAACTGGGCGAGCGGCTCGCCGGCTTCCGCCGCGCTGCGCATCAGCGTCAGGGCCTGTTCGGGATCTTTCTCCACGAGGCTGCCGTCGATGAGGATCAGCGCATACTGCATCTGCGCTTCCGGTATGCCCTGCTTGGCCGCCTCGGCGTACAGTTCAGCCGCCTTCTCCACGTCCTTGGCGACCCCCAGCCCACGGGCATAAATCTCCGCCATCAGGGTCTGCGCGGCGGGATCGCCGGCCTCGGCGCGCGGACGGGCGAGCTTCAGGGCGGTGAGGTAATAGCCGCGCTGAAACGCGCCGAAGGCGGCATCCTCCCGTTTACCGAAGCGCCGGGGATCGACGTTCTCCAGGGTGGGCCGTTTCAGCTCGAAGGGAGCCTCCTGCCGCTCCTCGGCGCCGCTTTCCGTCCCGTCCACCCCCTGCGCGGGGGCGGCGGACCAGGCCACGACTGCGGCCAGCGCGAATACGACGAGGCGGAAGGGCGGGAACTGCTTCGGCTTCATTTCGCCAGATCGTCCAATCTCGGTGCGTGCGTGTCGAGCCGCGCATTTGCCTCTGCGACCATTTGCGCCGGATCGGCGCCGGCGGCGAAGACGGCGTTGCCCAGGGCGACGAACTCCGCACCGGTCCGCGCGACATCGTCCACCGAGGCGATATCCGCGCCGGCGAGCACGATACAGGGAATCTCCACCAACTGCGACCACCATTCGCCCAGCGCAAGATTGCGCGGGTGCGGCTCAGGTTTGCCGTCATAGCCGAAACGGCCGAAAAAGATGTAGTCGGGCTGCGTCTCGCCGAGTTCCAGCGCGTTGTCGCGGTTCTTCGCTCCGCCGCAGCCGACCATCATCTTCGCCCGGTGCTTGCCGATCACCTCGGCAAGCTCCGCCTTCGTTCCTTCGATGTGGACACCATCGGCGCCGACACGGGCGGCGATGCGCGGCTCGCCCGCGATAATGGCGGCAACGCCGCGGGCCTGCGCCATTCGGGTCAGCCGCTCCGCATGTTCCTGGAAGGCCGCTTCGTCGGCGCCGTAGGTGGGAATGACGAGCGAAGCGACGTCTCCGCCGGCAAGCGCGCCGTCGACGCGCTCGAGCATGCCCTCGCCCGCTGGCGGGGCGATCAGCACGAGGCGGCAGCGGTTGGGTGTGCTGGTTTCACTCATGGATTTCCATTGCCCGGCTCTCCTTCTGGCCACCCATTTTGGTCTGATTGGGGCATAGCGGAGGGGCGCGCGGGCGACAAGGATCTTGGATTTTCTGACCTTTGTGGAAAGGGCACCAACCCCGCTGCCGGAGCGGCGCAAATCCCTCAAAACAGAAACTAGCCCGTAACCTTTTCCACTGTGCGGCGGTCAGTCATAGGAATGGGCGCTTTGGGGGAACGCACATCGTCCGCAAGTGAGGCGAGAAACATATAAACGTTGATCAAATCATGCTCGCCCCGAACACCATGTTGGATTTGCCAGATGTCGCCGCGGTCGACCGGCACTACTTTGGACGCGCGGCGGATCAGGCGCCACACATCGGCACCGTGCCGATATGAATATTTTTCGATAAGTTGACCTTCAATGCGGGTGTGGGATTCGCGAAGCGTACTAGGGTCTCGATTTGCCGAGTCCTTCCACCACGCCTCCTGCATGGGGCCGCGGAATTCTCCAACCAACCCTGCCACCTTCCGGCTCATATCTTCTAGTTCATCAGCGAGCGCATCCCGGTCGATTGTTACCACGCGGTCCAGAAAGGCTGACTGCTTTCGCTTGAGGAATAGACCGTAGGCAAAATTCATCCCGGCAAGGATTACAACGAGTGTCATGGCGAAAACACTGGCAATTCCCCAGTAGGGGAGATTGGATTCCAGCCAGGCCCAAGCGGTCATAATACCCGCTCCGGCGACGCCAACTGCACCAGCAATCGCGTTCCACATTCCCCACTGTTCAAGGAAAGCGCGCAGGCTTTCGACGAAGGGGATACGCTTAAAAATGCCCCGAAACATGCGAACTACCATGCCCGGAATCTTTCAGGTTGTGGAGTCCATTAACTACTCGCGAGAGTCAGCGTTCTCGTTTCTGTTTGATACCTTTGCTAATTGATGTCGAATTTTTCGCCTGCCCCTCGTCAAGCGGCGGCGCGCGGTCTATGTCGGCCGAAACGTTGATCCTTCTTGAGCATGACTCCCATTCTCGGCGATCCGCTGTTCTACATGGCCGCGATTCCGGCCGTCATTCTGGTCGGCCTGTCGAAAGGCGGGTTCGGCGGGGCCATGGCATTGCTGGGCGTTCCCTTGATCGCGCTGGTGGTGCCGCCGGTGCAGGCGGCCGCGATCCTGCTGCCGATCCTGATCGTCATGGACGTGGTTTCGCTGTGGGCCTGGCGCGGCTATTTCGACCGGCGGGTGCTCGCCATCATGCTGCCGGGCGCGCTCGTCGGCATCACCATCGGCTGGATGACGGCGGCGGTCGTGACCGACGGACATGTGCGGCTGATCGTCGGCGTCATCACGCTCCTGTTCTTCCTGCGCTGGGTGCGCCAAAAGCTCCTCACCGGCGAGCGCGCGGCACCGCAGAAGCCGGTGAAGGGATTCTTCTGGGGCGGTGTGGCCGGCTTCACCAGCTTCGTGGCGCATGCGGGCGGGCCGCCCTACCAGATCTACGCCTTGCCTCTGAAGCACGATCCTCGGGTCTATACGGGCACCAGCGTCGTCTTCTTCGCCGTCGTCAATGCCGTGAAGCTCGTTCCCTATTTCGCCCTCGGCCAGTTCGACGCCACGAACCTCACCGCCTCGCTTGTGCTTTCACCGCTCGCGCCGCTTGCGACCCTGGCGGGAGTGTGGGTCGTCAAGCGCATGAAACCGCAGGTCTTCTACCCTTTCATGTACGCCATGGTGCTGATCATTTCGCTCAAGCTCATCCATGACGGCGTGACGAACCTCTGGGGCTGGTGAGACGAACGCGCCTGTGGTTAAAATCGTCACGACGTGGAGGGAGGAAACACGTTGAGCACGAACCCCTATGAGCAGGATCTCGACCGCAATCCGGCCAACTTCCAGCCGCTGACACCGATCACGTTCCTGGAGCGGGCGGCAATGACGTTTCCGGACCATCCGGCCGTCATCCACGGCCGGTTGCGGCGCAGTTACGGCGTCTTCTGGGAGCGCGCCCGGCGGCTGGCCTCGGCGCTTGACCGGCACGGTGTCGGCAAGGGCGACACGGTCTCGGTGATGCTGCCGAACACGCCGCCCATGCTGGAGGCGCATTTCGGCGTGCCGATGACGCGGGCCGTCCTGCACTCGATCAACACGCGGCTGGACCCGGCCGTCATTGCCTTCCAGCTCGACCACGCCGACAGCAAGGTCGTCATCGTCGACCGCGAGTTCTCGGGGGTGATGAAGGAGGCGCTGGCGAAAGCCAGGGTGAACCCGCTGGTGATCGATTGCGACGATCCGGAATATCCGGCCGACGCGCCGTATCCGAAGGGGGAGTGCATCGGCAGCGAGGACTACGACGCCTTCGTCGAGGCGGGCGAGCCGGATTTCGCCTGGTCTATGCCGGATGACGAATGGGACGCGATCGCGCTCAACTACACCTCCGGCACCACCGGCAATCCCAAGGGCGTGGTCTCCCATCATCGTGGGGCAACGCTGATGGCCTATTCCAACACCATCCATGCCGGGCTTGGCCGCCATCCCGTCTATCTGTGGACGCTGCCCATGTTCCACTGCAACGGCTGGTGCTTCCCGTGGACGCTGGCCCTGCAGGCGGGCACCCATGTGTGCCTGCGCTGGGTGCGGGCGAAGGCCATGTACGATGCCATCGCCGACCATCGCGTGACACATCTGTGCGGCGCGCCGGTCGTCATGTCCACGCTGATCAATGCCGACGAATCGGACAAGCGCACCTTCCCGCAGACCGTCATCTTCAACACCGCGGCGGCGCCGCCACCCGAAGCCGTGCTGGCGGGCATGGCCGAGGCCGGTTTCGCCGTCACCCATCTCTACGGGCTGACCGAGACATACGGGCCGGCCGTGGTGAACGAGTGGAAGACGGAATGGGACGGTCTCGACGGACCGGGGCAGACCGCGCGCAAGGCACGCCAGGGCGTGCGCTACGCAGCGCTCGAGGATCTGACCGTCATGGACCCGGAGACCATGCGGCCGGTGCCTGCCGACGGCGAGACGCTCGGCGAGGTGATGTTCCGCGGCAACATCGTCATGAAGGGCTATCTCAAGAACAAGGCGGCGACGGAGAAGGTCTTCGCCGGCGGTTGGTTCCATTCCGGCGACCTCGGCGTTCTGCACCGGGACGGCTATGTCCAGCTCAAGGACCGGTCCAAGGACATCATCATTTCCGGCGGCGAGAACATTTCGTCCATCGAGGTGGAGGAGGCGCTCTACAGGCACCCGGCGATCGCCGCATGCGGCGTGGTGGCGCGCGCCGACGACAAATGGGGCGAGACCCCGGTGGCCTTCGTGGAACTGAAGCCGGGGCGGGAGGCGAGCGCGGAGGAAATCATCGCCCATTGCCGGCAGCTCCTGGCCGCCTTCAAATGTCCCCGGCACGTGATCTTCGCCGAGATCCCGAAGACCTCCACGGGCAAGATACAGAAGTTCCGGCTGCGCGAGCAGGCCAAGTCGCTCTAGGGAAAAAATCGCATCGAAAGGCGTTTTTTAATCAAAGAATCCGGTGTTCGTTAAGAGCTTGTTAAGCTTTACGTGCGTTTACTGTGCGTATCCAGTGATCTGGATTCTTACCGAGTGGCTGGAGCCATTCTGTTTGACGCCTCCCTGTTAAACTCCTGAGAGCCGCCATCCGCGGCTCTTTTTTTGTCCCCAACTGCTGTTAACCGTTCGTTAAGCGGGGGCTTGCCTTCGGGTTCCTTGAAAGGCATTTTCCATCGCGGGACGTGGACAGACATATAGCGCATCGGGGCTCCCCCGGTGCCGTTGAAACTTGGTGGGGCGTATCACGGATGATCACCGGGAGTACGGGTGCCGCGAATCCGGTCAGCTTGGCTGAAAGGCGGATCTTCACGGATTCCTTCAAGCCGCTTTACAACGATGGCATGGGGCTCGTCGAAGAGGCGGCCGAATATCTCGACGGCGAAGGCAGGGTTGCGGCCAAGACGTTGCCGCGCGTGGCGGCCGGGCTCTATGCGGCCGAGTCCATGCGGCTGACGACGCGCCTGATGCAGCTTGCCTCGTGGCTGCTCTTGCAACGGGCGGCCAATTCCGGCGAGATGACACGGGAGCAGGTCGCGGCCGAAAAGGCCAAGGTGCGGCTCGACACGGCCTCGTCGCAGGCGGATGCGCCCGGCTGGAGCGAACTTCCGGAAACCTTCCGCAGTCTGGTACGGCGGTCCCTGCGCCTGGAGGCGCTGGTGCGGCGCATGGACGAGGCGATCTACGGCGGCGCGGACACGGAGCCGCCGGTCGACGAGACCTTCGCCTTCAATCCCGTCTCCGATCAGATCACGCTCTTGCAAACGGCCTTCGGCCGGAACTGATCGCCAAACGCGGCACGGGCGGCGCTTCGCGCTGGCATTGGTGCGGACCGTAGCTATGGTGTGGCCATGGCAGAAGCGATTCGCATCATCGGCATCGACCCGGGGCTCAGGCGCACCGGCTGGGCGGTTCTCGAGGCGCTCGGCAATTCGCTGCGCTTCGTGCATGCCGGGACCGTACGCTCCAACGACAAGGCCGACCTCGCCTCGCGTCTTTGCCAGCTCCACGACGGTCTTGCCGACGTGCTGCACGCGCACATGCCGCAGGAAGCGGCAGTGGAGGCGACGTTCGTCAACAAGGACGCCGCCGCCACGCTGAAGCTCGGCCAGGCGCGCGGCATCGCCATGCTGGTGCCGGCGCGCGCGGGGCTGCGGGTGGCCGAATACGCGCCCAACGCGGTGAAGAAGGCGGTGATCGGCGTCGGCCACGGAGACAAGAAGCAGATCCACATGATGGTGAAGGTGCTTTTGCCCAGGGCGCGCTTCGACACCGACGACGCGGCGGACGCCATCGCCATCGCCATCTGCCACGCCCATCATCGGCAGTCCGCGACCGCCCGCCTCGCCCTTGAGGCGCTGAAATGATCGGCAAGCTCAAGGGCATCGTCGACGAGATCGGCGAGGATCATTGCATTATCGACGTGGGCGGGGTCGGCTATGTGGCGCACTGTTCGGCCCGCACGCTCACCGCGCTCGAAGGAGTGGGGACGGTCGTGACGCTGTTCATCGAGACCTATGTGCGTGAGGACATGATCCGCCTCTACGGGTTTCGGAGCGCGCTGGAGCGCGAATGGTTCCGGCTCCTGCAGAACAACGTCCAGGGCGTCGGCGCCAAGGTGGCGCTGTCGGTCTTGTCGACGCTTTCCCCGGCCGAACTCGCCAACGCCATCGCGCTCAAGGACGCGGCCATGGTGGCCCGCGCGCCGGGCGTGGGCCGCAAGGTGGCCGAGCGGATCGTGACGGAACTGAAGAGCAAGGCGCCCGCCTATGCCGGGGAGGCGGCGCAGACCATCGGGCTCAAGCAGGACCTCGGCGAAAACGCGGCGCCGGCGCCGGTCGCAGACGCGGTTTCGGCGCTCGCCAATCTCGGCTATTCGCGCGACATGGCCGCCAACGCGGTGGCCGCGGCGCTGAAGACGGCGGGCGAGGGGGCGGATGCCGGAACGCTGATCCGGCTGGGGCTGAAGGAGTTGGCGCGGTAAGGGGCCTGGGATCTTCCTTGTTAAGCGCGGTGTTCCTTACTATTGGATGGTAAGTGACCCGGCCGGGGACAGGAAATGGGAATCGAAGCGCCGACGATGGAATCGGCTATGAAATTGTCGACGGGAAGGTCGTGCTTGTGCCGAAAAACAGGAGTGTGCTCGATCTCGCCGGAGCCTTGTACGGTCCGGTCCGCAAGGCGGTATCGATCGAGGATGTGAACGAGTCGATTGCCGAAGCCGCAACGGAAAGATACGAGCGCCTGCGTGCTCGGCGTTGATACCAGTGTGATCGTCCGGCTTTTCACGCGTGACGGTGAATCGGTGCCTGGAATGGAGCTTCTCACATGAGCGAGGCCGACCGCCTCATCTCGGCCGACCAGCGTGGCGAGGATGTCGATGCCGGCATGCGGCCGCAGACGCTCGGCGAGTTCGTCGGGCAGAAGGCGGCGCGGGCGAACTTGAAGGTCTTCGTGGAGGCGGCGCGCGGGCGCGGCGAGGCATTGGACCATGTACTCTTCGTTGGACCGCCGGGACTCGGCAAGACAACGCTGGCGCAGATCATGGCGCGCGAACTCGGCGTCAATTTCCGCGCCACATCGGGCCCGGTGATCGCCAAGGCGGGGGATCTCGCCGCGCTGCTCACCAACCTGGAAGAGCGCGACGTGCTCTTCATCGACGAGATTCACCGGTTGAACCCGGCGGTGGAGGAGATCCTCTACCCCGCCATGGAAGATTACCAGCTCGACCTCATCATCGGCGAGGGGCCGGCGGCGCGCTCGGTGAAGATCGATCTCGCCAAGTTCACGCTCGTGGCGGCGACGACGCGGCTCGGCCTTTTGACCACGCCGTTGCGCGACCGTTTCGGCATTCCCGTTCGGCTCGAATTCTACACGGTCGAGGAACTGCAGGCGATCGTCACGCGCGGCGCCCGCATTCTCGGCCTGCCGCTGACGGAAGACGGTGCCGAGGAGATCGCCCGGCGCGCCCGCGGCACGCCGCGCATTGCCGGCAGGCTTCTGCGCCGGGTGCGCGATTTCGCTTCCGTGGCGGGGGCGGAAAAGGTGACGCGGCCGGTCGCCGACGACGCGCTGTCGCGGCTGGAAGTGGACGCGCTCGGCCTCGACCAGCTCGACCGGCGCTATCTCACCATGATCGTGGAAAACTTCGGCGGCGGTCCGGTCGGCATCGAGACCATCGCGGCCGCGCTTTCGGAGCCGCGCGACGCCATCGAGGACATCATCGAGCCCTATCTCATCCAGCAGGGCTTCATCCAGCGTACGCCGCGCGGGCGGGTGCTGGCCGCAAGGGCATGGAAGCATCTGGGGCTGGAGGCGCCGCGGGAGATCACCCAGGCGCAGATCAGCCTGTTCCAGGAGGAGGAATAGTGCGGGTTGCCGTCGATGCCGATGGATTGTCGATGGTCGGGCATGGATCCGAGGATCCACGCCTGAACCGGCCCCACCGCAGAACGGGTCAATCTGAGGGCAACGGCGCATGACCGATCGCGGCGACGATCTCGCGGCAGGCCTCAGCGGCGCTCTGACGTCTGAAGGCCATCGCCTGATGGCGCGGGTCTATTTCGCCGACACGGATTTCACCGGTGTGGTCTATCACGCTCGCTATCTCGAATTCCTCGAGCGAGGGCGCTCGGATTTCCTGCGGTTGGCCGGCGTGCATCACACGGAGCTTGCCGACGGCAAGCATGGCGAGAAGCTTTCCTGGGTGGTGCGGCGCATGGAGATCGACTTCCGCCAGCCCGCGCGCATAGACGACATCATTACGGTCGACACGAAGGTGGAGCGGATCTCCGGTGCGCGCATCTTCATGGCGCAGCAACTGACGCGGCAGGGAGAACTGCTCGTCGCGGCGGGCGTGGAAGCGGCGATCATCGGCGCGTCGGGCAAGCCGCGGCGCTTCCCCAGGGAATGGGCGGCGGCGTTTCTGCGCCAGCCCGAGTAAAACGGGACTTTCGTGCAAATATTCGCGACTCCGTAACACCACGTTAACCATGAAGGACCATAAGCTTCATGGTGCCACGGGGCCTCTTCGCGCCTTCCTTTGACCAAATTTTAACGGAAAAAGGCGCGCTGAGACCCGCGGGGGACACTGCGGCTTCCGCGAAGTGGTGCAGGCGCGCGGGCGGACGGAACGGCACAGAGATGCTGCCCAGATTTTACGAGGACGTTTATCCATGGAAAGTGTAGCGCTCACCGCGCCGGGTGGGGATCTGTCCATCTGGGCGCTGTTCTGGCAAGCGGGATGGGTGGTGAAGCTGGTCATGATCGGCCTGCTCGGGGCGTCGATCTGGACCTGGGCGATCATCGTCGACAAGCTGGTCGCCTATGGGCGCATGCGTGTCGCGCTCGACCGTTTCGAGCAGGTCTTCTGGTCTGGCCAGTCGCTGGAAGAGCTTTATCGCACGCTTTCGGAACGCAAGACCAGCGGCATGGGCTCGATCTTCGTGGCCGCCATGCGCGAATGGAAGAAGTCGTTCGAAAAGGGTGCGCGCTCGCCGCTCGGCCTGCAGACGCGCGTCGACAAGGCGATGGACCTGGCGCTGGCGCGCGAGATGGAACGCCTCGAGGGCCGGCTCGGCTTTCTCGCTTCCATCGGTTCTTCCGCTCCCTTCATCGGCCTGTTCGGCACGGTTGTGGGCATCATGACTTCCTTCCAGGCCATCGCCGGCTCCAAATCGACCAACCTGGCCGTGGTGGCGCCGGGCATCGCCGAGGCGCTGCTGGCCACCGCCATGGGCCTGCTCGCGGCCATTCCCGCCGTCATCGCCTACAACAAGCTGACGGCGGACGCCGGCCGGCTGAGCGCGCGCATGGAGGGCTTCGCCGACGAGTTTTCCGCCATACTCTCGCGGCAAATCGATGAGAAGGTGGCGCCGAAAGCCAGGGCAGAGGAGTACGCCTGATGGGGATGTCGGTGGCCTCCGCCCGCGGGGGCGGAAACGGGCGCAGGCGCCGCGGGCGCCGGCACGCGCTGATGTCGGAAATCAACGTCACGCCCTTCGTCGACGTGATGCTGGTGCTGCTCATCATCTTCATGGTCGCCGCCCCACTGCTGACGGTGGGCGTGCCGATCGATCTGCCGGAGACCCAGGCCGAGGCGCTGAATTCCGAGACCCAGCCGATCACCATCTCCGTCAACAATGAAGGGCGTATCTACCTGCAGGAAACGGAAGTCCCGATCGACGAGGTGGTGGCGAAGCTTCAGGCGATCGCCCAGGCCGGCTACGATGAACGCATCTATGTGCGCGGCGACAGGGCGGCCGACTACGGAACGGTCATGCGCGTGATGGCGCGCATCTCGGCCGCAGGCTTCCGCAATCTCGGTCTGGTCACGCTCCAGGAACAGGACAGCTGATTTCCATGAAGGCCGGTCTCGCCACATCGGTCACCTTGCATGCGATCCTCCTCGGCGTCGGGCTTTTCTCGCTGTCGGGCCCGCGCGCCTATGAAGTGGCCGATGTCGAGGCGTTGCCGGTCGACATCATTCCCGTCGGCGATCTTACCCAGGTCCAAGAAGGCGCGAAGGAGGCTCCGGCCGAGAAACGGCCGGCCCCGATGCCGACCCAGCGGCCGGACCCGGTGGAGAACGCGCAGACGGTGGGCGAGGCGGACACCGATCTTGACGCCCCGCCGACGCCGGAGCCGAAGGCGCGGCCGGTGGAGCAGGCCGCGCAGCCGACATCGGCGCCGACGCCCGCGCCGGAGCCGGCGGAGCGGCCGACGGAGGCGGCGCAGCAAGCCGATGCCGAGGCGGTGCCGGCCACGGAAAGGGAACCCGAGCCGCAGCCGCAGCAGGAGGTGGCGCCGGAACCGGCCGAGGAATCCCTGGTGGCGGAGAACGCCGAGGCCGAGAGCGTGAAGCTGCCGCAGTCGGCGCCGTTGCCGCAGGCCCGGCCGCAGCCGCCCAAGGCGCAGACCGCCAAGGCTCCGGAGCGCAAAGAGGCCGAAAAGCCGGCGCAGAAACAGCAGGCCCGCAGCGAAAAGAAGGACGACGAGCTCTTCGACGAGGTGGCCGCTCTCCTGAACAAGGAGGAAGCCTCCGGCGGCGGCGCGGAGCGCTCCACCGAACAGGCGGCGCTCGGCGGCGAGCGAACGACCACCGGCGAGACGCTGACGCAGAGCGAGATGGACGCGCTGCGCGGGCAGATCCAGCGCTGCTGGAACGTTCCCGCCGGCGCGCTCGACGCGGAAAATCTCAAGGTGTCCCTCAAATTCCGGCTCGATCCGAGCGGGGCGATCGAAGGCAGTCCGCAGATCATCGCCGGCGGCAGCGGCTCCAGCGTGGAGCGCGCGGCGGCGGAATCGGCGCGGCGCGCCATTCTCCAATGCGCGCCCTACAATCTGCCCGCAGAAAAATACAGTGCCTGGGCCGACGTCATCGTCCACTTCGATCCCACCGACATGTTCTGATGCGGAACACCGAAAGATATCCAAGAGGCTTGAAGAAATGCAGACATTCCTGAGAACAGCCCTGGCCGTGGGGGGTCTGGTCCTGGGGCTGGTCGTGCTGGCCGTGACGCCGGCGCGCGCGCTCGTGGAAATCGACGTGAATCAAGGTGTGGTCGAGCCGGTGCCGATCGCCCTGACCGATTTCCTGTCGGCCGGCGGCAAGGGGGCCGAGATCACCAGCGTCGTGGCGGCGGACCTGCGGCGTTCCGGCCTTTTCGCGCCGATCGACAAGAATGCTTTCATCGAGAAGATCTCCAATCCCGATGTCGCGCCGCGTTTCGAGGACTGGAAGGTCATCAACGCCCAGGCCGTGGTGACCGGGCGCGTGACCGAAGAGCCGGACGGGCGGCTGCGCACGGAATTCCGGCTGTGGGACATATTCGCGGGCCAGCAGCTCGTCGGCGAGCAGTTCTATGCCAACGCCAACGACTGGCGCCGTGTGGCCCACATCATCGCCGACACGATCTATGAGCAGTTCACGGGCGAAAAGGGCTATTTCGACAGCCAGATCGTTTTCATCGACGAGTCGGGGCCGCGCGACAACCGGGTGAAGCGCCTCGCCATCATGGACCAGGACGGCGCCAATTTCCGGACCCTCTCGGATGGCAGCACGCTGGTCATGACGCCGCGTTTCTCTCCGCGGCGCCAGGAACTCACCTATACGTCCTACGAAAGCGGCGAACCGCGGGTTTATCTGCTGCAGCTCGAGACCGGGCAGCGCGAGCTGATCGGCGATTTCCCCAACATGACCTTCGCGCCGCGGTTTTCGCCGAACGGCGACAAGGTGATCCTGAGCCTGGGGCGCGAGGACGGCAATTCCAACATCTTCACGATGGACCTGAGGACACGCACGACGTCGCGGCTGACCAACACCAACGCGATCGATACGTCGCCGTCCTATTCGCCCGACGGCACGCAGATCGCCTTCACCTCCGATCGCGGGGGGCGGACGCAGATCTACGCGATGAATGCCGACGGCTCCAACCAGCACCGGATTTCCTTCGGGAACGGCAACTATTCCCAGCCCGTATGGTCGCCGCGCGGCGATCTCATCGCGTTTACCAAGCAGACCGGCGGGGAATTCCAGATCGGGGTGATGCGCACGGACGGCTCGGGCGAGCGGATTCTTTCCACCGGGTTTCTGCTCGAGAGTCCCGCGTGGTCGCCCAACGGGCGGGTCATCCTGTTCTTCCGCCAGGATGCCGGCGCGGCCGGGCCGAAGCTCTATTCCATCGACCTGACGGGACGTAACGAGCAACACATCCCGAGCCCCAACTTCGCCTCGGATCCGGCCTGGTCGCCGCTTCGCCAGTAGATCGCCGCCTTTCAGCCTCATTTGGCGTTACCGTTCGAATCACTGGTTTGTCGTGTTCGATGCGGAGGGGCGGCCGGTTGAAAGGCGTTAACCTTGTTCCTTGAGCGCGCGTTAACCGCATCATGGTTACTTCAGTCTTGACCAAACCCAATCGAATTGAAGGAGTGACGGCCATGCGCCGTATCGCAACTCTGGCCAGAAATCCTGCCGTTATCGCTTTCGTTGCCGCCCTGGCGATCGCCGGATGCCGTTCGAATCAGCAGGTCCCGAACACGGCGGCCGACCTCGGCCTCGGCGCGGGTGCGAATGCCGCCCAGCCCGGCTCCCGACAGGAGTTCACGGTCAGCGTCGGCGATCGCATCTTCTTCGATACCGACTCCTCGGTGGTCCGTTCGGATGCGCAGGCCACGCTCACCCGTCAGGCGCAGTGGCTGAACAGATATCCCTCCTACTCCATCACCATCGAGGGTCATGCCGACGAACGTGGCACGCGCGAATACAACCTGGCGCTGGGCGCACGGCGTGCGGCCGCCACACGGGACTTCCTCGTCGGGCAGGGCGTGGCGGCCAACCGCATCCGCACCGTCTCCTACGGAAAGGAGCGGCCGGTCGCCGTATGCGACGACATCTCCTGCTGGTCGCAGAACAGGCGCGCCGTCACCGCGCTCGGCGGCGACGGGGAGAGCTGAGGCCGCGGGGCTTCCGGCGCTGCAGACACAATCAAAATTTGGCCGAAGTCTCGGGGCCTGTTAAAGAGAGAACGGCGGCATCGAAGTGCCGCCGTCATCATCTCTTTTCGAGAGCGAGACGGGAATGCATTTCCGAACCTATCTGAACGGCCTGGCCATCCTGGCTCTTTCGCTTGCGTTCGCGGTGCCGGGGCACGCGGCCCTTCTGCCGCGCGCCGATGATCTTGGTCATGGGGGCACGGCAGACTCCCTGAAAGACCGGCGCGGCGCGCCCGTCATCCTGGCCCAGGCGGCCGACCCCAGGGTTTCCAACCTCGAGGAAGAACTGCGGCGCCTGAACGGCCGTGTCGAAGAACTCAACTTCCAGATCCTCCAGATGCAGGATCAGATCCGGCGTATGCAGGAGGACAACGAGTTCCGCTTCCAGCAACTTGAGGAGAAACGATCCGATGCCGGCGGCAGCGCGGCCACACAACGGGCCGAATCCGCGCCGGCTCCCGCAAATGGATCGGAAGGCGGCGACTCCGCAGGGACGGCACCGGCACAGGGTGAGCCGCCGCGCACACTCGGCACCATTACCTTCGACGAAAACGGCAATGTGGTGAGCGAAGGCAGCGGAGAACCTATCGACCTCCTGCAGGGCGGCGACGTGCAAGGCAGCGGCGCGCCGAGCGACGGGTCGGTGGTCGCCGCGCTACCGCCTTCCGACAATCCCGACGAGATCTACCGCAACGCCTACGAATTCATCCTGTCGGGGGACTACGACACGGCGGAGGCGGGTTTTCGGCAGTATCTGGACGGGTTTCCGGACGGTGCACATGCAGCCGACGCGCAATTCTGGCTGGGTGAGGCGCTGCTTGCCCAGCATCGCTACCGCGAAGCGGCCGAAACCTTTCTCCAGGCCAATCGCAACCATCCCAATGCCGGGAAAGCGCCGGACATGCTCCTGAAGCTCGGCGTTTCGCTCGCGGCCTTGGACCAGCGCGACGTCGCCTGCGCGACCTTCACCGAGATCGGCCAACGCTATCCGCAGGTTTCCGATGCGCTGCGCGAGCGTATCCGGCAGGAACAGGAAAAGGCTGGTTGCTGAGCCAGGCTTTCGCGCCCGATCCGCGCGCGTTTTTCGCCGACCTCGACCTTGCCGGGCGTAAATCCCTCGTCGCGGCTGTCTCCGGGGGCGGCGACTCCCTGGCCCTCCTCTTTCTTCTTCGCGACTATCTGCAGACCGTCGACAACGCGCCTTCGCTCCTGGCTGTGACCGTCGACCACGGGTTGCGCGCCGAATCCGCCGGCGAGGCGCGCCGGGTCGCGGAGGTCTGCGGCGCATACGATATCGCCCATCGAGTGGTCACCTGGAGAGGACCGAAGCCTTCGACGGGCGTTGCCGCGGCGGCGCGAGAAGCGCGTCTTGCGCTCCTGGCCGAGGTCGCGGGGGAGGCGGGAAGCGATCTCGTGATGACCGGCCATACGGCGGACGACCAGGCGGAGACGCTTGCCATGCGCCTTGCCCGCGGGGAAGGGCGTGGCGCGGCCGGCATCGCGCCGGCGACGCTGTATGCGGGGCGGGTCTGGTTCGTCAGGCTGCTTCTTGGAACGCGCAGGGCGGACCTGCGGCGTTTCCTGCGCGGGCGCGGGCTTTCCTGGATCGAAGACCCCAGCAACCGCGACCCGCGCTTCGAGCGCGTTCGGGTGCGCGGCCGGCTTGGCGAAAAGGAGATCGGGCGCCTGGTGCATAGGGCGCGGCAAATGGCTGCGGAACGAAAGGATGCCGGCGAAAAGGTGGCGGCGCTGATCGTCGCATCCGCCGACCGGCCGGCTCCCGGACTTCTACGCCTGTCGCGGCCCGCCTTCGAGGTAGCGGACGAGAAGACCGCAAACGACACGCTTCGTCTCCTGCTGGCCGTCGCCGGCGGCACGCCGCATCTGCCCGAGGCGATGCGCGCCGCGAAGCTGCTGCAGCGGGCGGAAAGGACGCGGGGACGCGCCAGCCTCTCTCGCGCGGTCGTCTCCCTGCGCGGGGAACAAATCTTCCTCCATCGCGAGCGGCGTAATCTTCCACGGTGTGCCGCGGCCGACGAGATCGTCTGGGACGGACGCTACCGCATCTCGGGCCTCGGCGGCGGCGCGGGCGTTCTCCTCGGTCCGTACGGTGCGGAGAATGCGCGGGCAGCGGACATTGCCGGCCATGAAGCGCCCTCCGGCCTGGTGCGCGCCGCGCTCGCCGCCGAGCCCGCGCTGTGGAAGGGCGAGCGCTGCCTCGCCCTTGCTGCGCAGCGGCCAGATCTCTCGGTGCGTCCGCTCGCCGGGCCGTGGGCATGGCTCCTGCCATGCTTCGATCTTGCGCCGGCACGCGCGGTCGCGCGGGTGATCGGCACCGCCCGCGGGCCCGACCTGCCACTGCGACGCCACAAAGGACAGCATCAATAGCCGTCGCAGCGAGATGCGCAGCAATCGGCGCCTTGCGCTTGGCAAGGTTGCGCAGGCTCCCTATGTTAGTCAAAACCAGTGCTATGGACGATGCCGGCCTCGGCGCACATATGGAACACACATGAATCCAAATTACAGAAATTTTGCGCTGTGGGCGATCATCGCCGTTCTGCTCATCGCGTTGTTCAACCTCTTCCAGGCGCCGCAGCAGCGGGGTGCGACGCGGGATGTCGCCTATTCCCAGTTCCTTCAGGAGCTCGATAACGGCCGCGTCGAAAGCGTCACCATCACCGGCAACCGCATTACCGGCAGCTATGTGGACAACAACACGCCTTTCCAGACCTATTCGCCGGGCGATTCGAACCTGGTCCAGCGGCTGGAGGACCGGGGTGTGACCATCAACGCGCGGCCGGAATCGGACGGGTCCAACTCCATTCTGGGCTATTTCATCTCCTGGCTGCCGATGATCCTCATCCTGGCCGTATGGATATTCTTCATGCGGCAGATGCAGTCGGGCTCGGGCCGCGCCATGGGCTTCGGCAAGTCCAAGGCAAAGCTCCTGACCGAAACCCATGGCCGCGTCACCTTCCAGGACGTGGCGGGTGTCGATGAGGCCAAGGAGGATCTGGAGGAGATCGTCGAGTTCCTGCGCGACCCGCAGAAATTCCAGCGCCTCGGTGGCAAGATCCCGCGCGGCGTGCTGCTCGTCGGCCCGCCGGGAACCGGCAAGACGCTGCTTGCCCGCTCCGTCGCGGGCGAGGCGAACGTGCCGTTCTTCACCATCTCCGGCTCGGATTTCGTCGAGATGTTCGTCGGTGTCGGCGCGTCGCGTGTGCGCGACATGTTCGAGCAGGCGAAGAAGAACGCACCCTGCATCATCTTCATCGACGAGATCGACGCAGTCGGCCGGCACCGCGGCGCGGGGCTCGGCGGCGGCAATGATGAGCGCGAGCAGACGCTGAACCAGCTTCTCGTCGAGATGGACGGCTTCGAGTCGAACGAAGGCATCATCCTGATTGCCGCCACCAACCGGCCCGACGTGCTCGACCCGGCGCTCCTGCGTCCGGGCCGCTTCGACCGGCAGGTGGTGGTGCCCAATCCGGACATCGCCGGCCGCGAGAAAATCCTCAAGGTGCACTGCCGCAACGTCCCGCTGGCGCCCAATGTGGATCTGAAGATCGTGGCGCGGGGCACACCGGGTTTCTCCGGCGCCGACCTTGCCAATCTTGTCAACGAGGCCGCACTCATGGCGGCGCGGCGCAACAAGCGTCTCGTCACCATGCAGGAGTTCGAGGACGCCAAGGACAAGGTGATGATGGGTGCCGAACGGCGCTCGCACGCCATGACGCAGGAAGAGAAGGAATTGACGGCCTTCCACGAGGCGGGCCACGCCGTCGTGGCGCTCCACGTGCCGTCGGCCGATCCCGTCCACAAGGCGACCATCATCCCGCGCGGGCGTGCGCTCGGCATGGTCATGCAGTTGCCCGAGGGCGACCGCTACTCCATGACCTACAAGTGGATGATCTCCCGCCTCGCCATCATGATGGGCGGGCGCGTCGCCGAGGAGATCAAATTCGGCAAGGAGAACATCACCTCGGGTGCTGCGTCCGATATCGAGCAGGCGACGAAGCTCGCCCGCGCCATGGTTACCCAGTGGGGCTTTTCCGACGAGCTCGGCCAGGTCGCCTATGGAGAGAACCAGGAAGAGGTGTTCCTCGGCCACTCCGTCGCGCGTCAGCAGAACATGTCGCAGGAGACGCAGCAGAAGATCGACAAGGAAGTCCGCCGGCTCATCGACGAAGCCTATGACAAGGCGCGCGAGATCCTGAGCACCAAGAAGAAGGAATGGATCGCCGTCGCCGAGGGGCTGCTCGAGTATGAAACCCTTTCGGGCGACGAGATCCGCGCCATCATTCGCGGCGAGAAGCCTTCGCGCGATCTCGGAGACGACACACCGCCCTCGCGTGGCTCCACCGTGCCCAAGGCGGGCACGCGCAAGGAAGGCAAGAAGGGCGGCGAGGAGCCCGATGCCGGAATGGAGCCCCAGCCGCAGGGGTGAGATGCCTCGAACGCCGGGGACCTGCCGGAGCCAGAGGGGCTCCGGCCCGGAAGGGGTCTTCGCGCAGCCGTTGGAGCCGAACCCCAGAGGGCCCGATGATCGCCTGATCACCGGCCCGTATCCTGCCGTCATCAAAGAAAGGGGAGCGCACGGAATCCATTGCGGAAGCCGGGCGTAACGGAATGCCGGGCCTTCGCTTCCCTCGCCCGGCGCCACTTCGACCAAACCAGCCGCACGTTCCGGAACAGGACACCTCGCGACGGTCGGTCCGGCGGATGCCGCGTCTCCGCCCTTGATCTCACGGGCGAGAGGAGGTGGTATGTTTACGGATTATTGGGTATGGCAGACAAGCAGCTGTTCATATGGATCGATTACAATTCCTCACATAAAGTGATGCGCAGCGGCGCTGACAATCGTGGCAGATAAGGAGGGGGATCGCAGCCTTGCGACAGACTTCCAAATCGGTGCGGACAAAGAAGAAAATGACGAAGAAATATTTCGGGACCGACGGTATCCGCGGCCGTTCCAACAGATTTCCCATGACGGCGGAAGTGGCCATGAAGGTGGGCATGGCCGCCGGATTGACCTTCCAGAACGGCGATCATCGCCACCGCGTGGTGCTCGGAAAGGATACCCGCCTTTCCGGCTACATGATCGAGAACGCGCTCGTGGCCGGGTTCTGCGCGGCGGGAATGGACGTCTTCCTGCTGGGCCCCATTCCCACGCCGGCGGTGGCCATGCTGGTGCGCTCGCTCAGGGCCGATATCGGCGTGATGATTTCAGCCTCCCACAACCCGTTCGAGGATAACGGGATCAAGCTTTTCGGCCCCGACGGCTACAAGCTTTCCGACAAGATCGAGGGCCGCATCGAGGCGATGCTCGACAAGGACATCGAGCTGGCGCTTGCCAATGCGGATTCGCTGGGCCGCGCCAAGCGCGTCGACGGCGTCCACGACCGCTACATCGAGGCGGCGAAGCGCACGCTGCCGCGCGACATGTCGCTTTCGGGCCTGCGCGTGGTCGTCGATTGCGCCAATGGAGCCGCCTACAAGGTGGCGCCCGCAGCACTCTGGGAACTCGGGGCGGAGGTCGTGCCCATTCATGTCGAGCCGAACGGCCTGAACATCAACCAGGACTGCGGTTCGACCAATCCCTTGAGCCTTGCCAAGAAGGTGCACGAGGTGCGTGCCGATATCGGTATCGCGCTCGACGGCGACGCCGACCGGGTCGTCATGGTGGACGAGAACGGAACGGTAATCGACGGTGACCAGATCATGGCGCTGATCGCCCAGTCCATGCACGAACGTGAGCGGCTTGCCGGCGGCGGCATCGTGGCAACCGTCATGTCCAATCTCGGGCTCGAGCGCTTCCTGCAGGGGCGTGGGCTGGAACTCCACCGCACCAAGGTTGGCGACCGCTACGTGGTGGAGCACATGCGCGCCCATGGTCTGAATGTCGGCGGCGAGCAGTCCGGCCACGTCATCCTGTCGGATTTCACCACTTCCGGTGACGGGCTCGTCACCGCGCTTCAGGTGCTGGCCTGCATCAAGCGCGAGAACCGCCCGGCGAGTGAGGTCTGCCGCAAGTTCGAGCCGGTTCCGCAGGTCCTGCGCAACGTGCGTATCAACAGTGGCGGCAAGCCGCTCGAGAGCGCGCCCGTCAAGGCGGCCATCAACGATGCACAATCGAAGCTGGCCGGCGGGGGACGCCTGGTCATCCGTCCCTCCGGCACAGAGCCGCTTATCCGCGTAATGGCGGAAGGGGACGACCCCGAACTGGTGAAGGCCATTGTGGAAGAAATCGTCGGCGTCATCGGGGACGCCCGGTCTGCTGCCTGAGGCCCGGCCATCGCATTTGCGATAATCCGTTGGCTGTCGCGGTCCCGTAGACGGGGCCGCATTGCATGCGGTGATGCTGTCTGAATTTACAAGTTAAGGTTAAGTAGTGCTTAACCTTTTTCCTGCAATCTTCGCGTGTTTCGGTCAACCGGGGAGCGCAGCCGCATGCCGGCACGTGGGGATGGATTCATGCAAAAGACGATCAAGCCGCTTGTCGCAGCGGCCGCGCTTGGCTTCACGTCAAGCGCGTTTGCCGCCGACCTCTACCAGCCGCCGGTGTATGAGGCACCGCCGCCGGTGGAGGTCAAGAAGATCGCTGTCGGCGGCTGGTACTTGCGCGGCGATCTCGGCTACCGCTGGTCCGATCTGCGCGGCCTGGAGTACATCACCTACGGGTGCCCGACCTGTACGCCCGATCCCGGCACGCATGCGTTCGACAGTACCGACCTTAAGGGAGCGCTATCGCTCGGCGCCGGCGTCGGCTATCAGATGACGCCCCATTTCCGTGCCGACCTGACGGCGGACTACTGGTTCAAGTCGGATTTCCGGGGCACGACCTCCAGCGTTGCCTGCGGCGCAGGGCCGTGCAGTTCGACCGATGAGTCCGCCTATTCGGCGCTGCTTCTGATGGCCAATGCCTATGTCGACCTCGGCACCTATCACGGCCTGACGCCCTATCTCGGGGCGGGCATCGGCGGCGCATACGTCAAGTGGGACGACCTAGAAAACACGATCGGCAGCTCGACCGACGTCCACAAGGGCGTCAGCGACTGGCGTTTCGCCTGGTCGCTGATGGCCGGCGCGTCCTACTGCCTGACGGAGAACCTGCAGCTCGACGCGGGCTATCGCTATACGCGGATTGAGGGCGGGCGCATGTTCGAATACGCCACCCCGTCGGGGGGCGGCATCGGCGCCGGACCGGGCTTCGATGACGGCTTCAACGTGCACGAGGCCCGCGCCGGCGTGCGCTATACCTTCGGCGGCAATGTGAATTGCATGACGCCGCAGACCGTCGCCTACGAGCCGCCGGCCTACGAGTACTCCCCGCCGGCCTACAAGTAGCCAGCCAGCGTTCTCTCCTCTCCTTCCTCTCCTTCCTCTCCGCCCGGTTTCGCCGGGCGGTTTTCTTTTGCGCGAGAGCTCCAGGATTGCCGCGGGGCGATGGATAACGAATGGTTACCCTTAACCGGTGTTTAACCACGATGGTTAACAATGGCATCCGACTTGCGGCGGGGGCAACTGACAGCTTCGCCGCCCATGCGGAGTACGGAACCATGTGCAAGTTTCCCAGTCTTGTTCTCGCTGCGATTGCCGGCTCGCTCGCCCTGGCCGCGCCGGCCGGCGCGGCGGATTACGATCCGCCGATGATCATCGAGGAGGCCCCGCAATATGTGCCGGTGGAAGTCGGCTCCGGATGGTATCTGCGCGGGGACCTGTCCTACAACGTCGGCACGTCCGTTTATGACGATCCGTTCGGGCTGGACGTGGAGAACAACCGGTTCGGCGGCGGCATCGGCATCGGCTACCACTTCAACGATCTGCTGCGGGCCGACGTCAACCTCAGCTATGTCTCGCGCGACAAGTTCGACTACGACGACGGAATCAACGCGGCTGAGCTGGAGAACAGGGTCCTGGGGGCGATGGTCAACGGCTATCTGGACCTGGGCACCGTCGTCGGTTTCACGCCCTATATCGGCGCTGGCGTGGGCATGCTTTATTCGAAGCACGAAGCCTCGGTCGATTGGACGAGCTCAGGCATCGATGCCAGCTTCTCCGACCGGCAGTACGAATTCGCCTATTCGCTCAATGCCGGTGTCAGTTATCGCTTTGCCGACAATGTTTCGGTGGATGTGGGCTATCAGTACCTGAGCGCGCCCGGCATGGAGTATCTCGACTTCGAGGCGGGAACGGTGGAGGATGGGCTGGACTATCACCAGATCCGCGTCGGGCTGCGCTATGATCTCTGGTAGGCGCAAGTATCCCGGCGGCGTTCGGAAATCGGTGGCGCTTCCTGACGTGTCGACGGCGCAGGAGAGGGGATGTCGTCCCCTCTCTGAAAGGCTGGCGAAAGCCAGCTAGAAGCGGAAGCCCAACCGCACGCCGATGGATTCCAGCCCGTCGTTCGATTCGCCGAGTTGGGCGTTCGAGAAGTGATTGAAATAAACTTGGGCCGTCAGGTTTTCGGTCAAGTCTACACCGGCGCTCGCCTGAAGGTGGAAAAGCACCTGCGAGCCCAGATCCTTCTCCTCGCCCTCGTCATTCGTTTCCGCCCGCCGGCTGAGGGCGGCTCCGCCGGCGCTGAAGCCGAAATAGACCTTGCGCGAGACATAGGCCTCCCAGTTGAGTCCGGCGTAAAAGACGTGGATCGGGTCGTCCGAGATGGCGATGTCGGTTCCGATATAGGGCCTCGGGGCGCCGATGCCGTGCAGGAACTTCGGCGACGGTGCCAGCAACTCGCCGTTGATCACGCCGCCCGAGAAGGATTGCGGCGTGAACGGGCCGAAATCATAGATCGCTCCGCCGGCACGCGCTTCCCACCGGTCGGCATTCCTTCCGAACTCCAGAAAGGAAGATGGTGCCTGCAAGTCTTCGGCTTTGGCGGAGAAGGCGGAGGTGAGAAGAAGAAGCGCCGTCAGCGGCGAAAACAAGCGAAGGTTCGTCATATCCCCTCATCGGCCCGTTATTGAATGATCCTCTTTCCCCTGATTCGCCAGCGCGCGGTAGTGCGCAAATGCAACGGCGGGGCAAGATCTGCCTATCTGGGACGCGGGTGCACGGAAGAAAGGTCAGAATGGGCAGAACCGCAGTATTAACGAACATGGTTTACGCTTGGTAAATTGCGCCGGTCGCGAATGCCGACCAAAGCCAACGTCGCGGCGGGCACATTCCGTCGGTGAAGATTTCCCGGCCAACCCTTGCATGGCCGCCCCCTTTCCGCTAATCCCCTCCGTGGGCCACCCCTCCCCAACGAGGGGCGAGCTATCTGGAAGGGTAGAAACATCATGACCACGCTTACGAAGCCGGACGTCCGTCCGGCCAATCCCCATTTTTCATCAGGACCATGCGCGAAGCGCCCCGGCTGGACGCCGGAGGTGCTGGAAGGCGCGGCGCTCGGTCGCTCGCACCGTGCCAAGATCGGCAAGGAGAAGCTTGCTCGCGCCATCGCATTGACGCGTGAGGTCCTTCAGGTTCCCGAAGACTATCGCATCGGCATCGTGCCGGCGTCCGACACGGGCGCGGTCGAAATGGCTTTGTGGTCGCTGCTCGGTGCGCGCGGCGTCGACATGGTGGCATGGGAGTCCTTCGGCTCCGGCTGGGTGACGGACGTCATCAAGCAGCTCAAGCTCCCGGACGTGCGCCGCATCGAGGCGGACTACGGCAAGCTGCCCGATCTGACGCAGGTCGATTTCGACCGCGACGTGGTCTTCACCTGGAACGGTACGACCTCCGGCGTTCGCGTGCCCAACGGCGACTTCATCCCGGCGGAGCGCGCGGGCCTCACCGTCTGCGACGCCACGTCGGCAGCCTTCGCGCAGCGCCTTGATTTCGCCAAGCTCGACGTCGTCACCTTCTCCTGGCAGAAGGTGCTGGGCGGGGAGGCTGCGCATGGCGTGCTCATCCTTTCCCCGCGCGCGGTGGAACGGCTGGAAAGCTACACGCCAGCCTGGCCGCTGCCGAAGATCTTCCGCTTGACGAAGGGCGGCAAGTTGAACGAGGGCATCTTCCGGGGCGAGACCATCAACACGCCCTCCATGCTGTGCGTGGAAGATTATCTCGACGCGCTCACCTGGGCGCAGTCGGTGGGCGGGCTCGACGGGCTGATCGCCCGCGCCGACGCCAATTTCGCCGCCATCGACCGTTTCGTGGAAAAGAGCGGCTGGCTCGCCCATCTGGCGGAAGATCCAGCGACGCGCTCCAACACCTCCGTGTGCCTCACCATCGTCGACCAGGAGGTGACGAAGCTGGACGCGGAAGCCCTGGCGGCCTTCGCGAAGGGCATCGTTTCTCGGCTCGACAAGGAGGGCGTGGCCTATGACATCGGCCACTATCGCGACGCGCCCCCCGGCTTGAGAATCTGGGCCGGCGCGACCGTCGAGACGTCCGATCTCGAAGCGCTCATGCCCTGGCTCGACTGGGCCTTTCACGAGCAGAAGGCGGCGCTGCAGAGCGCCTGAACATGCCGGGCAGCGCGCCGCACGCGCTGCACCCCCTTTTCCACCCGTTTCCGTATTCAGATGGAGCCCTGAAATGGCACCGCGCGTACTCGTTTCCGACAAGCTTTCACCGACGGCCGTCGACATCTTCCGGCAGCATGGCATTGAGGTCGACTACGAGCCTGACCTCGGCAAGGACAAGGAAAAGCTCCTTTCCGTCATCGACCAGTATGACGGACTGGCGATCCGCTCCGCCACCAAGGTGACGGAAAAGCTGATCAACGCCGCGACCAATCTCAAGGTGGTCGGGCGGGCCGGCATCGGCGTCGACAATGTCGACATCCCCGCCGCCTCGCGCAAGGGCATTATCGTGATGAACACGCCCTTCGGCAATTCCATCACGACAGCCGAACATGCCGTCGCCATGCTGTTCGCCGTGGCGCGGCAGCTTCCCGAAGCCAACGCCTCCACCCATGCCGGCAAGTGGGAGAAGAATCGCTTCATGGGCGTGGAGATCACCGGCAAGACGCTGGGCGTGATCGGCTGCGGCAACATCGGCTCCGTGGTGGCCATGCGTGCCATCGGCCTGAAGATGCACGTGGCAGCCTTCGACCCGTTCCTGTCCGAGGAGCGGGCGGAGGAACTCGGCGTCGAGAAGGTCGAGCTCGACGAGCTTTTCGCCCGCGCCGATTTCATCACGCTCCACACGCCGCTCACCGACAAGACGCGCGGCATCATCAATGCCGCGGCGATCGCCAAGATGAAGGACGGTGTGCGCATCATCAATTGCGCGCGCGGCGGTCTGGTCGTGGAAGCCGATCTCGTTGAGGCTCTGAAGTCGGGCAAGGTGGCCGGTGCCGGCATCGACGTGTTCGAAACGGAGCCGGCGACAGAGAACGCGCTGTTCAACCTGCCCAACGTCGTGTGCACGCCGCATCTCGGCGCGGCCACGACCGAAGCGCAGGAGAACGTCGCGCTGCAGGTGGCCGAACAGATGTCGGACTACCTCATCAAGGGCGCGGTGACGAACGCCATCAACATGCCCTCCATCAGCGCCGAGGAGGCGCCGCGGCTGAAGCCCTTCATCAAGCTCGCCGAGGTGTTGGGCACCTTCGTCGGCCAGGTGACCGAGGAAGCCATCCGCGAGGTGGAGGTCGTGTTCGACGGCTCCACCGCCAACATGAACACGCGCGCTCTCATCAGCGCGGCGCTCGCCGGCCTCATCCGGCCGCAGGTCTCAGACGTCAACATGGTCTCCGCGCCAATCATGGCCAAGGAGCGCGGCGTGATCCTGTCGGAGGTCAAGCGCGACAAGTCCGGCGTCTTCGACGGCTACATCAAGCTGACGGTCAAGACATCGGCCAAGACGCGCTCGATCGCCGGCACCGTGTTCTCCGACGGCAAGCCGCGCTTTATCCAGATCAAGGGCATCAATCTGGACGCCGAGGTGGGCGAATACATGCTCTACACCACCAATTACGACACGCCGGGCATCATCGGTCTCCTGGGCAGCATCTGCGGCAAGCATGGCGTCAACATCGCCAACTTCCAGCTCGGCCGGAACCGGCCGGGGGGCGACGCGATCGCGCTGCTTTATCTGGACGCTCCGTTCCCGCAGCCGGTGCTGGAAGAGCTCCGGGCGACCGATTCGATCATCTCGGCCAAGCCGCTGCATTTCGATATCGGCGCCTGACCGGGCACAGCGTTCCTTCGTTCCGATCACCGTACCGGGGGCTTGCAGTGCCCCGGTACGGCCACCTACCGGCTGTCGAGCGGGGCGCGCACGCGCGGCGGCGCGTTTGCCGCCTTGCGGCCGCTGTATTCGGCGAGCGAAATTCCGCAGAACACCAGCACCAGCGCTATCGCGTGGTAGAGGTAAAACGCCTCGCCGAGGATAATGATCGACAGCATCGTGCCGAAGATCGGGACGAGGTTGACGAACAGGCCGGCGCGGTTGGGACCGATGATCTCGTTGCTTCGGATATAGAAGATCTGCGACAGCACCGAGGGCAGGGACGCAGTGTAAAGGATGATGATCCAGCCCTTCAGGGTCGGCGTGATGAAGTCGCCCGCCGCATATTCCCACGCCACGAACGGGATCGCGCTGACAAAGCCCGCCGTCGCCAGCACCGAGATCGTGCTCAGCCAATGGATGTCGGGCTTCGAGCGTAGAAACAGGGTGTAGATGCCGTAGAAGAGAACGGCGAGCAGCATCAGGAAATCGCCGAAATTAATGTCGAGTTCGGCAATGCGGGACAGATCGCCATGGCTTGCCGTCAGCGAGATGCCTGCAAGGGACAAGACGAAGCCCGTGAGCTGCAGCCAGGTGGCCCTTTCGCCGAAAATCAGGAAGTTCAGGATGATGATGACCATCGGAATGGCCGCCTGCTCGATCGAGACGTTGACCGCAGAGGTATAGGTGAGCGCGCTGTAAAGGGCCGCGTTGAAAAAGGTGAATCCCACCGTGCCGAGGAGGAAGAGAAGCGGCAGATTGGCCCGAATCTGCGGCCAATCGCGGCGCAGCGGCTTCCAGGACATCGGCAAGAGGATGGCGAGCGCGATGATCCAGCGCAGGAAGGTGAGCGCAAACGGAGAGACCTGACCGACCGCCAGCTTACCCGCCACCGCGTTCCCGCCCCAAAAGAGCGTCGTCAGCAGGAGGAGGGCGTAGGCTCTGTTCTGCATGTTTTGGCTCGGCCTTTGGACATGTTCCAGACCAGTGGGCAATAGCCCGTTCGCCGCCTCGGGTAAATCGAGCCAGTCTGGGGAAATCGGGCGGCACACCGGGCGCGCGCGAAAGAATGGTCGCATCGCGGGCCGCATGACGGTATAGAGCCGTCAGAAATTTCAAGGCGACCGCGGAAATTCCGCGATGCCGGGAAGAGGACTTTGGCAATGGCGAATGTGGTGGTCGTCGGCTCGCAATGGGGCGACGAGGGGAAAGGCAAGATCGTTGACTGGCTCTCGGAGCGCGCCGATGTCGTGGTGCGCTTCCAGGGAGGGCACAATGCCGGCCATACGCTGGTCATCGACGGTGTCAGCTACAAGCTTTCGCTGCTGCCCTCCGGGGTCGTCCGCGAGGGCAAGCTGTCGGTCATCGGCAATGGCGTCGTTTTCGATCCGCACGCCTTCGTGAGTGAGCTCAAGCGCCTCGAGGAGCAGGGCGTGAAGGTGTCGCCGGCCAATCTGAAGGTGGCGGAAAACGCGGCGCTGATCCTGTCGCTGCATCGGGAACTCGACGCCTTCCGCGAGGACGCGGCCTCCAATTCCGGCACCAAGATCGGCACCACGCGGCGCGGCATCGGCCCCGCCTATGAAGACAAGGTGGGCCGGCGCGCCATCCGCGCCATGGATCTGGCCAACATGGAGACGCTGCCGGCCAAGATCGATCGGCTTTTGACGCACCACAACGCCCTGCGGAGGGGGCTGGGGCACGAGGAGGTGTCCCACCAGGCGATCATGGAAGAGCTTTCCGCCATCGCCGACCAGGTCCTGCCCTATGTGGACCGCGTCTGGAAGATCCTCGACGATGCACGGCGCGCCGGCAGCCGCATCCTCTTCGAAGGCGCGCAGGGCACGCTTCTGGATATCGACCACGGCACCTATCCCTTCGTCACATCGTCCAACACGGTGGCCGGTCAGGCTTCCACGGGCTCGGGGCTTGGGCCGGGCGCAGTCGATTACGTGCTGGGCATCACCAAGGCCTATACGACGAGGGTCGGCGAGGGACCGTTTCCCACCGAGCAGGACAACGAGATCGGCCATTTCCTGGGCACCCAGGGGCACGAGTTCGGCACCGTAACCGGGCGCAAGCGGCGATGCGGCTGGTTCGACGCGGTGCTGGTGCGCCAGGCTGTGGTGGCCAACGGCATGAACGGCATCGCCCTCACCAAGCTCGACGTGCTCGACGGGCTGGACGAGATCCGGGTCTGCACGGGCTATCGGCTCGACGGGGAGGTCATCGACTACCTGCCGGCGGGCCAGGGCGCACAGGCGCGGCTCGAGCCAATCTACGAGCGGCTCGATGGCTGGAAGGAAACGACGCGCGGGGCCCGCAGCTGGAACGACCTGCCGGCGCAGGCGGTGAAATATGTACGGCACATCGAGGAGTTGATCGGCGCGCCGGTGGCCATTCTGTCCACCAGCCCGGAACGCGACGATGCGATCCTCGTGACCGATCCATTCCAGGATTGAGGGAGTGACGTGCTAACACATTGAAACTGTGAGTCGATCTTACCGGAAGGCGATTCCAATCTTAGCCCCCATGCTGTAGTGTCATCACAATTTCGCACTAGCAGGTGGCTTTCGGGCGGCGAGAGGCAGGAACGGATAACTCAAGAATGGCGGATTTTGCGGCGGTACTGCGCAAGACGATTGGGGCGCTCAGCGAGAACACGCCCGAGACGCGGGCGAAGGTCTATGAAAAGGCTCGCGCCACCATAGAGGCCAAGCTCGCCGCGGTTTCGCCGCCGCCGTCCCAGCAGCTCGCCGACCGTCAGCGGGCGCTGCTCGAGGACGCCATCGCCAACGTCGAGAGCGAATATGCCGCGCCGCCGCCGGAGGCGCCGGAGGACGATCTCGAAAGCATCTTCGCCGAACTCGACGCCGCGGCGGCACACGGCTCCGCGACCGATCGCACCGAGGAGGCCGAGGTCGCCGAATCCCAGACGGAAGAGCCGGCGCCGGCGGCGCCTTTGCCTGGTGACGAAGCGTCAGCGGTCGAAGTGGGGAGCACGCCCCTACCGCCGGCGGACCCTGTGCATGAGGATCTGGCGCATTGGGAAGCGGCGGATGAGCGCGGGCAGGAGCCCCCGCCGTCGGACCCCGTCGGCGGCGATGAAGACGGGCAGGCGCTGGAATGGCTTCAGCCCGGCACGACATACCGGGCCATCGACGAACAGAGCATGGCGCCGCTGGCGCCGGCTTCCGAGACCGAAGCCGAGGATGCCGGGCCCGCATTCGCGCGGCAGGAGGAGCGCGGCGCGCGCCGCGGCGTCGGCGCGCTGGTCGTGACCGCCCTTGTTCTGATCGCGCTTGCCGCCGCAGGCTATGGCGGCTGGCATTATCGCGACGATCTCGCAACACTGGCGGGTTTCCAGAGCTTCGAGCAGATGGTGGGGCAGACGGACGAGGCCGCTTCGCCGGCGGAAACGGCCGAGGCCGAGCAGGCCGCGGCTACCGGGGAAGAGACCGCCGAGGCGGGGAGCGAGCCGGCCGCACAGGCGCGCAAGTTCACCCAGCGTCTCCTGCCGGACGGCCGTGAAGTGGACGAGGGACCGGCGGGCGACGAACCGGAGCTGGGCGAGGGCACCTCGGTCGCCGAGGCGACGGTGCCTGACGGCTCCCCGGCGGAAGCGGGGCAGACCGACGAGGCCGCCCCGGACGCGGGGGCCGCGTTGCCGGTTGGCCAAAGGGCGATTTTCTACGAGGAGCGCACCAGTGTCTCGGAAGGCTCGGCGGAGCGCGGCACCGTGGTCTGGTCGCTCGTCGAGGAATCGCCCGGCGACAATCTCCCGGCCGAGCCGGCCGTTCGCGGCGAGGTGACGGTTCCGGGCAAGGGGGTCCAGCTCAAGATGACGATCCGGCGCAATGTCGATCAGTCGCTGCCGGCAAGCCATATCGTCGAGCTGATCTTCCTCACGCCTGACGATTTCGAGGGCGGGGGCATTCAGGATGTCCGGCGCCTTGCGATGAAGCGCTCGGAACAGGATACGGGCAGCCCGCTGCTGGGCATCCCGGCCAAGATCGCCGACGGCTTCTTCCTGGTGGCGCTGAGCGACAACAGGGCGGATATGGAAACCAACCGCCTTCTCATGCGGCGTCAGAGCTGGATCGATATTCCCATCGTCTACGCCTCGGGCCGCCGCGCGCTCATCACGATGGAGAAGGGCACGCCCGGCCAGGAAGTCTTCGACGAAGCGCTTGCCGCCTGGGAACGCGCTTCGAGCGGGTGACCGGCCCGCGCGGAGGCTTTCTTCGCTCCGTTCAGTTCACCGTTTGCCTGGGCTGCATACCGGCGGCGCTGCTCCCGAAGGCGGCAGCCACCGTTCATCAGTGGCGTTGCGGTAGCGCATTCGTTTTGCGATTGCTCAATACTCTGGTACTTCTACCCCGCTCGGGGCGTCCCTGACTCGTTTCCATCCAGACGAGGCTGTCATGAGCAGTCGTGACATTTCGTTCGCCAGCTTCAACCTTTACAATCTCCAGCTTCCCGGAAGGGCCGTTTACGGCGATACGGACGGGTGGGACACGTCCGTATACGAGCGCAAGGTCGCGTGGACGGGCCGGATGCTGGCACGCCTTGCCGCCGATTTCATCGGTTTCCAAGAGCTCTGGGCGGGCGAAGCGCTCGACCAGGTCCTGGATCAGGCGGGATTGGCGGGCTCGCACGAGCCGCTCGTGCCACCCGGACATCAAGGCGACCGGATCGTCTGTGCGGGTGCGGTGCGAACGGACATGCTGGTCGCTGATCCCGAATGGATTACGGAGTTTCCGCCGGAGACCGTCCTGAAGAGCACCGGCGACGATCCGCAGCAGCCCGCAATCGCGGTCAACCTGTCGCGCTTTTCCCGTCCGGTGCTGCATGCGCGGATTCGTCCTGATCCGGCGACGCCGGTTATCCACGTCTTCGTCTGTCATTTCAAGTCGCGTCGGCCCGCCGAGATTTGGCGCGAACGGGACTGGTACGACCGCGACGTGCACGGCGATCACCGAACCGCGCTGGGCTATGCGATTTCCACGATCCGGCGCACCGCAGAGGCGGCGGCGCTGCGCGTGGTCATCACCAAGATTGCCAAGGACACGGCCGAGCCGATCATTGTCCTGGGCGATATGAACGACGGCAAGGCGTCCAACACACTGAACATCCTCACCGAACAGCCGCGGTATCTCGGTCCGCTCTCGACCGGTGGTGGCGACAACGCCCTCTACACTGCCCAGACCTTGCAGGAGTACCGCTCGATCCGCGACGTGTATTATACGTATGTCTTCGAGAAGCAACGCGAGAGCCTCGACCATATCCTCGTCAGCGAGCAGTTTTACGACAACTCTTCTGATCGGCTCTGGGCCTTCAAGGAGATGACGGTCGAGAACGACCACCTCAACTACGACGATCACAAGAACAGCGGGACGTGCGATCACGGAGTCATCCGCGCCGCCTTCAAATGGAAGCCGGCGCGCGGTGCGCCGGGATCCTGACGGAGCCCGTTCCGCGATCCCCGCCGCGGCACTCGTTTCGGAACGTTCCACCGTGCAGTCTGCAACCGAGTTTCGCCCGGCGCTCCAGACCTTTTCAAGTCAGTGCCCGCTCTCCTGGAACTTCTTCGCGTAGAAGCAAAAAGGGCGCTCTCCTCCCGCACCTGAATGCGTTCGGGAGCGCCCTTTCAGTAAGAGCGGTAACTTTCAGGGGAGGCTCAAAGCGCCGCGGCCTGGCCCGCGCCCTGGGCAGAGCGGCCGGCCTGGGCCTGTTCCCTGGCCGAGGCCTGTACCGCTTCCTGCACCTTCTCGAAGGCGCGCACCTCGATCTGACGCACGCGCTCGCGGCTGATGTCGAATTCGCCGGAAAGCTCCTCCAGCGTCAGCGGCTCGTCGGACAGGCGGCGCGCCTCGAAGATGCGCCGCTCGCGGTCGTTGAGCACGCCCATCGCCTCGCCCAGCATGCGGCGCCGCGATTCGAGCTCGTCCTGCTCGACCAGCATGTCTTCCTGGCTGTCCTGTTCGTCGACGAGCCAGTCCTGCCACTCGCCGGACTCGCCTTCCGTGGCGCGGATCGGCGCGTTGAGCGAGGCGTCGCCGGAAAGCCGGCGGTTCATGGAGACGACCTCCTCCTCGCTCACATTCAAACGCGTGGCGATCTCCGAGACCTGTTCGGGGTTGAGATCACCCTCGTCCAGCGCCTGGATCTTGCCCTTCACCTTACGCAGGTTGAAGAACAGCCGCTTCTGGTTCGCCGTGGTGCCCATCTTGACGAGGCTCCACGAGCGCAGAATATATTCCTGGATCGACGCCTTGATCCACCACATCGCATAGGTGGCCAGGCGGAAGCCGCGTTCGGGCTCGAACTTCTTCACGGCCTGCATGAGGCCGACATTGCCTTCGGAGATGACCTCGCCGATCGGCAGGCCGTAGCCGCGATAGCCCATGGCGATCTTCGCCACGAGCCTCAAATGGCTGGTAACGAGCCTGTGTGCGGCGTCGGGGTCACCATGCTCGCGATAGCGTTTCGCAAGCATGTACTCCTCTTCCGGCTGCAGCATGGGAAACCGGCGGATCTCCTCGAGATACCGGGTAAGACCGCCTTCCCCCGAAACAATGCTTGGTAGTGTCTGGGCCATGTAAAGCACCCTCCTCTCTGGTCGCCCCCTGGCAGGCGGGCGAAAAACGCGGCCGCACCAGTGCGCACCGCGTCACTCTATATATAGGAACTTATTCCGAAAGGCAAAACCTTCCGTCAGCGGTCAACAAACCGTTACGCCCTCGTGAACGCTGAAAATTCCGCGTTGCCTTTACGCCAAAGCGGCGAAACACCGTATGAGTTCCACCATATCGCTCGGTATCGGGGCCTCAAAGCGCATAATTGTGGCGGTTTCCGGGTGGCGGAAGGCCAGGAGGCGCGCATGAAGCGCCTGGCGCGGAAATGTCGCAACCTTTTCGGCCATGTCGGGCGGCAGCCGGTTCATCTTCGTGCGGAAGGCGCGGCCATAATCCGGGTCGCCGACGACCGGATGGCCGATATGCGCCATATGCACGCGAATCTGATGCGTGCGGCCGGTCTCGAGACGGCATTCCACGAGGGCGGCGATCTGTTCGTCCGGTGGACCGGCGCCGTAACGCTCCAGCACGGTGTAGCGGGTGAGTGCGCGGCGGGCATCAGGGCGGCCCGCCGGCACGACCGCGCGCAGGGTGCGGTCGCGCGTCGAACGGCCGAGCGGTGCGTCGATGACGCCGCTCGCGCGCTCGGGCACACCCCAGACGAGGGCGACATAGGCGCGCTCCAGGTCGCCGGAGCGGCCATGATCGGCGAAGGCCGCGGCCAGCGCCCGGTGGGCGCGGTCGGTTTTGGCCACCACCATGACCCCGCTCGTCTCCCGGTCCAGCCGGTGCACGATGCCCGGGCGGCGGACGCCGCCGATCCCCGACAGCGTGTCGCCGCAATGGTGGATCAGCGCGTTGACCAGTGTACCGGTCCAGTTGCCGGGCCCCGGATGCACGACGAGGCCGGCCGGCTTGTCGACGACGATGAGCGAATCGTCCTCGTAGAGGATGTCGAGCGGAATGGCTTCGCCCCGCGGCTCGGGCGCCTCGGCTTCCGGCAGCGCGATCGCGTAGCGTTCTCCATTCGCGACCTTGCGTTTCGCCTCGGTGACGGCGGTGCCCGCCAGTGTCACGGCACCGGCGCGGATGAGTGCCTGCACACGGCTGCGCGAGACGTCCGGCGCGAGTGCCGCGGCCAGCCACTGGTCGAGCCTCCTGCCTTCGGACGCGGCGTCGACGGCGAGCTCTTTCATTTCGCCGACGGCTCGGCTATCAGGACCGCTCATTCGGGACACATCTTGCGATCGGTAAAACCATGGCCGGACCGGCAGCGTACGAGAACGACGAGGAGCAGCCGCTGGACCCGGCCGCCGAACGGGTACGCCGCAAGCTCGTACGTTTCATGGCCGTCAATCTCGCCATTCTCTTCGTCGCCGTTATGGCCGTGGTGCTTGCGCTTGTCTACAGGACGATGACGCAGCCATCCACCGATGCGGTGGTCGGGCCGGCCGGGGAGCAGCGCCAGACCACCTCGGGAGAGGTCGTCCTGCCGGACGGTGCGGTGATTGTCTCCCATTCCCTCGTCGGTGACCGCCTGACGCTGCATGTCCGGCGCGCCGACGGGAGCGAGGCCATTCTCGTCTATGAAACGCGGGAAGGCGCGCACCCGACGGGGCGTCTCGATATCGTCCGCGAGACGCCATGAGCGGCGGCGGAAGCCGGATCGCGCTGACGGCCGTGCTCGTGGCCGCCTATGACGAGGCGATTGTCTGGTATCGCGACAAGCTCGGCTTCACGCTCGTGGAGGACAAGCGCCTCGAGGAGGCCGGCAAGCGCTGGGTGGTCATGGGACCGCAAGGGGCGAAGGGCGCGTGCGTGCTGCTTGCGCGGGCCGACGGGCCGGCACAGGAAGCGGCCGTCGGTCGGCAGGCCGGTGGACGCGTTTTCCTGTTTCTCCACACGGACGACTTCTGGCGCGACTACGATTCCATGCGGGCGCGCGGGGTCGTCTTTCAAGAGGAGCCGCGGCACGAGGATTACGGCATGGTTGCCGTCTTCGCCGATCTTTACGGAAACCTCTGGGATCTCCTGCAGCCGGCGTGAAAAGAATCTGCGCATCCCCCGGCACCGGGGCTGTTGCATTCGCCGCAATTCGCGATTATATCGCGGCCTCGACAGACGCTCCCATCGTCTAGCGGTCCAGGACGCCGCCCTCTCACGGCGGAAACAGGGGTTCGAGTCCCCTTGGGAGTGCCATTTTTCTCCGAGAACGATATCAGAAATCCCGTGCCGCGCCGTCTTCCCGGCTGGATGGGGTGGGCCGTCTCTTTGCACTCCGCGGTGCAGCCTCGCAGCGGTCCTTGTCCCGCCATCGCCCGCAACGTGGTTATGCTTAGCCAATCCTTAACGGTTCGAACGCCATCTTTTCGCCACGGCGGGAGACGGGTTGAATCGGGGGGTGCTCTTTGGGGTCGGAGGGAAAAATCGGCCGGACGGCGGACAAGGTTTCCGGAAAGGACATGGACGCGACGCTGCGGGCGGCGCTGGACGTCACGCGCGAGGGCTTCGCCTGCTATGACAGCGACGACCGTCTCGTGTTCTACAACAGGGCGATGCTGGAGATATATGACGGCCTCGCCGACGTCATCCGCCCCGGAGTCACCTTCCGCACGCTGCTGGAAAAGGGGACCGAGCGCGGTCTTTGGACGCTCGACCGCATGAGCGGGCGCGAATGGTGCGACCGGCTTCTGGAAATGCGCCGGCACGGCCGGAAGATCGAAAGCGTCATCGCGCTTCGGGACGGCCGCTACGTCATCCACCGCGAGCAGCCCACCGAGGATGGCGGCACCGTGGCCATCTGCACCGACGTGACGGCGTTGAAACGTCGCGAAATGGAGGTCGAGGCGGCGCGCGAGGAGTCCGAAGCCGCGCTCGATGACCTCAGGCGCACCATCGACAGCATGCGGTTCGGCGTTGTCGTCCTGGAAGCGGACCTGACGGCGGCGATCGCAAACCGGACCTATCACACGCTGTGTGATTTTTCCCCCGAGGAAGACCTGATCGGCCTTCCCATGCGCACGCTGCTCGAACAGTCCCGGCAGAGCGGTTTTCACCAGATGCCGGAGGAGTCCTGGCCCGCCTATGTCGAGGAGCGCCTGGCGGAAATCCGCAAGGGCGACGCCCCGCCGCGCGAGTTGAAGAGGGCCGACGGACGCACGGTAGTCTACACGCTGACGCCGCTCACCCGCGGCCGGCGGATGTTGACCTACTACGACGTCACGGACCTGAAACGGCGCGAGGCGGACGCGGAGGAGGCGCGCGCCCAGCTGGCCCATCTTCTGGAGACGCTGCCGGCAGGCGTCATCATCTATGACCGCGACGATCGCTTCGTGCTCGCCAACAGGAAGATCCATGACGCGCTGCCGGCAATGGTGCCGGCCATGCAGGCGGGACGGCCGATGCGCGAGGCGCTGGAACTGGCACACAAGGCAGGATATCTGCGCGAGAGCGGCGATCCGGAGGTCGATCGGCTCTACGATACGGACCGCGAAGGCTGGATCGAAGCTCATCTGAAGCTTTACTGGCAGGGGCAGCGGATCTACGAGCGATGCAACCCCGACGGGCGCTGGTTCAAGGCGTTCGACATGCGCCGGGAGGACGGCACCTTTGTCGGCGTGCGCGTCGACATCACCGAATTGAAGGAGCGCGAGCAGCAGCTTGAGGAGAGCATGCGCGAGAACGAGGTCTTTCGCAATCTCGTCGACAACGTGCCCGTGGCCATCTACGCGAAGCGACCCGATCTCCGGCTGATGTATGTCAACAAGGGCTGGTGCGACCTGCTCGGCGTTTCGAAGGATGATGCCATCGGCAAGACGGATCTGGAGCTGTTCGGCGCCGCCGGCGAGGCCTTCATGAAGAGCGACGTCGCGGTGCTCGAATCGGGAGAGCGGCTGGAGGTCGAGGAGGCGCAGACGGCTCCCGACGGAACCGTGCGCCACCAGATCGCCCGCAAGGACACCCTGATCGCCTCCGACGGCTCGCCCTATCTCATCGGCTCGACGACCGACGTCACCGAGATGAAACGGCGCGAGCAGGAACTGCGCGAAGCGCAGGAGAAAGCGGTGGCGGCCGACCGGGCGAAATCGGAATTCCTGGCCAATATGAGCCACGAGATCCGCACCCCGATGAACGGCGTTCTCGGCATGGCCGAGCTTCTCGCGAAGACAGACCTCACCGGCAAGCAGCGCACCTTCATCGACATCATCGTGAAGTCGGGCAACGCGCTGCTGACGATCATCAACGACATTCTCGATTTCTCCAAGATCAATGCCGGGCGACTCGTGCTGGACCCGCAGCCCTTCAACCTCGCCGAGGCGGTGGAGGATGTTGCCACGCTTGTCTCGGCACGAGCCAGGGAGAAGGACCTCGAACTTATCGTGCGCGTCGATCCGGGACTGCCGAAATCCTTCGTCGGTGATGTCGGACGCATCCGCCAGATCGTGACGAACCTCCTCGGCAATGCCATCAAGTTCACCGACAGCGGCCACGTGCTCGTCGACGTGAAGGGTGACCTCCTGGAAGAGGAGACGCGGCTCGAGGTGCGGGTGGCCGACAGTGGTATCGGCATCCCCGAGGACAAGCTCGAGCTCATTTTCGACCAGTTCAGCCAGGTGGACGCATCCTCGACCCGGCGGTACGAGGGAACCGGCCTGGGACTGGCCATCAGTTCGCATCTCGTCGCCCTGATGGGCGGGGAGATGGGCGTGGAAAGCCGGCAGGGCCACGGCTCCACCTTCTGGTTCAGGGTAACCCTGCCCAATGCCGATCGTTCCGCCATCGCCAAGGTGGCGCCGCAGGACGTGAGTGGCGCGCGTGTCCTCATCGTCGACGACAACGAGATCAACCGCGCCATCCTGTCCGAGCAGATGACCCACTGGGGGTTCGACGCCTGCGCCGCCAGAAGTGCGCAGGAGGGGCTCGACGTGCTGAGCGCGGCTGCGCGCCTCGGCGTGCAGGTCGACTGCGCGGTGATTGACTATCAGATGCCGGAAATGAGCGGCATAGACATGGTGCGGGCGATCCGCACCGGCGGAGGAGACGCGCAGGTGCCCGTCATCCTTCTCAGTTCCGTCGATCAGTCGCTTGCCGTCGGCGCGCAGGATCTGGGCATCGACGCCCAGCTTCTGAAGCCCGCGCGCACGGCGAAGCTGCTCGAAACCCTGGTGCAGACCATTCAGCGTAGGCGGGGTGCCGGGGAAGACGGTACGGAGGTGCCCGCGAAGAAAGATGCGGCGGTCGCGCCCGCGGAGCGTGTCCCGCGGGCTCTGCCCACTTTCCGGCGCGGCGCGCCGACGGGTTCCTCGGGCAGTAAGGTCGATGTGCTGGTGGCGGAAGACAACGAAGTCAACCAACTGGTCTTCACGCAGATCCTGCGCGACAGCGCGCTGCGCTTCGAGATCGTCAAGAACGGGAGGGAGGCCGTGGAAGCCTACCGCCGCCTCTCCCCGGGCCTGATCCTGATGGACGTTTCCATGCCGGAGATGAGCGGGCTCGAGGCCGCGGCGGAGATCCGCCGCATCGACGGCGATCGGTGGCGTGTCCCGATCATCGGCGTGACCGCCCATGCGTTGAAGGGAGATCGCGAACGCTGTATGGAGGCCGGCATGGACGATTATCTGTCGAAGCCCATCAGCCCACGGGCCCTGATGGAGAAGATCGACCGCTGGGCACCCGCGCAGGACGCCACGGGCACCATGTCCTCCTGATTTTCGGAAACCGATCTGCAGCTCCGGCGTCGACCTCGCTCCTCACCGCGCACGCCGTGCCTTGAAAGGTAAATCGATCTTAATCGTGCCGACACGAAACTGTCATCCAAGTGTCACAGAGGAGCGTTATGGCACTCCCGTCGTCTCGACCGGCGACCATTGAATTCCGAACAGGGAGTAGCCCCATGAGCAGACTCATTCTCACGGCATCGGCGACGGCAATTGCCGTGTCGTTGTCGGCCGGCGTCGCTGCCGCGCGCGATCAGATCCGTATCGTCGGTTCTTCGACCGTGTTCCCCTACACCCAGGCGGTGGCCGAGGAATTCGGCAACACCACCGACTTCCCGGCTCCCGTGACCGAATCGACCGGCACCGGCGGCGGCATGCAGATCTTCTGCGGCGGTGTCGGCGTGGAGCACGCCGACATTACCGGTGCTTCGCGTGCCATGAAGGAGAGCGAGTACGAGCTGTGCCTCGAGAATGGCGTGGACAGCGTCACCGAGGTGCAGATCGGCTCCGACGGCCTGTCGATCGCCCACTCCGCCGAGGGTCCGGAAATTGACCTCACGAAGGCGCAGATCTTCCAGGCACTCGCCTCGGAAGTCGAGGTTGATGGTGAAGTCGTCGCCAACCCCTACACGCGTTGGAACGAGATCGACGAGTCGCTGCCGGACGCCGAGATCACCGTTTTTGGCCCGCCGCCCACCTCCGGCACGCGTGATGCCTTCGTCGAACTCGTCATGGAAGAGGGGTGCGAGGAGTTCCCCGCCATCGAGGCGCTCGAGGGTGATCGCAAGGATGAAGTCTGCCAGCGCATGCGCACCGACGGCCCCTTCATCGAGGCGGGCGAGAACGACAACCTCATCGTTCAGCGCCTGCAGGCCGACCACAACGCGCTCGGCATCTTCGGCTACTCCTTCCTCTACGAGAACCAGGACACCCTGAAGGCTGTCGCCATCGACGGCGTCAAGCCGACGCCGGAGACCATCGCCGACGAGAGCTACACGGTTTCACGTCCGCTCTTCTTCTACGTGAAGAACGCGCATCGCGGCGTGATCCCCGGCCTTCAGGAGTTCGTCGACGAGTACGTCTCCGAGGAGGCGATGGGCCCCGGCGGCTATCTGGAAGAGCGCGGCCTCATTCCGCTCTCCGACGAGCGGCGCGAAGAGGTCCGTAATGCGGCGACGGAAGGCAAGCACCTGACCCGCTACACGAACTAAGTTCGCTTTGCTGCCGCACGCCGGGCCTGCTGAAGGACACGGCGTGCGGCGCTTTGCTTGGTTCAACAGAAAAGCAGGCACATGCAGCCGTGACCGGATATCTCTTTCTCGCAATTCTGGCTCTGTCGCTCGTCGCCTTCTATGTCGGGCGGTCCACGGCGAACCAGTTCGTCGCTGCGCACGGGACCAGTGTCCATTCGCGCCCCATCTATCACGGCGCCTTCGCCGCCGTCTGGGTGGGGGTTCCGGCTCTCGTTCTCGTTCTTTTATGGCTTCTCTTTCAGGACGCCATCATCGACCGCCTGCTTCTGGCCTGGCTGCCGGCAAGCCTGACGGAGGGCGCATCGGCCTCGCGCCTGTCGCTCTATCTCAGCGAGATCAAGAACGTCGCGTCCGGTCGCATCTTCAGCGAGCCCTCGCCGGAGATCCTCGCTGCGGCGGAGCGCTACCAGACCTGGCAGACCATTGCCCAATGGGCGATGGTGGTGGTGGCCCTGGCAGTCGCCGCGCTGGCGTTCTACATGGCGCGCTCGCGCATGGCGCCGCGCTTTCGTGCACGCCAGACCTTCGAGCGCACGCTCGATTTCCTCATGATCTTTTCCGCCGGGGCGGCCATCCTGGTCACCATCGGCATCATCGTGTCGCTCACCTACGAGGCGATGCAGTTCTTCATGCTGGTGCCGCCGCAGGAGTTCTTCTTCGGGCTGAACTGGGAGCCGCAGATCGCCATCCGCGAGGACCAGGTGGCCGGTACGGGCGCCTTCGGCGCCGTGCCCGTCTTCACCGGCACGTTGCTGATCGCCACAATCGCGCTGATCGTGGCTATTCCGGTCGGCCTTTTCTCGGCGATCTACCTCGTGGAATTCGCCAATGACCGCATCCGCAGGATCGTCAAGCCCATCCTGGAAATCCTGGCCGGCGTGCCGACCGTCGTCTACGGCTTCTTCGCTGTCCTTACCGTCGCACCGGCGATTCGCCAGGCTGGCGGCCTGATGGGCATCGCCATCTCGCCCAACAGCGCGCTCGCCGCCGGCGGCGTGATGGGAATCATGATCATCCCCTTCATCTCGTCGCTTTCCGACGACGCATTGCGGGCGGTGCCCCAGTCCATGCGCGACGGTTCGCTGGCGATGGGCGCCACGCGTGCCGAGACTATGACGCGGGTTCTGCTTCCGGCGGCGCTGCCCGGCATCGTCGGCGGCATCCTGCTGGCTGCCAGCCGTGCCATCGGCGAGACGATGATCGTGGTCATGGCGGCCGGGCTCACCGCGACATTGACGGCGAACCCGCTCGAAGGGGTGACGACGGTGACCGTGCAGATCGTCACGCTCCTGATCGGTGATACCGCTTTCGACAATCCCAAGACGCTCTCCGCCTTTGCGCTCGGGCTGGTGCTGTTCGTGGTGACCCTCTGCCTGAACGTACTGGCGCTGCGCATCGTGCGCCGCTACCGCGAGAAATACGAGTAGGCCAATGTCCGATACGACCGCCTCAGCTTCCAAGCCGTTCGACTGGTCCTCTCCGGAGGCGTTGGCAAAGCGCAAGCGCCGCTATGCGGCCGACCGCCGCCTCAAGATGTACGGGCTTGCCTCCATTCTTATCGCCATCGGCCTGCTCGGTGTGCTGATCGCCTCGCTGATCGCGACCGGCCACAGCGCCTTCGTGCAGACGAAGATCGCCGTGGAGTTCACTGCCGATCCGGAGAACGTGCCGGCGGACGATCCAGGCGACGGCAATTTCCGCGCCGTGGTCAGCAACGCCGTCCAGCAGCTTTTCCCGCAGATCGAGGGTCCGGCCGCGTTGCGCGCTGCCTCGGGCATCCTGTCGAACGGCGCCGTCAATGTGGTGCGCAACCACGTGGCCGCGCATCCCGAGCTTGTCGGCCAGTCATTCGTCCTCGAAGTGCCGGCATCGGATCCCTACGACCAGCTCTACAAGGGGGTCATCGACCGCGACCTGCCGGAGGACCGCCGCAGGGTCTCGAACGAGGAGATCGCGCTGTTCCAGTCGCTCGAGGAGCGCGGGCTCGTCTCGGCGCCGTTCAACTGGGCGCTGTTCGTCAACGCCGACAGCCGCTTCCCGGAGCTGGCCGGCCTTGCCGGCGCCATCGTCGGTTCCTTCTATGCCCTCCTCGTCTGCTTCCTGATCTCATTCCCGGTCGGCATCGCCGCGGCGATCTATCTGGAGGAGTTCGCGCCGAAGAACCGCTGGACCGACCTCGTCGAGGTGAACATCAACAACCTGGCGGCGGTGCCCTCGATCGTCTTCGGTCTTCTGGGTCTGGCGGTGTTCATCCAGGTGTTCGGATTGCCGCGTTCCGCGCCGATCGTCGGCGGGCTCGTGCTCTCGCTCATGACGCTGCCCACCATGATCATCGTCACGCGCGCCGCCTTGAAGTCGATCCCGCCGTCGATCCGCGAGGCCGCGCTCGGCATCGGCGCCTCCAAGCACGAGGTCATCCTCCACCATGTCCTGCCGCTGGCGCTGCCGGGCATCCTCACCGGCACGATCATCGGCCTGGCGCAGGCTCTGGGCGAGACGGCGCCGCTGCTGCTCATCGGAATGAACGCATTCCTGACCTCACCGCCCGGGGGCATCATGGAGCCGGCCACGGCGCTTCCCACCCAGATCTTCATCTGGGCCGACAGCCCGGAGCGCGGTTTTGTCTCGCGCACCTCGGCTGCTATCCTCGTGCTGTTGGGCTTTCTCATATTCATGAATGCGGTGGCCATCTATCTCCGGCAACGGTTCGAGCGTCGCTGGTAACGGAGTGAGGGAAATGAACATGTTGACAGAAGCAGCCGTCGAAACCGCTCTCGAGGAAACGACCGGGACCGAAACCGTGAAGATGCGCGGCTCGGGGGTCAACGTCTTCTACGGGGAAAAGCAGGCCCTGTTCGGTGTCAGCCTCGACGTGCGCCAGAACCAGGTGACTGCGCTCATCGGCCCTTCGGGGTGCGGCAAGTCCACCTTTCTGCGCTGCCTGAACCGGATGAACGACACCATCGATATCTGCCGCGTGACGGGCGAGATCACGCTCGACGGCGAAGATATCTACAGCCCGCGTATCGACGTGGTGGAACTCAGGGCGCGGGTCGGCATGGTCTTCCAGAAGCCGAACCCGTTCCCGAAGTCGATCTACGAGAACATCGCCTACGGGCCGCGCATCCACGGCCTCGCCTCCGGCAAGGCCGCGCTGGACGAAGTTGTCGAGACCAGCCTGCAGAAGGCCGGCCTGTTCAATGAGGTGAAGGACCGGCTGACCGAGCCGGGCACCGGCCTTTCCGGCGGCCAGCAGCAGCGCCTGTGCATCGCCCGCGCCATCGCCGTCTCGCCGGAAGTGATCCTGATGGACGAGCCGTGCTCGGCGCTCGACCCGATCGCCACGGCCAAGGTGGAGGAACTGATCGACGAATTGCGTGAGAACTACACCATCGTCATCGTCACGCACTCGATGCAGCAGGCGGCTCGCGTTTCGCAGCGCACCGCCATGTTCCATCTCGGCAATCTGGTCGAGGAGGGACCGACGGACCGCATGTTCACCAATCCGGAAGACAAGCGCACCCAGGATTACATCACCGGCCGGTTCGGCTAAGCCGACCGCCGCGCCACGCATTTCAGAAGGGAACAGATCCATGGCCGAGCATATCGTCGCCTCCTTCGATGAGGATCTCGAGCATATCGATCGACTGCTGCGCGATATGGGCGATCTTGCCGGCGCCATGACGCAGTCCGCCACCCGGGCGCTGCTTACCTCGGATACCGGGCTGGCACAGCGCGTCGTCTCCGACGATGCAATTATGGATGCCAAGCAGCTCGAACTCGACGAGCGGGCGATCACGCTGATCGCTAAGCGCCAGCCCATGGCGCAGGACCTGCGCGCCGTGGTGGGCGGGATCCGCATGGCCGCCGACCTGGAACGGATCGGCGACCTTGCCAAGAACATCGCCAAGCGCGTGGGCGCCGTCGGGCAGGGAGCGGCCCCGCGCAAGCTTTCTCATTCGATCGACACCATGGCCGGCATGGTTCTCAGCCAGGTCAAGGCCGTTGTCGAGCGCTACGCTGAGCGCGACGCCGCTGCACTCACGGCGCTGCGCGACGAGGACGAGAAGATCGACACCCGCTACACCTCGGTGTTTCGCGAACTGCTCACCTATATGATGGAAGATCCGCGCAACATCACCGCATGCACGCATCTCCTGTTTTGCGCCAAGAACTTGGAGCGCGTGGGTGACCACGTAACCAACATCGCCGAGAACGCCTATTATATCCTGACCGGCGAACAACTGCCCGTTCAGCGCCCCAAGCTGGACGAGACGCAGATGACGGTTGATCGATGAGTAGCGGGAGGGTCCGGGATGATCGCTCCGAAAGTAATGCTTGTCGAGGATGACGAGCCGCTGTGCGTGCTGCTGCGCTACAATCTCGAGGCCGAAGGTTACGAGGTCGAGGTGGTCAACCGTGGCGACGAGGCGGAGGTGCGCCTGCAGGAGAACGTGCCGGACCTGCTCGTGCTCGACTGGATGGTGCCGGCGATCTCCGGCATCGAGCTTTGCCGGCGTCTCAGGATGCGCTCGGAGACCGAGCGTCTGCCCATCATTATGCTTACGGCGCGCGGCGAGGAGAGCGACCGTGTGCGCGGGCTTTCCACCGGCGCCGACGACTATCTGGTCAAGCCGTTCTCGACGCCGGAGTTCGTCGCCCGGGTCCGCGCGCTCCTGCGGCGGGCGAAGCCCGAGGTGCTGTCGACTGTGCTCAAGGTCGGCGACATCGTGCTCGACCGCGAATCCCACCGCGTCTATCGACGCAAGAGCGAGATCCGGCTCGGGCCCACAGAATTCCGCCTCCTGGAATTCATGATGCAGCATCCCGGCCGCGTCTTCTCGCGCAGTCAGCTTCTGGACAATGTCTGGGGCGAGACGATCTATATCGACGAGCGGACGGTGGACGTGCATGTCGGCCGCTTGCGCAAGGCGGTGAACCAGGGCCGGTTGCCCGACGTCATCCGCACCATACGCGGGGCCGGCTACGCAATCAGGGAGAGTTGAGGAGAAAACCCCTTGCTGCCGCGCGTTTTGATCTCGCAAGGTCAGGATCTTCGCAACGCGCCGTTCCGGCTCCCTCGGGATATCTTGAGGAATACTGCGACCACCGGTTCATTCCGCTCCGCCTGGTCGACGATGGTGGAGCATTGCAAATTCGTCGGCGAGGAGCGGGCCTGACCTGCGTCCCGAGAAAACGCTGCCTCAGGCGATGCTTCTGCTGCCGTTCACGTGCAGGCCCGGACCGAACATCTCTCGGTCGAGGCTGGTCAGCGCGGTCATGGCATTGCCGTGCTGGATGAAGGGGGTTTCGTTCGGCCAGGTCTCGAAATGCGCGGATCCGGTGTTCTGGCCGCCGGCCGTTTCGGAAAGGGCGGCGCGGATCCTCGGCTCCAGGATATCGAAGGCCGCCGTGCCCTGACCGATGATGGCCACCGGAGCGGGGTCGATCAGGGCGAACAGGTTGCCGATGCCGAAGCCGATGGCTTCCGCCGCTTCCCGAAACGCCGCGCGTGCCGGGCCCTGCTCCTGGCGCGCCTGCCCGGCCAGAGCTCCCATCTCGGCCGTGTCGATGTCGGCGATCGGCTTTTCCCAAAGGTCCCGGCCGCGTGCCCTGCGCCAGATGGCGTAGCTACCGGCATAGGCCTCGATGCAGCCGCGGCGCCCGCAGCGGCACAGCGCGCCTTGCGGGCGGTGGATCATGTGGCCGAACTCGCCGCCCGAGGAATCGGTGCCGGTGAACAGCCGTCCGTTCAACATCAGTCCCATGCCGATGCCGTGCGACAGGAGAATGGCCACGAAGTTGTCGCGATAGCGCTCCGGATAGAGCCAGCGCAAGGCCACGGCGATCATGTTGCAATCGTTCTGAACGGTAACGGGGACGCCGAACGCCTCCGCCAGGGCGGGTCCCAGGCGCAAACGGTCGTGCGGCGTGATCGGTGACCACAGCATTTCCGTGCCCGCCGCGTCGGTAATGCCCTGCACCGCCACGGCGATGCGCTGGAAGCCCCCGCGCCCGTGGGCGATTTCCCGCACGGCGCGCACTGCTGCATCAAGAAGGCCCTGCCTTTCCATGGCCAGGGTGGCCAGGCGATGCACCTTGCGGTCGATCACGTTACCGCAGTAGTCGACCAGTGCCGCCGTGAGACTGTTGAAGGACAGGTGCAGGCACACCACGGTGGCGGCCCGCGGGTTGAGCGCAATGGCCACCTGGGGCCGGCCGCGCCGGGCCGGCGCACTCTCCCCCTGGCCGGCCTCGCACATGATGCCTTCGTCTATGAGATCGGATGCGATGGCGGAAATGGTCGAATGGCTGAGGCCGGTGAGACCGGTGATCTCCGTGCGCGAGGGCTGTCCGGTCTGCCGCACGGCGGCGATGACCAAGGCGCGGTTGCGCTTGCGCATCTCGTCATGACGGATTCCCGCCGTCATCGGCTGCTCCTCCCTCGGGCATCGGCGCTGTTATCCCCCTCCGTGCCACATGCCAGCGATATTGACACGGGTGAAAACGTGAGTCATTCTTTTTTTCGAAGCTCGAAAAAATCATCTTCGGGCTGCCGTTCGTTGAATGTCGCGCGCTATTCCGGCGCTGGGAGGAAATCATGAAAAATGCTGCTACCGCCATCCTGGCGGGTCTTACGCTTTCGTTCTCGCTGTCCACGGCAGCACTCGCCGAGGGCAAGGTGATCGGCGTTTCCTGGTCGAATTTCCAGGAAGAGCGCTGGAAGACGGACGAAGCGGCCATCAAGGCCCAGATCGAGGCCGACGGCAACAGCTACATTTCCGCTGACGCCCAGTCTTCCGCCTCCAAGCAGCTCACGGACGTGGAATCGCTGATCGCCCAGGGAGCCGATGCGCTCATCATCCTGGCGCAGGACGCCTCTGCCATCGGGCCCGCGGTGGAGAGCGCGATGAACGAGGGTATTCCGGTGGTCGGCTATGACCGGCTGATCGAAAACCCCGACGCCTTCTATCTCACCTTCGACAACAAGGAAGTGGGCCGCATGCAGGCGCGTGCCGTCTATGAGGTGCAGCCGGAAGGCAACTACGCCTTCATCAAGGGTTCCTCGGCCGATCCGAATGCGGATTTCCTGTTCGAAGGCCAGATGGAGGTGCTCCAGGAGGCGATCGATTCGGGCAAGATCAAGAATGTGGGCGAGGCCTATACGGATGGCTGGCTGCCGGCCAACGCGCAGCGCAACATGGAGCAGATCCTGACCGCCAACAACAACGAGGTGGACGCGGTCGTCGCCTCGAACGACGGCACCGCCGGCGGTGTCGTGGCCGCGCTCGAGGCGCAGGGCCTCGCCGGCTCGGTGCCGGTCTCGGGCCAGGACGGCGATCATGCCGCACTCAACCGCATCGCGCTCGGCACGCAGACCGTCTCGGTCTGGAAGGATGCGCGCGAACTCGGCAAGGCGGCCGCCGAAATCGCCAACCAGCTCGCCGAAGGCACGGCGATGGAAGAGATCGAAGGCGCGGTGAAGTGGTCCGACGGCCCGAACGGGATCGAGATGGACGCCGTCTTCCTGAAGCCGGTGCCGATCACGCAGGACAATCTGGACGTGGTCATCGATGCTGGCTGGGTCTCCAGGGACGTCGTGTGCCAGGGTGTCGAGCCCGGCTCGGTCGAGGTGTGTGACTGAGCGACGGTTTGAGGTTTGAGGACGCCGCGGTTCGGTCGAACCGCGGCGTTTCTGCAAGCGTCCCGGTGTCGCGCAGCCGGGCCGACAGGGAGACGGGTTGATGGCGGACGCGACATCTCAAGCAGCTTCGCAAGGTGCTTCCGCGACGGAGAACACCGTGGTCGGGCGCTTTCTCAAGGCGACCGAACTCGACACCCGCATGCTCGGCATGCTGGGTGCTCTGGCGATCGTCTGGGTCGGCTTTCACTTCCTTTCGGGCGGTCTGTTCCTGACGCCGCGCAATCTGTGGAACCTGTCCGTCCAATCCGCCTCCGTCGCGGTGATGTCGACCGGCATGGTGCTGGTGATCGTCACCCGCAACATCGATCTTTCGGTGGGCTCGCTGCTCGGCTTCGTCGGCATGATCATGGGCGTGACCCAGGCACAGATCCTGCCCGACTATCTGGGCTTCGGCCATCCGGCCATCTGGATCCTGGCGCTTGCCGCCGGCATTGTCGTCGGCGCGGTAATCGGAGCGCTCCAGGGGTACATCATCGCCTTTCTCGGCGTGCCGGCCTTCATCGTCACGCTGGGTGGGCTCCTGGTCTGGCGCGGCGCGGCCTGGTGGGTAACGAGCGGCCAGACCGTGGCGCCGATGGACGCCACCTTCCGGCTCATGGGCGGGGGACCGGATGGCGCCATCGGCGCGACAGCGAGCTGGATCGTCGGCGCCGTGGCCTGTGTCGGGCTGGTTCTCATGCTGATCCAGGGGCGGCGGCAAAGGCGCAAGTTCGACTTTCCCCTGCGGCCGCTGTGGGCGGAAGGTTTTCTCGGTGCTGTCGGCTGCGCGCTCATCCTGAGCGCTGTCGCGGTGGCCAACGCCTATCCCTGGCCGTCGGGGATCGTGCGGCGCTATGCCGAGGCGCACAACATCACCGTGCCCGAAGGCGGCCTCTTCATCGCCCACGGCATCGCCATCCCGGTGCTGATCGCCATCGGCGTGGGCATCGTCATGACCTTCGTGGCGATGCGCACGCGCTTCGGCCGCTACGTGTTCGCAATTGGCGGCAATCCCGAAGCGGCCGAGCTGGCGGGCATCAACACCCGCTGGGTGATCATGAAGATCTTCATTCTGATGGGCGTACTCGTCGCCGTCGCCTCCGCCATATCGACGGCACGCCTCAACGCGGCGACAAACGCGCAAGGTACGCTTGACGAACTTCTGGTGATCGCCGCGGCCGTCATCGGCGGAACGTCGCTGGGCGGCGGTGTCGGCACGATCGCCGGCGCCATGGTCGGCGCGGTTCTCATGCAGTCGCTCGCCACCGGCATGATCCTGCTCGGTGTCGACACGCCGCTGCAGAACATCGTCGTCGGCGCGGTGCTGGTGGTCGCGGTCTGGCTCGACACGGTCTACCGCAAGCGTGTGCAGTAGGGAGGAGGCCATGGCAGACAATACCCCACTCGTGGAGATGAAGAACATCTCCATCGCCTTCGGCGGCATTCATGCCGTGGAGGACGTTTCGGTCGATCTTCATGCCGGCGAGGTGGTCGCGCTGGTGGGACACAACGGCGCCGGCAAGTCGACGCTCATCAAGATCCTGTCCGGGGCCTACAAGCGTGACGCGGGCTCCATCCACGTCAACGGCGAGGAAGCGCAGATCAACAATCCGCGCGATGCCAAGAAGTACGGCATCGAGACCATCTACCAGACCCTGGCGCTGGCCGACAACGTGGATGCGGCAGCGAACCTGTTTCTGGGCCGCGAGCTCAGGACGGCCTGGGGTACGCTCGACGACGTTGCCATGGAATCGGAGACTCGCAAGGTGATGGGCCGGCTCAATCCGCGCTTCCAGCGCTTCAAGGAGCCGGTGAGCCGGCTTTCGGGCGGGCAGCGGCAGTCGGTCGCGATCGCCCGCGCCATCTATTTCAACGCGCGCATCCTCATCATGGACGAGCCGACGGCGGCACTCGGGCCGCAGGAGACGGCCCAGGTCTCTGATCTGGTCCGTCAGCTCAAGAAGGACGGCATCGGCATCTTCCTGATCAGCCATGACATCCACGATGTCTTCGATCTCGCCGATCGCGTGGTGGTGATGAAAAACGGGCAGGTGGTCGGCGCGGCGAGCACGGAAGACGTTACCGAGGACGAAGTGCTCGGCATGATCATCCTCGGCAAGTGCCCGCCCGGGGCGGTGCCGGGGCCCGGCGCGCTGCAGGTCGCTGCTTAGAGCATTGTGCAGGCAGGAGGATCGTCGCCGCTTGCCACCGCACGGTTTTCTTCTGCCCGTGCTTGACGATCAGTCGCCCGTTCGGCGGGCGGCAATGCTGTATTCAGTGGCTGGTTCCACCGAGGCGATCAGATCTCCTTGCCCGTTGATTTCCCAGACCAGCTCCGCATCCTGCTCCTTGAGCGCCGGATCAACGGAAAGGCATTTCGCCAGGATCTGCGGGAAATCGCTCATATATTCACGCATTGCGGGTGGCAGTGCCTGCTCGCATTCGGCGGCGCTTTCGTAGACGGGTGCGGGGGCCGGCAATTCGGTGCAGACCGCCAGATTGTCGCTGCAGCCGACGATCAGTAACAGGGCGGTGAAGTGTTCCATGGCGCTTTCCTCTCGCCATGGAAACGTACCGCGCCGGGGGCGGGTTCCGGGCATCCCGCCACATAAGTGCGAAATCAAACCAGATTGATCAGGGTCAGGACGGCCACCACCGCTGCCAGGATGAGAAGCGCCAGCCTGAAGTAGCCGAAAGGTCCGTAGTTCGGCCCGGGGGGCAGGGGATCGTCGTGTTCTTCGCTTCCCATGGCGAGGCGCGCCGCATCCTCCGCGTTATTTGGGAGTCCATTCATACTGGCCATCCGTTTTACCGGTATTTAGCGGGTGCGGCGGACGAGCCCGGCGATCAGTGAAATGGCAAGCAGGGCCAGGAAGATGTAGAAGATGATCTGGGCGATTCCTGCTGCCGTCCCGGCTATGCCGCCGAAACCGAGCGCACCGGCGATGATCGCCACGACCAGAAAAATCAGAGCCCAATAGAGCATTTGTCGAATCTCCCTCATGCACGAACGCCCAACGCGCGCGTGCATGCATTGGTTCCGCAAAGGAAAAGCCGCCCGAAGGCGGCTTATGGCGGCTTTCCCCGATGTCGTGGTCTATCTCGTCAAGCCGCGGCCCGGGCCTGGTGGTCGAAGAACAGGGCTTGGCTGATCAGGGCCTTCACCATGTCCGGGTTGAAGGGCTTGGTGACGAGGAAGGCCGGTTCCGGCCGCTCGCCCGTCAAGAGCCGCTCCGGGAAAGCGGTGATGAAAATGACAGGCACGGGCGTTGTCGTGAGGATCTCGTTGACGGCGTCGATGCCTGAGCTGCCGTCAGCCAGTTGGATGTCGGCCAGCACCATGCTGGGCTTGGCCTTCTCGAACAGTGCCGTGGCCTCCTGATGTGTGCGCGCGGTGCCGACGACCCGATGCCCAAGGCTTTCCACCAGTTCCTCGATGTCCATCGCGATCAGCGGTTCGTCCTCGATGATCAAGATGTCGGTAGCGACCTGGCGCGAAATCTCGTCGCTGGCTTCGCGCAGCAGCGTGTTCAGCCGCTCTTCGTCCACGTCGAGGATCTCGGCGGCTTCCTCCGGCTCGAACCCTTCAACCGCGACAAGCAGAAAGGCTTGCCGCGGCTGCGGCGCAAGGGCGGACAGGTTGGCGATCGCACGTTGTTCCCAGGCGGATGTGGGCCTGGCCTCGGGCACGCGAATTTCGAAAGTGCCGAACAGCTTGGCAAAGAGCTTGAACAGCGCAATGCGGTCGCTTGATGCTTTGGGAAAGATCGAAGTGTCGGCGATCAGTGCTTCCAAGGTTGCTGCCACCAGCGCGTCTCCGCTGGTCTGCGAACCGGATACGGCACGCGAGAACCGACGCAGATACGGCAAATGCGGGGCAATTCTGGCTGACAAGCTCATTTTTGACTTGATCTCCCTCAATGAACGGAACCGTGCTTCCGGCAAACAACCAAGCTTGAACGCCCGGTGGCCACAAAAGTTCCATCCCATTTGGAACATTTCGCGGCGGATCGCGTTGGGAAAAGAATTTGGACACTGTTGACAGCGATACACGATGACCAAACCATTCAAGGAACTGGGGCGTAATACGGGTAAAGAGAAGGGCATGACGCATCAGAAGGTCGAAAATAGCCGCACTTCCGGAAAGCGCAATTCCGCCGAGGACCCCTTGGGTACCAACTCCGAGATAGGCCGCAAACTCAGACAATATTACGACGAATTGGTCTCGGACGATATTCCGGATCGTTTCAGTCGGCTGCTGAGCGAACTCGAAGAACGCGAGATACCTCAACCGGCGACGAAAGAGGATTGAGCATGGGTGAGAATCCGAGCTTCCGCGACGGCTTGCTGGCGGCGGTGCCGACCCTGCGCGCCTTCGCGGTCTCGCTGGCGAAAAACGCCGACAGGGCCGATGATCTGGTTCAGGAGACGCTGGTCAAGGCTTGGGACAAGCAGGACAGCTTCCAGCCGGGCACCAACCTCAAGGCTTGGCTTTTCACCATCCTGCGCAATGAGTTCTATTCCCAGATGCGCAAGCGCAGGCGCGAGGTCGAGGACAGCGATGGCAGCATCACGGCGCAGCTTTCGGTCCATCCAAGCCAGCACGGCTCTTCCGACCTCACCGATTTTCGCAAGGCGCTGGACCTGCTTCCGGAGGACCAGCGTGAAGCGATCATCCTCATCGGTGCTTCGGGTTTCTCTTACGAGGAGGCGGCCGAGATCTGCGAGTGTGCCGTCGGTACGATCAAGAGTCGGGTGAGCCGGGCTCGAACCCGACTCCAGGAGATTCTCGCGATTGAAGGCGAGAGCGACTTTGGTCCCGACGCGCTGAGCGCGCAGGTGACGAAATCAGCGGTCGCCTGACCGGGTGCGCTCGATCGCCGCTGACAGTGCCTGGACCAATTCCCGGCCGACAAAGGGTTTGCCGACGATCGGGATTTCTGGAAATGCGGTGAAAAACGGTTCGCTGCCGGCATAGCCTGTGGCGAAGACGAAGGGAATTTCCTTCCGCATGAGGTGCAGTCCGAGGTCACGGTTCCACTCCTCGCCGATGCGTGCGTCGAGAATCGCCGCGTCGACTTCCTCGAAGCTGAGCGTTTCGGAGCGAAGATTCTCATGCGAATTGATGGTGAATACCCTCGCCGCGCCATCATCGTAGCACAGCTGTTCGACCTCCATGGCGATAAGGGCCTCCTCCTCAACGAGAAGTATATTCAGCCCCTCCAATAATTTTGCCGACAAGGTGCCGCCCCTTCGTTTCATCCCCCTGGCGTTCTCACAAATGCGGATTTGCCGTCATTTAAAAATGACACGCCTCTGCGATGCATTTTGGTGGTGAAGGAGGTGCCGGAAGGGATCAAAGAAGCTCTGAAAGATCGCCGTGTCAGGGCAGGCGGGAGTAGCGGCGGCGCTTTTCGTGGGTCAATCCCCAGTTGAAGCCCGGGATGATGTTGCGGGCGATCGCGAAGGCGATGAGCAAGGCGGGGATGGCGATGAAGCCGCCGATCGGTCCCCAGAGCCATATCCAGAAGGCAATGGCGAGAAAGACGAGGAAAGGGTTGAGCGTCAGTCGCTTGCCGATAACGGTGGGCGTGACGAACTGTGCTTCTATGGCGTTCAACATCAGATAGACCAGCGGCGGCAGCAGGCTGCCCGCGAAACTCTGGAAGCTGGCCAGTCCCACCCCGAACAGGATTGCGGCCATGATCGCCGGTCCGATATAGATGATGAAGTTGAGAATGCCTGCCATCGCGCCCCAAAGGGGTGCGGAGGGTACGCCGATCAGCCACAGCGCTAGGGTGACGGCCAGACCGAGACAGATATTGATGATCGTTATGGAAAGCAGATAATTGGAGACAAGCTCCTCGACATCGCGAAAGATGTGAGAGGCGCGCCAGCGCAGGTTGCGCCCGGAGCACATTTTCAGAATGGACAGGCGCGTGTCGTGCCGGGTGGCGATGAAGAAGTAGAGGCTGGCGAAGAAGATCACCACCTGGGCAAGCACCGTGGGCGCCAGGATCGCGAAGCTCTCCATCGCCGAGCCTTCCTCCACGGAGACCGTGACCTCGGCTTCCCCGGTGACGTTGCGGATCTCTTCGCGCAGGCTGCGCATCGTCGCGAGCGGTTCGGAAAGACTCGTCAACCGAAACTGCAGTTCGTTCCATATCTGCGGAACCCGCCCGGCCCAGGAGGTCAGGGGAGCGGCAAGCGCGGCAACCAGGAACCCGATCACCAGGACGAACAACAGCACCGATGCCGTCGCGGAAAAAGCGGGCGGAATACCGCGCCTTTCCATCCGCAGGGCGATCGGCGAGAGCATGAGGCCGACAACCACTGCGAGGGCGACGGGGACAAGCAGGAAGCTGCCGGCCTGGAGGATAAAGAAAAAGGCCGTGACGCCGAGGAAGACCAACGCCGCCTGCGCGCTTCGCGCGAGCCACACCTCGAAACCCGGCCTCGGTGGGCTGGGCGCGGCGCCAGGCCTTTTCCTCTCGGTGGCTCTCATGGTGCTCCGGCGGGATTGAACGACATAAAACGGGCCTGGGGTGCGAAGGTTCCCAGAGGCGGTTGCAAGGATCCCGGAACTTCGCCATGGATTGTGCGTTTCGGTTGAAAATGAAAGGAGAGGACAATGGCAACAACGGGCGCAAAGGGATCGAAGGATAGCGACACCGCGCAGGGCGATGCGCAGACGATCAACGCCGACATTCAGCAGCTGCGCGAGGATATCGCCCAGCTCACCGAGCATTTGCGGGAGACGGGGAACCGCTCGATGTGGCGGGCGCGCAAAGTCGCGAAGGAAAGCGCCGAACAGTTCCGGGGGAGTGCGGAGGAAATGCAGCATGACCTCACGGAGGCTGTGCGGGAGAAGCCACTTACCGCGCTTGCGCTGGCGGCCGGGGTGGGCTTTCTCTTTGCCATGATCATGCGACGCTAGCGGGGCAACTATGCTTGCCCGATTGTTCGCGCTGCTCGCCACCGGCGAAGCCGATGTCTTGAAGCGGCGCATCAAGATCGCCGTGGTCGCCTATACGATCGCGGGGATCGCGGCACTTCTCGCGCTCGTCTTTGTCATCCTCGCCGGTTATCTGGCGGCCGCCATTCGTTGGGGCGCCATAGACGCGGCGATAGGTTTCGCGGTCGGATTTGCCGTCCTGACCGCGATTGTCTTTGCCGTCTACAAGATCGTCGCCGGTGCGCAGCGGCGGGCCCAGCAGCGCCGGCGTGCGGCGGACGCCAGCACTCTTGCCGGCGCATCGGCAATGGCCATGCTGCCCGCCTTGATGAGCAAGAAGGGCGGCGCGGCTGCAGTGCTTACCGCATTGGCCGGCCTCGCCGGTTTTGCGGCCTACCGCGAGTATGAGCGTCGGTCGAAGCGCGAGCGATGATCGGTCCCGCTTCGACCGAAGACATGGAGTGCAGGCATGAACGACAAGGTGCCACCGAAAAAGGCCAGGCAGGGACGCGAGGGCTTTCCCGTTCTTCTGGTTCTTCTTGGCGGAATCATTCTGGCGGGCGTCGTCTGGGTGGGCGTCGAGATCTATGGCATTTTCATCGACGAACAACAGCCTGTCGAGACGCCGCAATCGACGGAGATTCCGATCGACGAGCCGCAATCCATGGAGCCACAAGACTGACGCGTCGGCGAAAGGAAGGACCGGAACCATGAGCAAGGCTGCAGATGTACTGAAGCCGCGCATGCATGCCGAGAGAATGGATGTCGGTCTGTCCGCTACGGACAGAAAGGAGCTTGCCGGCGGCCTGTCGGAAATCCTCGTCGACACCTACAGGCTGCTGATCAAGACGCATATCTATCACTGGAACGTCGTCGGGCCGCTCTTTCACGCGGTTCATGTCTTGACCGAGGAGCAGTACAACGCGCTCTTCAACGCCACGGACGTGATTGCCGAGCGGGTCCGGGCGCTCGGCCATCATGCGCCCGCCGGCCGCGGCGTCGATACCGCGATCGAACTCGACGCGCCGGGTCGCTCGGCCATGGAGATGGTCGAGGACCTGATCGTGGACCACGAGGAAGCGGTGAAGAAGATGCGGACCGTCGCGACCGCGGCCGATGAGAAAGGCGACCTCGTCACTACCGACATGTTGACGGAACGCATGACCTTTCACGAAAAGGCGCTATGGATGCTGCGTGCGACGGTGGCGGAGTAAGTGTCCACCGCTTCGACGCCTAACTCTCTTGAGACTCCGTCGGCACAAGAACGCGCAGCGCCCTCGGGTGCTGGCGAATATGAATGTCCCGGTCCAGCGGACAGAGTTCGCCGTCGATCGAGCATTTGAGCTCGCGCCGCGGAGCGAGAACCCTCAGCCGCACCTCTCCGGCCTCGTGGATTTCCACCTGCTCGTTCTGCCGCCACCGCCCGATCGCCATGTTGAGAAAGTGCACGATGAGGTCGGAGCGTCGCCGAGCGCGCGTGATATAGATGCCCAGCACGCCGCCGTCGGGACTGTCGGTATAGGGCAGATGACCCTCGCCGTAGAGATTGTTGGTCACACTGATGCTGGCGGTCTCCGCCAGGAGTTCGGATTCACCCATGGTGAGCGAGACTCGCAGGTTCTGCGGGTTGAGAAGGGTTGTGATCGCGGCCCGGGCCGATGCGGCGATCTTGCCAAGGCGACCGCGGAACGGCATCTGAGTGCGCAGTCTGATGAGCTGCGGGTGCATGCCGATCGAGAATTGGTGCACGAAGGGGCGTCCGTTGAGGCGTGCGATGTCGACCTCGCGCACATGGCCTTTCGCCAGCGCGGTTACAGCGGCCTCGAGGTCCAGCGGGATCGCAATGCTGCGGGCAAACAGGTTCATCGTGCCCGCCGGCAGTACGGCGAGGATCTTGCCGCTTTCAGCAACAAGCCCCGCCGCCAGCGAAATCGTCCCGTCTCCGCCGCCCACCAGCACCGCATCCACGCCATCATCCCGGCAAGCCGCGCGCAGGGCTTCCTCGATTTCGTGGCCGTCGACCTGTCGTGCCGCAACGCAATGGCCGGTTTCGGTGAAGGCCTGGACGATCTCTTCTGTGAAACGGTCCAGATTCATGGTGCTGAACGTGCCGCCGTCTCGGTTCAGCACGGCGCGTATGTGCATGGACGTTCTTCTTCCAATGTGGTCCGGTGTCGCTAGAAACAGGGCAGGTCGTGTTTCGTTCCGTCTGTCGATACCGGCGTATGCGGAACCGTTTCTTTGGCTCGACGTTCTAGCCACGTGATGGCCGCACATCCGATCCTCACTGCCAAGCTCGGTCGGATGCGCGGCCATGTACAGAAAACTGCACATGGAGAGCTTATCATGATCCGCAATCTTTTGGCGACCACCGCAATTGCCACCTTGATGGCAGGCGGTGCGTTTGCACAGGACACGATGCCCGCCGATCCGAGCGTGACACAGGATCCGGCGGCGACAGATCAGCAGCAGACGCCGATGACCATCCACGCCGAGGGAAGACTTGCCTCGAACCTGATGGGCGAGAGCGTCTATAACGGCACCGGAGAAGAAGCCGAGAATATCGGCAAGGTCACCGACCTGGTCATCGATCAGGAGGGCGACATCCAGGCGATCGTCGTCGGCGTGGGTGGCTTCCTCGGGATAGGACAGAAGGAAGTCGCGCTGGAATACGACCTCGTACAGTGGTCGGAGCGGGACGACGGCGAGCGCTATATGGTGGTCGAGACCACTGCCGACGCGCTGGAGAACCAGCAGGAGTTCGACCGTGCGGCCTACCGGCCGATGCCGGCGGACGCCGACGTTGCCGAAACACAGCCGGCGACCGCTGACGACCTGGCCGCCGCGCCGGCGCCTGAGGAGGGTTCCGAGGACGCTACGGGTGAAACCGCGATGGCGCCCGCGGACGATCAGGCGGGCATGGACCAGGCCGGCGAGACGACAGCCACCGCGCCTGCGGACCAGACCGCGCCGGCGGACGGTGCTGACGATGCGATGGCCACCGCCACCGACGAACAGCAGCCGAGTGATGATATGGCCGCCGCCCCCGAGGAAGGGATGAGCGAGCAGACGACGACGGCCGCAACCGATGAGGAGCCGGCCGAAGACGTGACGGCTGCCGAGGATCGTCAGGACCGCCCCGCCGAGGAGACCACGGCGGCAACCCAGGACCAGGCCGCGACCGACCGGACGCAGACGGGTGCGATCGACCGCAACTCGTTGCAGAATGCCGGGCAAGACCAGATCCGCGCCGAAAACCTCACCGGTGCCAATGTCTACGGCGCCAATGAGGAGGACATCGGCGAAGTGGGCGACGTGATCCTGACGCCGGATGGCGAGATCGATGCCGTGATCATCGATGTCGGCGGCTTCCTCGGGATAGGACAGAAGGAGGTTGCGGTCGGTCTGGACAACATCTCGTTCATGACCGACGAGAACGGCGACCTTTACCTCTACACCCAATACACCCAGGAAGAACTCGAGGCGCAGCCCGAGTACGACGAGGCGAGCTACACCGAGCAGCGTGATCAGCAACGTCTGCAGTAGGTCCCTCGGTAGGCAGCCAGAGCCCCGCACCGGGCAACCGGTGCGGGGTTTTTTCTGTGCCGGGGCGGGAGAATGTGAGACTGTCTTTCTTCGCCGAACAGTGCATCCATCGGATGGGGACTGTTGCGGCAGAGCACGGCGTCTCATCTGAGGCGGGGACCAGACCGGTCGGCTGAACGTCGAAAGGATACAACCATGCTCGACTCGATCCAGGGCATTCATCACATCACCGCAATGGCGCGGGACGCCGCCAGGACGGATGGGTTCTTCACCCGGGTGCTAGGCTTGCGCCGCGTCAAAAAGACGGTGAATTTCGACGCGCCGGATGTCTATCATCTCTATTACGCGAACGGTTCCGGCCAGCCGGGAACCGTCATGACCTATTTTCCCTTCCCGAACATCGCCCGCGGTACGCACGGGGCTGGGGAGGTGAGCACCACCGTTTTCTCCGTGCCCGAAGGCAGCCTTGCTTTCTGGGAGAAGCATCTCGCCGCCAACACGGTGAGCGGTGTTCGCCGCGGCACATATCTGGGCGAGGCGCGGCTTTATTTCGACGGTCCGGACGGTGACGGCTTTGCGCTTGCGGAAGCGGCCGAGGATACGCGGGCGCCGTGGCAGGCGGCCGGCATACCGGACGAGCATGCCATTCGCGGCTTTCATTCCGCCAAACTGACATTGCGGGACCTTGGGCCGACTGCGGATCTGTTGCAGCTCATGGGCTTTCGCGAGGAGGCGCGTGAGGGTGGCATGCACCGTCTGGTGCGGCCGGATGGAAACGGTGCCGCGATCATCGACCTGGAAGGCGATCCCGCGGCCGCACCGGCGCGCCAGGGTGCAGGTTCGGTGCATCACATCGCCTTTGCCGTTGCCGACGCGGCGGCGCAGAAGGGCGTCCGCGAGGCGCTGGTCGCCGAAGGGTTCGGCGTCACGCCCGTGATCGACCGGGACTATTTCCTGTCCATCTATTTCCGCGAGCCGGGCGGCGTTCTGTTCGAGATCGCCACCGACGAACCCGGGTTTGCGCGCGATGAGGACCCGGCGCATCTCGGCGAGGCGCTGAAGTTGCCCGAGCAGCATGCGCATCTGCGTGCGCATCTCGAAAAGCACCTTCCGCCGATCGGGGAATAGGCCCATGTCGACCGATGCCTATGTGCACCATGTGGTGAGCGCGGGGCCGGGCCGGCCGCTGCTCTTCCTCTTTCACGGTACCGGCGGTGACGAACGCCAGCTCCTGTCGCTCGGGCAAGGGGTCCTCCCGCAAGCCGGCATCGTGGCGCCGCGCGGAGACGTCAGCGAAGGCGGCGCGGCGCGCTTCTTCCGGCGCACCGGCGAAGGCGTCTACGATATGGAGGATCTGGCGCGCGCGACGGAGAAGATGGCGGGCTTCGTGCGCGCGCACGTGGAACGGGAGCGACCGAGCGCCGTGCTCGGCCTCGGCTACTCGAACGGTGCCAACATTCTGGCGACGGTCGTTTTCGCCGCGCCGACGCTGTTCGACGCGGCGGTGCTGATGCACCCGCTCATCCCTTTCGCACCGCGCCTGAAGGGCGATCGGCTGGATATGCGGCTGCTCGTTACCGCCGGCCGGCGGGACCCGATCTGTCCGCCGGAGTTGACCGAGAGGCTTATGGCCCATCTGGAGGCCAGCGGGGCGGAGGCCGAGATTTTCTGGCATGAGGGCGGTCACGAGTTGCGCCCAGGCGAGATGGACACCGCAGAGCGTTTCCTGCGCGGTTATGGAAAAGAGAGGAATGACGATGATTGATGCCTCCCGCATCGAATTTCACGACCTCGGCACGAAGGGCCGCTATGTCTATGCCGATGGAGGGGAGGAGGCGGAGCTTACCTTTACCAAGGCCGGGACGAGCCAGATCATCATTGACCACACGGAAGTGCCGACCGCGTTCCGGGGGAAGGGTGTTGGCCAGGCCCTTGTGGCGCATGCGGTGGAGACCGCGCGGATGCAAGGCTTGAAGATTACGCCGCTTTGCCCCTTCGCGGCGTCGCAGTTTCGCCGAAACCCGGAATGGCAAGACGTGCTGGCGCGCTAGATCAGTTCACCGTTTCACGGAAACGGTGAACTGATCTAAGCATTTGATTCCATGCAATTCCTGACGGAAAACCGGCCCCCACTTTTCCTGGAATTGCTCTAAAAACCTATCCGGTCGGAAAAAAGCGCCCCTTGATGGACCCGAACTGCGGGACCGTGAAGGGGCGCTGCCAGTACATACGTAACGGGCGGCCTCAAGCCGCCTCGGCCAGCGAGGCCTTCGCGCCCGCTTCGACGAAGATGCGATGCAGCGTCTTCACCGCCTTTTCCCGATCCTCGCTCGCCACGACGAACTGGACGTCGACGCCGCGGCCGGTCTCTTGTGCCGAGATCGGCCTGATGCCGGCCTCCGACAGCGCCGTCAGCCCCTTGAGCATGATGTCGAGTCCCCTCAGGTCGCGGCCGATGACCGAGACCATTCCCGCGCGCCGCGTGGTGATGCGGGCGGAAGGGTAGAGTGCGGCGAGATCCCGTTCGACGCGGCGGATTGCCTTCAACGGCGCCTCCACGTGATGAACGATCGAGTTGGCATTCGACACCTTGGAGACGATGCGCACACGGTGGCGCGTCAGCATCTCGAGAATGGCGGCGTCGTAGCCCTTCACGCCCACCATGTCCTGCTCGAAGACTTCCAGCGAGGTGACGGAGAGACCCGTCACCATCTCCACGCCCGGCCCGTCGGCGGGCTCGGCGTCGATGAGCGTGCCGGGGTCGTGCGGCTCGAAGGCGTTGGCCACGCGCAACGGAACGCCGGCCTGGCGCAGCTTCTTGGCCGCTTTCGGATGGATCGCTTCCATGCCCATGTTGGAAAGCTGGTCGGCGATATCGTAGTTGGTGCGGCCGATCTTGCGCACGTTCTCGGCCCCCACCAGCCGCGGGTCGGCACTGGAAAGGTGGAACTCCTTGTGGATGATGGCCTCTCTCGCGCCGGTCTGGGCGGCGATCGTGGCGAAGGTCACCTCCGAGTAGCCGCGGTCGAACTCGCGCATCAATCCCTCCCGGCACTGGGCGTAGCCGGTGACGATGGGCAGCTCGCGCGCGAAATCGACCTCGGCGAAGGCCGTCTCGATGCGATCCTTAAGGTTGGGCTGAGATTCATCGCGCCAGCCCGTCAGGTCGATCAGGCGCGCGTTGACGCCATGCCGGCGCAAAAGCAGAGTGAGGTTGTTGGCCGAATGCGCCTCGCCGAGCGCCGACAGCATCTCGCGGATCGTTTGCATGTGCTCGGCGAGCTGGAAGTGCCCGTAAGAGCATAGGCGCTGCAAGTCGATCAAACAGCCGCGCGCGCCCTCAATGCGCTCGCGCACGAAATCGTCCGCGGCGTGCCGGTCGCCGGCATCGTCGAACATTTCGGCGTTGATCTCACGCATGGCGCGGCTGGCATCGCTCAGCGCGTCCATCCAGCCATGCTCGTTGTCCGCGTGGGCAAACAGCGCATAGACGCCCGGCTCGCCGGATTTCTTGTGCTCCAGCAGCTTGTCGGTGATGCCGCCGAAGGCGGAGACGACGAAGACGCGGCGATAGAGCGCCTCGCCTTCGCGCTTGCCGATGAGAATGGTGTCGATGAGCTCGCGCGCCCGGCTCATGGACGTACCGCCGATCTTCTCGACGGTATGGCCGGGTCGCGCGTCCTTCGGGGCGCCGCGATCCAGCGCGGCGCTTGCCTCTTGCAGTCGTGTCATGGCTTGGGGCCTTGCCTCCTCGGTCAAACCAGCTTGCCGGTCACCACCTCGACGGCCTTGGCCTCGCCGCGCTGAGCCAGGAAATCCGGGCGCGGCTTCTTGGCGCCAAAAGGCTCCTCGAGTTGGTTGGACATGGCATTGAAGACGAAGAACGCGTTCGAGCGGGGGAACGGCGTGATGTTGCCGTTGGAACCGTGCATCGTGTTGCAGTCGAACAGCACCAGCGTGCCGGCCTTCCCGGTGGCGGCGTGGATGCCGTGCTCGCCCGCGAGCTTCTTCAGTGCCTCATGCGATGGGACGCCGACCTCCTGCTTTTTCAGCGAGGATTTGTGGTTGTCCTCGGGCGTCTCGCCAGCGCAGGCGATAAAATGCTTGTGGGAGCCCGGCATCAGCATGAGCGGGCCGTTGAGCGCGTCGTTGTCCGTCAACAGCAGGGAAGCGGAGACAGCGCGCATGCGCGGCATGCCGTCCTCGGCGTGCCAGGTCTCGAAATCGGAGTGCCAGTAGAATTCCTTGCCGGTGAAGCCCGGCTTGTAGTTCAGCCGCGACTGGTGGACGTAAACGCTGTCACCCAGAAGGAAGCTGACGATGCCGGCCAGACGGCGGTCGCAGGCGAGGCGGTTGAAGAGCGGGCTCTGCTCGGGCAGTTTGAAGATGGTGCGCACCTCGTCCGAGTTCGGCTCGGTGATGACGCTGTCTTCTTCCAGGTTGCGCTCGCCGCCGCGCAGCGCCGCGGACTCGGCCATCAGCGCCTTCACTTCTTCCTCCGAGAAGAGGTCCTTGAGCACGAGGAAGCCGTCGCGGTCGAACTGGTCGGCCTGCTGGGCCGTCAGCGGGGCATCGGGGCGCCACTGGCTCCACACGGTCCTGTCCGCGCGCGGCAGCCAACGCTCCTGTGGCAGGCGGGTCGGATAGGGATCCGGTCTTCGTTCATGTGCTTGATTGATCGCAGACATGGTTATTCTCCTTCTTCTTTTGGTTTTGTCGGCGTGGGATCACGCCGACTCGGCCTCCAGTGCGTAGGAGCCATCGTCCTGGTGAACTTCGTTGCCCGTCACGGGCGGGTTGAAGACGCAGGCCATGATCATGGGCTTTTCCGCGTCGGCGCGCAGGATGTGCTTGTCGTGCTTGTCCAGCGCATAGACGACACCAGGACGAATCTTGTGAATCTCTCCGGTGGCACAGTCCTCGATCGAGCCTGTTCCGTCGACGCAATAGACGCTTTCGAGGTGGTTCTTGTAATGCATGGGCAGTTCGGCGCCGGCATGAATGGTGGTGATATGGAAGCTGAAGCCCATATTGTCCGACTTCAAAAGCAGCCGGACGCTGTCCCAGCCCTTCGAGAAAACGTGGCGCTCGGTGTTCTTGGCTTCGTTCAGATCACGCACGATCATTCTGTTACTCCGCGGCAATTTTCGTGGACTGGGCAATCTCGCTCACGGCCTCTTCGAGAATGTCGAGGCCGCGGGCGAAGGTCTCTTCGTCGATGGTGAGCGGCGCGAGCACCTTCACCACCTCGTCATGGGCGCCGGAGGTCTCGATAACTAGGCCGTTCTCGAAGCAGCGGGCGCAGATCTCGCTCGCCAGTTCGCCGGAGCCGACGTCGACGCCCTGCATCATGCCGCGGCCCTTGAGGCGTGCGGCGGACAGCCGATCGGCGATCTTCGCCAGGCGCGACTTCAGATAGGAGGTCTTCTTCAGTACCGCCTCCTGCAGCGTGCTGTCGGCCCAGAATTTCTCCAGCGCGACCCGCGCGGTGACGAAGGCGTGATTGTTGCCGCGGAAGGTGCCGTTGTGTTCGGCGGGGCCGAAGATGTCGTACTCCGGCTTCACCAGCAGTGTCGCGAAAGGCAGGCCGAGGCCGGAAAGCGACTTCGCCATGGTTATGATGTCCGGCTCGACACCCATCTCCTCGAACGAGAAGAAGGGGCCGGTGCGGCCGCAGCCGGCCTGGATGTCATCAACGATGAGCAGGGCTCCGTGGTTGCGCGCGATCTCGGCCACGCGGCGCACCCACTCACGCGAGGCGGCGTTCAGCCCGCCTTCGCCCTGGACCGTCTCCAGGATGATCGCCGCCGGCGGCTCGACGCCGCTCGAAGGCTCCGACAGCATGCGATTCAGGAAGTCGGCCGTGTCGAGGTCGCCGCCCATCGCGCCTTCGAAGGGCATGCGGGTGACGCCGGAGAGCGGCACCCCGGCGCCGCCGCGATGATAGCCGTTGCCGGTGGCAGCCAACGCGCCCAGCGTGACGCCGTGGAAACCGTTGGTGAAGGCGATGACGTTGGTGCGGCCGGTGACCTTGCGGGCGAGCTTGAGCGCGGCCTCGACCGCGTTTGCGCCCGTCGGGCCCATGAACATCATGCGGTAGTCCATATCACGCGGCTTCAGCACGATGCGTTCGAAGGCGTCCAGGAAGTCCGCCTTGGCGCCCGTATACATGTCGAGCCCGTGGGCCAGGCCGTCGGCCTGCATGTGCTCGATGAGTGCGGCCTTCATATCCGGGTCGTTGTGCCCGTAGTTCAAGGACGAGCAGCCGGCGAGGAAGTCGATATAGTCGCGGCCGTCGTTGCCGGTCAGCGTCGCGCCGGAAGCCTTTTCGAACACGACCGGAAAGCTGCGGCAGTAACTGCGCGCCGCGGATTCGCGGCGCTCGAAGATAGCTTTATCGTCCGTTCGTACGGTCGTCATGATTTTCCCTTCGGATTAAATTGTCGGGGCGTCGTGGCTGAGCCTCTATCAGGCCGCGCTGCGCGCCTCCTCGGGCAGGGTGATCATCACCATGTGTTCGGTGGCGTGGGCCCCGTCGAAATGGTCTTCCCTGCGGAAATAGGGCGCGCTCTTCAGCTTGCCCCCCTGGCTGCGGGCGAAAGACTTGAAGAGCGCCCAGCTCGCCGCATTTTCGGAGGTGATCGTGGTCTTGAGGCCGCGGACATCGGCGCAGATCTCGCGCGCCAGAAGGGCCGAAAGCATTCTCTTGGCGACGCCCTGGCCCTGAGCGCTTTCGTCGACGGCGACCTGCCAGACGAAGAGCGTCGTCGGGTCATCCGGCATCAGATAGCCGGAAATCCAGCCGACGACGGCTCCGTCCGACTTGCGTTCGGCGACCACGCAGGTGTCGCTGAAATGGTCGCACTGCAAAAGGTTGCAGTAGAGGGAATTCTCGTCGAGGGGCTCACAGGCTCTGATCAGGCGCCAGACATCCGCACCATCCTCGGTGCGCGGGGTGCGAAAGGTAATATCGCCTGATCGTTTTCGAACAAGCTGGATGTTGTTGCTTTGCATGACACTCCTCTCTGCGGGTCGGAATATTACGATGGACGAAGGATATTTCAACAGGTGAGATGGAATTTTTGGCTTCGATGCCGCGCAAAGCCCGCTTTCCACCTGATTTTGCGGACGAATTTATTCGCTAATCAAATCATATTTTTTCTGTTATCAAGGTGATAATCCCTCCTGCATTCGGCTCGCTCATGGAAAACCGCACCCAAACCAGCCTCATAGCGCTCAGGCGCATCCTGCGTGCCACCGAACTCAACGCCCGCACGCTGGCGCGCGCGACCGGACTGACCACGCCACAGCTCATCGTGCTGGAGATCGCCGCCGCCGCCGGCCGGCTCACGCCGAAGGACATCGCCTCCCGGGCCGGCGTCGGGCAGGCGACCGCCACGGCACTGGTCGACAAGCTGGAGGCGAGGGGGCTGGTGACGCGCACGCGCGGCGAGCAGGACCGACGCGTCGTCTGGGTGGCGCCGACACAGGCGGGACGGGATATGCTGGAAGCCGCCCCGAACCCGCTGCAGCGGACCTTTTCCGAGCAATTCGAAGCCCTGCCGGACTGGGAGCAGGCGATGATCGTGGCGGCCCTGGAACGCGTCGGTGCCATGCTCAACGCCGGCGCCATCGACGCATCCCCGCTGCTCGACGTCGGCGCCGTCGACCGCAAATAGGGTCGTGTGCCGGCGCTGACGGATTCGTGAGCGCGGCGGGGAAATTCTTTGGTCCGCATGCCTCGCCTTCGCCGTCTTTGTTGCTATGTTGAGGGGCCAAGGCGTGCCGCATGCCGTCGCACGCCCCGCAATCTGGGCGGATGATGGCCGAGAACCGAACCAGAGACCGATCGATGTACGGACTTTTCGCGCGCCTCGGGCGAACGCGGGCCGTGGTGCATGGCGCAATGGTGCTGGAGCGCCTGTGGCCGCTTCTCCTGCCGATGGTGGTGGTGGCCAGCCTGTTTCTCAGCTTCGCATGGCTTGGCGTGTTCCGCATCCTGCCCGACTGGGGGCGGCTCGGCCTCCTGGCGGTGCTCGGGCTGGCCGCGCTCTCATCGCTCTGGCCCTTCAGGCACTTGCGCATGCCAACCCGGACGGAAGTCGACCGGCGCATCGAGCGGGCCAACCTGCTCGAACATGCGCCCGTGTCGGCGCAGACGGACCGCCTGTCTGGCGATGGCGACGACGCCTTTGCCGCCGCGCTTTGGCGCGAGCATCAAAGGCGCATGGCCGAGCGGCTTTCGCGGCTGCATGGCGATCTGCCGCAGACCACGGTCCCGGAGCGAGACCCGTGGGGATTGCGGGCGATCGCCGCCCTCTTGTTCGTGGTCGCGCTCGCCTATTCGACCGGTCCCTATGGCGGGCGAATCGCCGATGCGCTTCAGCCGCCGGCCGGCCCCGACACAGCGCCCGCCCGGCTGGACGCCTGGGTGACGCCGCCGCCCTATACCGGCCGCGCGCCCATCTTCCTGACGGCCGAGGCCAATCGCGAGAACCAGGCCTTCACCGTGCCGCAGAACAGCACCGTCTCGGTGCGCGTGAGCGGTGGCTCGGGCGAGGAAACCCTGTCCTTCGTCGATCTCGACGGCCAGCCGCACGCCATCGAGCCGGAGGCGGCGGCGGAAGACGGCGCCGGCACGGCACTCGGCTTTTCCGAAACCCTCTCCGGCGATGGCGCCATCAGCCTGTCGGACCGCGGGCGCGAGATCGCCAATTGGCGCTTCGTCATCATTCCCGACCAGCCCCCGCAGATCCGCTTTACCGAGGATCCGAAAAGGGCGGTGAACGGGGCGCTGGAGCTCGCCTACGAGATCGATGACGACTACGGCGCCACGGGCGCGGAGGCATCGTTCGCTCCGGCGGAGCAGGATCCGGAGGCGCGCCCCCTTTTCGAGGCGCCGGAAATGCCGCTGACCCTGCCGCGCCGCGGCGATGACAAGGCGGCGAAGACATCCCGCGACCTGACCGAGCATCCCTGGGCCGGTCGATCGGTGAACCTCGGGCTCTCGGCCACCGACGGCGCCGGGCAGACGGGCGAAAGCGATATCAAGACTTTCGTGCTCCCCGAGCGCCCCTTCACGAACCCGCTCGCCAGGGCGCTGATCGAGCAGCGGCGGGAACTTGCGCTCGACGCCAACCAGCAGGATCGCATTCTGGAGCTGATGGATGCCCTGCTTCTGTGGCCGGAGGAAACGTTCGACGAACCTTCGCACTACCTGCTCATCTCCGCCGTGCGCGCGCGCCTCGACATGGCCGGAACGGACGATGCGCTGCGCGGCGTCGTCGACGACCTCTGGGAGGTCGCGCTGATCATCGAGGATGGCGACCTGACGGCGGCGGAACGGCGGTTGCGCCAGGCGCAGGAAGCACTCCGGCAGGCACTTGAGAACGGCGCCAGCGACGAGGAAATCGAGCGGCTGATGGACGAGTTGCGCACGGCGATGCAGGAGTTCCTGCGGGAATTCGCCGAGCGCGCCATGCAGAACCAGAATTTCGCCGAGAACCAGGACGGCGAGACGATGCGCCAGAGCGATCTCGAACGCATGCTCGACCAGATCGAGGAACTGGCCCGCTCTGGGGCGCGTGATCAGGCGCAGGAACTTCTCTCGCAGCTCGAAGACATGATGAACAATCTGCAGGCAGGCCGCCCCCAGCAAGGGCAAGGCGGCCAACAATCCGAGATGCGCCAGCAGATGGATCAGCTCGGCGAGATCATGCGCCGGCAGCAGGAGTTGATGAACGAGACCTTCCGCCTCGACCAGCAGCAGCAGGGCCAGCAAGGTCAACAAGGCCAGCAAGGTCAGGGCCGGCAGGGGCAGGGCCAGCAAGGGCAGAACCAGCAGGGCCAGGGCCAGGGCCAGGGCCAAGGTCAGGGCCAGGGCCAGGGAATGTCGCCTGAGGGATTGGCCGAGGCCCTGCGCAATCTACAGGAAGGACAGGGCGGCCTGCGCGGTGATCTGGAGAGCTTGATGGAAGGCCTCGAGGGACTCGGTATCCGGCCGGGCGAAGGATTTGGCGAGGCCGGCGAAGCCATGGGCGAAGCCGAGGGTGCACTTGGCGAAGGCCGTGGCGACCGTGCTGTTGGCGAACAGGGTCGGGCGCTGGAGGCGCTGCGCCGTGGCGCCCAGGACATGATGAACCAGATGCAGCAGGCCATGCAGGGTCAGCAGGGCCAGGGGCAGACCGGCGCGCGCGATGGCCGGACGGGCCGTGACCCGCTCGGCCGGCCGCGGGCGACGACGGGGCCGGATTTCGGCGATTCCGTGGATGTCCCCGACGAGATCGACACCCAGCGGGCGCGCGAGATTCTGGAAGCGATCCGCCGCCGGCTGGGCGACGCGCTGAGCCCGGAGCTCGAGCGCGAATATCTGGAGCGCCTGCTGGATATGCAGTGAAGCTGCCGCTTGAGGTCAATGCAGATCGCGCTCGGCACGTCGGCGAAGGGGGTGCCGGCTTTCCCGGATCGCTTAAGCAATTCCAGGAAAAGTGGCAGCCGATTTTCCGTCCGGAATTTGCGTGGAATCAAATGGCTAGTTCAGTCCAAACGGTGGACTGAACTAGCGCGCTTGCAAGCAGAAAGCCGCTCTCGGAGAAATGTTTTAGCACTCTCAAGGGAAGAGTGCTAAATTTTCACGTCCTGCTACTTGAACACGGGATTCGGCACGCCCAAATCATCCGCGCGCGGCGCCGCGACGGGCCGCGTACCGCGCCGGAAGGACCGGCGCGGGAGGTGCTTCACAGACCGTCCCAGGAGGAAGACATGAAGTTCCGTCCTTTGCATGACCGCTTGCTTGTTCGCCGCATCGAAGCGGAGGAAAAAACCGCCGGAGGAGTCATCATTCCCGACACCGCGAAGGAGAAGCCGCAGGAAGGCGAGGTGCTGGCCGTGGGGCCGGGGGCACGCGCCGAAAACGGCGAACTCGTGCCGCTGGAGGTGATGGCGGGCGACCGCATCCTCTTCGGCAAGTGGTCGGGCACGGAGATTCGCCTTGAGGGCGAGGATCTCCTGATCATGAAGGAGAGCGATGTGCTCGGCGTTCTCGAGGCCAACGCCTCGGCAAAGAAGGCCGCCTGACGAGGGCCTTTCCAGAAGTCGTTTATGCTGCCTAATCGAGGAGTATTGAAATGGCTGCCAAAGATGTGAAGTTTCATTCGGACGCACGCGAGCGCATGCTCAGGGGCGTCGACATTCTCGCCAATGCGGTGAAGGTCACGCTCGGCCCGAAGGGCCGCAACGTCGTGCTCGACAAGTCCTTCGGGGCGCCCCGCATCACCAAGGACGGCGTGACCGTCGCCAAGGAGATCGAGCTCGAGGACAAGTTCGAGAACATGGGCGCGCAGATGGTGCGCGAGGTGGCGTCCAAGACCAGCGACACGGCCGGCGACGGCACCACGACGGCGACGGTGCTGGCTCAGCACATCGTCAGGGAGGGTGCCAAGGCGGTCGCCTCGGGCATGAATCCGATGGACCTCAAGCGCGGGATCGACAAGGCCGTCGACGCCGTGGTGGCGGAATTGAGGAAGAACGCCCGCCAAGTGACCAAGAACGACGAAATCGCCCAGGTCGGCACGATTTCCGCCAACGGCGACCAGGAGATCGGCCGCTTCCTCGCCCAGGCGATGGAGAAGGTGGGTAATGAGGGCGTGATTACGGTCGAGGAAGCCAAGACCGCCGAGACCGAGCTCGAGGTGGTCGAGGGCATGCAGTTCGACCGCGGCTATCTCTCCCCCTATTTCATCACCGACCAGGACAAGATGCGCGTGGAGCTTGATGAACCCTATATCCTGATCCACGAGAAGAAGCTGTCCAACCTGCAGGCGATGCTGCCTGTTCTGGAAAGCGTCGTCCAGTCCTCCAAGCCGCTGCTCATCATCGCCGAGGACGTGGAGGGTGAGGCGCTGGCGACCCTGGTGGTCAACAAGCTGCGCGGCGGCCTGAAGGTTGCCGCGGTGAAGGCGCCGGGTTTCGGCGACCGCCGCAAGGCCATGCTGCAGGACATCGCCATCCTGACCGGCGGCACCGCCATCTCCGAGGACCTCGGCATCAAGCTGGAGAACGTCACGCTTGAAATGCTGGGCCGCGCCAAGAAGGTGGTGATCGACAAGGAAAACACCACGATCGTCGACGGCGCAGGCTCCAAGGACGAAATTCAGGGCCGCATCAGCCAGATCAAGGCGCAGATCGAGGAGACCACCTCCGATTACGACCGCGAGAAGCTGCAGGAGCGGCTGGCCAAGCTTGCCGGCGGCGTCGCCGTCATCCGCGTCGGTGGCTCGACCGAGGTCGAGGTGAAAGAGCGCAAGGACCGTGTGGACGACGCCATGCACGCCACCCGCGCCGCGGTGGAGGAGGGGCTTCTGCCGGGCGGCGGTGTCGCCCTCCTGCGCGCGGTGGGTACGCTCGACCAGGTCGAGGTCGATAACAACGACCAGAAGGTGGGCGTCAACATCGTGCGCCGCGCGATCGAGGCGCCGGTACGCCAGATCGCCGAGAACGCCGGTGCCGAAGGCTCCATCATCGTCGGCAAGCTGCGCGAGAAACCGGACTTCGGCCATGGCTGGAATGCGCAGACGGGCGAATATGGCGACATGTATGCCATGGGTGTCATCGATCCCCTGAAGGTGGTGCGCACCGCGCTCCAGGATGCCGCCTCCGTCGCCGGCCTCCTGATCACCACCGAGGCGATGGTCGCCGAACGGCCGAAGAAGGAGAGCCAGCCGGCCATGCCCGCGGGCGCCGGCATGGATTTCTGACCGTCGGCTCCAGGCGTATGACGAGTGGCGCGGCCGGCGACGGCCGCGCCTTTTTGTTGTTTGAGAATATACCGATTACGCCGCCAGGGCCTCGCCCACGCGCTGCCTGATCTCCGCGAGCGTGAAAGGCTTGTTCACCACGCCCTTGACCGTGCCTTCCAGTTCCGCCGCACGCTCGCGCTGGTCGGCGAAGCCGGTCATCAACAAAAGGCGCAGGGCCGGAAAGGTGTTGGCCGCGGCGCGGGCCATCTCGATGCCGTCCATGGCGGGCATGCGGATGTCGGACAGCACGAGGTCGTATTCGCCTGCGGCGTCCTCGATCTTTTGAAGCCCTTCCATGCCGTCCTCGGCCGTTTCGACCGAGTGGCCGGCGGCGCTCAGGGCGCGGGCGGTGAAGGAGCGGACGGACAGGTCGTCCTCGACGATCAGGAGCTTTGCCATGACTCTATTCTCGCGGTCATTTCTTACGGTTCGCTGAACAAATCGACTGGATGGTGCACTTCAAGTATCGCCCTTCACCACACCGACGAAGGGCAGTTCGCGGAAGGCGTGTCCGACATCCATGCCGTAGCCGACGACGAAATAGTCCGGGCATTCGAAGCCGACGAAGTCCGCTTCCAGGCTTGCCTTGCGTCGCGCGCGCTTGTCGAGCAGTACCGCGATGGAAACGGAGTTGGCGCCGCGGGAGAGCATCAGGTCGCGGGCGAATTTCAGTGTTCGGCCCGATTCCAGGATGTCGTCGATCAAAAGGATGTCGCGGCCCTTCACGTCGTTGTCGATGTCGCGCAGCACCTTGATCTCGCCGCTCGTCGTGCCGGCGCCGTAGCTGGAGATCATGATGAACTCCACCTCCGGCGAAATGCCGGCGTCATGCATGGCGCGGATGAGATCGGCGGCGAAGATGAAGGAGCCCTTCAGGACGGAAACCACCAGGAGATCGCGGTAATCGCGCGCGGCGACCTGCTTGGCGAGCTCGAGATTGCGCTGTGCGATCGCCGAGGCCGAAAACAGGACCTCGATTTTCTTGCCGCGGACCACGGGCATGACGTGAACTACTCCCTGAACGTCACCGAGACGGACCTCACCCCATCCTTAGGCACGGCCAGCCGGCTGGAGAAGGCGAGGCGCTCGCCGGCGGAGAGCGCCGCACCGTTTGTCCCCAGAAAATAGTGCGTAATGTGCCCGTCTGCACCCAATATGTTGATGGCAAGATCCGGCAGCGGGCCGGGTGTCCTGCCATCGTTCACCGCCTCGCCCTCGATGATCAGCAGGTCTCCCCCGGCAGCGGGCTCGATGCGGCTTTTAAGATTGACGATGCCGAGTGCGGTGCCTTCCGCCATCGGTCTTCCGGTTCTTTCGAGCAGCGTGTGCCCGCCGGAGAACCAGAAGGCCGCCAGGAGGGCGGCGGCCGCGAGCGCCCACGGACCACGCCTTCCCGGAGCCGCAGGCCTGGCGACGCCGCGCAGCATCTCCAGCCCCGGCGGAGCTGGCGTGGGCGCGGGGAAAAACCGACCGGCCGACGGCGCGCGCTCCGGGACGCCAGACAGTGCCATGTAGTCGGCATCGATGGTCTCGGCGTCCTCCGATGGGCGCGGTGTTTCGCGCACGGCACCTTCGGCTCCGCGGTACTTCCGCGGGAGCAGATCGCCCGAAAGGGGCGCGTAGATCGGTTTTTCAACCATCCGGGCAGAACCGTTCTTTCGCCGACGCCTTATCGGCGGTAAAGCATAATGGTTAATGCTTCGCCACACGGCTTTCGGCGGCCGTCTTAACCGGCCGTTAACCATAACGCCTGCAGTTCGAGGGTGCGGCAGGGCGCGCGTGGCGATCATCCGCTTCATGCATGACACGCAAGGTCGATCCAGGTGATTCGTTTCGAGAATGTTGGTCTCAGATACGGAATGGGCCCGGAAGTGCTCCGCGACGTCTCGTTCCATCTGCCGGAGCGGTCCTTCCAGTTCCTGAGCGGACCGTCCGGCACCGGCAAGACGACGCTCCTGCGCCTCCTGTTCATGGCGCTCAAGCCGACGCGCGGCCTCATCACGATCTTCGGCAAGGACCGTTCGCGCGTCACCAGGCAGGAATTGCCGCTGATGCGCCGACGCATCGGCGTCGTCTTCCAGGATTTCCGGCTTCTCGATCATCTGACCACCTATGAGAACGTCGCCCTTCCCCTGCGTGTGCGCGGGCGGGAGGAGGCGAGCTACCGGGCCGATGTCGTGGAGCTTCTGAAATGGGTCGGGCTCGGCGACCGCATGCATGTGCTGCCGCCGGTCCTGTCGGGCGGCGAGAAGCAGCGCGCGGCGATCGCCCGGGCGCTCGTGGAGCAGCCGCGCATCCTGCTCGCCGACGAGCCGACCGGCAACGTGGACCCGCAGCTTGCCCGTCGCCTGCTTCGCCTGCTCATCGAACTCAATCGCATGGGGACGGCGGTGGTGATCGCCACCCACGACATCGGCCTGATGGAGCAGGTCGACGCGCGTCGCATGGTCCTGTCGGGCGGGAGGCTGACCATCTATGACTAGCCCGCACGCCAAAGCCACCAAACAGGCCGGTACCCTCGCCGGGACTGCAAAGGCGAAGCTCAGCGAACAGGTGAAGCGGCAGGCCGCCAGACGGCTGGCGCGCAAGCAGACGCCCATCGTGCCACCGGACAGCATCGCCAACCGCGCCATGGTGCTGGTCATCGCCATCATGACCTTCCTTTCCTGCCTGACGCTGGGGGCGGTGACGCTGGTGCGCGACACTGCCGCCACCTGGCAGACGCAGATCGCTCGCGAAGCCACGATTCAGATCAAGCCCGCCGAGGGGCTCGACATGGAGGAGGCGCTGAGCAGAGCGCGCGGTATCGCCGCCGGTCATGCCGGCGTGCGCAGCGCCGAGATCGTCGACCGTCAGGCAACGGCGCGCCTTCTGGAGCCGTGGCTGGGCGCCGGCCTCGATATTGAGGAACTCCCGGTACCGAGGCTGATCATCGTCGCCATCGATCCGGTGGAGCGGCCCGATTTCGCCGCCATGCGCGCGGAGCTGGCGGCGGCGGTGCCGAGCGCGGTTCTCGACGACCACCGGACCTGGGTCGACCGGCTCGTCGCCATGGCGCGGACCACCGTCACGATCGGCATGGCGGTCCTGGTGCTCATGCTCTCGGCCACGGCACTGACGGTGATCTTCGCCACCCGCGGCGCCATGTCGGGCAACGGCCATGTGATCGAGGTTCTGCACTTCGTCGGCGCGGAGGCGTCCTTCGTCGCGCGCGAGTTCCGCAGGCACTTCCTACTGGCGGGTACGCGCGGCGCTGCCGCCGGGGGCGCGGCCGCCGTGATGGTCTTCCTTCTTTTTTCCTGGTGGTCCTCGCGCAACATGGCCACGCCCGAGGGTGACCAGACAGCCGCTCTGTTCGGCAATTTCGCGATCGGCGCTTCCGGTTATGCGGGGGTGGGGGTAGTCGTGCTCCTCATCGCAGCTCTCACGGCGGCGACCTCGCATATTACCGCGATCGGGCATCTCAAGCAGATCGATACCTGATTGGACCGGCCGTGGCGCATATTCACGCTTCGTGTCGCGATGTAATTCTTTTTGCACCGATCTGCTCCGGCGGCCTGTTCGTCGCCGCATTTAAGCGATAACCATGGGTTTCATGAGCGACATCGCGGACAGGCCGGCCGGGGATTGCACGCAGCGCCGGCGGCGGAGACCGTTGCTGCGTCTTGCGATGGCGGCCCTGACGCTGGCCCTGATTGCTTTCGTCGTCGGCTTTGTGGCCTTCATCGAGCATGTGGCAAGGATCGACGTGCCGCGGGAACTTCACCCGGCGGACGGGATCGTCGTGCTGACGGGCGGCCAGTCGCGCATTGATACCGGACTAGACCTTCTGAAGGCCGGCAAGGGCAAACGGCTGCTCATCAGCGGCGTCAACCCGATCGCCAGGGTCGACGATCTGCGCGTTGCGACCGGTGGCGATCCCGTCCTGTTCGACTGCTGCATCGATATCGATCGGGCGGCGCTGAACACCATCGGCAATGCCGAGGAAAGCGCGAAATGGGCGAGCGCCAACACCTACGGCAGCATCATCGTGGTGACCAACAACTATCACATGCCGCGCAGCCTCCTGGAGATGCGTCGCATCCTGCCAGCGGCCGACCTGCAGCCTTATCCGGTGGTCAACACGCCCCTGACGGACGGCACATGGATGACCGACCTCGATGCCCTGCGCGTCCTGTTCACCGAATATCTGAAATACGTCGCCGCCGTCATACGCGGTCATGTGACAGGCTTGGGCGAGCCGACGTCACCTGTCGGCGACATCCCGGGTTCGATCGCGAGCAAATAGACCGCATGCGGTCTTTGCCAAGAGCTGCTGTTGAGGTAACCACGGGCCGGAAAGGGCGCGGCCCGCGCCTTCGACCCGGAACTCTTCTATGCTGCTTGTCCGCTCCCTCGCATTCAACACCGCGTTCTATCTGAACCTGATCGTCCAGATGATCTTCTGGACACCTCTCTATTTCCTGCTTCCGCGCAAGAAGGCCTGGTTCGTGCCCAAGGTGTGGGCGGCCTCCAGCCTGTGGCTGCACCGTGTGCTGGTGGGCGCCAGGGTGAAAATATCCGGGCTGGAGAACATGCCCGAGGGGCCGTGCATCGTTGCGCCCAAGCACCAGTCGTTCTGGGACACCATCGCCTTCCTACCCTTCATCCCCGACGCGCTCTACATCCTCAAGCGCGAGCTGGTCTGGATCCCCTTCTTCGGGTGGTACGTCGCCAAGATGCGGATGATTCCCATCGACCGCGGTAGCCGCTCGAAGGCGCTGCGGCAGGCGGTGAAGCTGGCCGGCGAGCGCATGAGCGAGAACCGGCAGCTCATCATCTATCCCGAGGGCACGCGCCGCCCGCCTGGCGCCGAACCGGCCTACAAATACGGCATCGTCGAGCTCTACGCGCAGCTCAACGTGCCGGTGGTGCCGATCGCCCATGTGGCGGGACTCTACTGGCCGCGGCGCAGATTCCTGCGCTATCCCGGCACCATTCACGCCCGCTTCCTGCCTCCGATCGAGCCGGGCCTTTCGCGGGAGGAATTCCAGGAGCGCCTGATTCGCGAGACGGAGGCTGCCTGCGACGCACTGCTCGTCGAGGCGGCGGAAGGCCCGAACCCGCCGCCGTTGCCTGAGACGGCCCGAAAGCGGCTGGCCGAAATCCGGTACAAGACAGAAAGCCACGCGGCGAAGGGCTGATTTTGCCTAAGCGCCGATCCTGGCCGCCACCGTCTCCAGCCAATGGTCGTGGATACCGAGTGCCTTCAAATGCTCGACCGTGTTGAGGACGTATTCCTCGTTGCGTCCCGACTGGCCGATGGCGCCGGAGACCCTTTGCGCGGCGTGCTCCGCGTCGAGGCGGCCGGCATATTGCGGGTGGCGGCGGTCGACCACATAGGTGAGCGCCTCGATCTCCGCTCCATCCCGCAGGCGAACGGGCAACCGCCGTTCCAGATAGACATGGGTGACCAGTTCGCGCTCGCGCAGATAGGCTGTTACTTCCGCCGCCAACTCGCCGGGGACACGGAAGGCGAGGCCGAGGCAGGAGCCGCCGCGGTCGAGCCCGAGCACGAGGCCCGGCCTGTCGGGCGTGCCGCGGTGGACGTGCGAGTGCACGCACAGTGCGCGCCGATAACCGAAAAGGCGGGCTTTTTGTGTTTCAGTATGGGCAAAACCGGGGCGCCACATCAGCGAGCCATAGCCAAAGACCCAAAAATCGTCCATTTCCACCTGACTTGTGCATGCGCCCCTCGGGCAGAAGATGATTCGGGGTAGCTGGAGGATGGTGATGGCGTCAAGCATGCTGGGGGAATCGCGTTCCGGCCGCCGCATCCTGTGGCTGGCGGTGGCCATCGTCGTGGCGGCCCTGGCCTATACCGGGCTGTGGTTCTATCTCGCCCGCGCGCTCGAGGAGAGGGCGGAGGCCACCCTTGCGGCCCTGAACGGCGGCGGTGTCCGCGCCCATTGCGAAGAACCCGAGGCGCGTGGCTATCCCTTCCGTATCGGTCTGTTCTGCCGCAGCGTCTTCTACGAGAACGCGCGCACCGGTGTTTCCTTCCGCGCCGGCGCCTTCCGGTCCGCCGCGCAAATCTATCAGCCGTTCCGCACCGTGGGCGAGCTCGACGGGCCGGCCACCGTCCTATTGCCCTTCGGTGAAGCGCTGGAAGCCGAGTGGGATAACCTGCGCACAAGCGTCAGACTGGCCCGGCCGCTGCCGGAACGGGTCTCCCTGGAGATAGGGCAACTCGCCCTTTCTGCGCGTGACGGTGACGGCGCACCGCTCGCGACGGCCGACGACGTGCAACTGCACGCGCGCCAGGCGGAGGCCGATCTGGATCTGGCGGCGGCATTCAGCGGCCTTCGTCTTGGTGCAGCCTTCGTTCCTGGCCTGCCGGCTCTGGAAGGCCGCGCGCGCCTGACGGTGGACAACGGTGTCGCCCTGCTTGCCGAGCACACATTCGATCCGCGCGGCCGATCGGGAACCATTCAGCAGCTGATCGTCGGGGTTACGGGTGAGGCGGCGGAACTTTCCGTTTCCGGCCCCGTCTCCGTGGGAGAGGACGGGCTCATCGATGCCGAACTCTCCGTTCGGGTGAAAGAGCCGGCTGCGGTGGGGCGGATCCTTGCCGAAGCCTTTCCCGAGGAGCGCCAGAACATCATGACGGCGGCCGCGGCCTTCTCCGGTCTCGGCGATACGCCGCTGCAGATCAGAATTGCGCGGGGGCGTGTCTTTGCCGGATTCATCCCGCTCGGCAGGATTCCGCCGCTCTGACCGTTTGCGCTACGGATCGCGGCCGGAAACCCGGTATCCGCGTTTCCACGGCCTTGCGTCAGGCCTTCTCCGCTTTCGGAGGGTGTGCGAGCACGTGGCGGCCGAAATCGGGCACGTCCACTTCCTGACCCGCTTCGATGATGGAGCGGCGGATGGCGCGCGTGCGGGTGAACAGATCGAACAGCTTGTCGCCGTCGCCCCAGCGGATCGCCCGTTGCAGGGACGAAAGATCCTCGGAGAACCGGGCCAGCATCTCCAGAATGGCTTCGCGGTTGTGCAGGCAGACGTCGCGCCACATGGTCGGGTCGGAGGCGGCGAGGCGGGTGAAGTCGCGGAAGCCGGAGGCAGAGTATTTGATGACCTCGGATTTCGTCACCGTCTCGAGATCGTCTGCCGTGCCGACGATGTTGTAGGCGATGATGTGCGGCAGGTGCGAGACAATGGCCAGCACCATGTCGTGGTGCTCCGGGTCCATCGTGTCGACCAGCGAACCGCAGCGTTCCCAGAAGCGCGTGAGCTTCGCCAATGCCTTTTCGTCGGTGTCCGGAAGCGGCGTGAGGATGCACCAGCGCTCCTCGAAAAGCTCGGCGAAGCCCGCATCCGGGCCGGAATGCTCCGTGCCGGCAATAGGATGGCCGGGGATGAAATGGACGCCCTGCGGCATGTGGGGCGCCATCTGCCGCATGACGGAACTCTTCGTGGAGCCGACGTCGGTGACGATGGCGCCGGGCTTCAGGTCGGCGACGATCTCGGCGGCCACCTTGCCCGACGCGCCGACGGGCACCGAGACGATGACGAGATCGGCGCCGCGCACCGCTTCGGCCGCTTCGAGATGGTATTCGTCGCCTAGCCCGAGAGCCTCCGCCCGGGCGAGCGTCCCAGTGCTTCGGGTGGCGATGGCGATCCGCTCCGCCAGGCCCTCGCGGCGGATGACGCGGGCAAGCGAGGAGCCGATGAGGCCGATGCCGATCAGGGCGATTTTGGCAAAGAGAGGTTCGGTCACAGTCTCAACCGTTCAGGAATTTTGAAAGCGCGGCCACGACTCCGCGATTGGCCTCCTCCGTGCCGACCGACATACGCAGCGCGTTCGGAAAGCCGTAGGCGGTGACCCGGCGCAGAACGAAGCCGCGCGCGACCAGGAAGGCATCGGCATCCTCGGCCGTCTTGCCGCCGTTTTGCGGAAAGTGGACGAGGAGGAAATTGCCGATGCTGGGGGTGACACGCAGCCCGAGCTTCGTCAGTTCTTCGTTGAGCCAGGCCCGCCACGCCTCGTTGTGGGCGGCGGCACGCTCCACATGGGCGCGATCGCGGATGGCGGCCGCTCCCGCGGCGATGGCCAGCGCATTCACGTTGAAGGGGCCGCGCACCCGGTTCACCGCGTCGACCACATGCGCCGGCGCATACATCCAGCCGATGCGCAGGCCGGCCAGGCCGTAGATCTTCGAGAAGGTGCGCGTCATCACCACGTTTTCGAAGGACGACACCAATTCGATGCCCGCTTCGTAGTCGTTGCGGCGCACATATTCCGCATAGGCCGCGTCGAGCACCAGAAGCACGTGCCCCGGCAGCCCCGCATGCAGGCGGCGGACTTCCTCGACAGGCAGGTAGGTGCCGGTGGGATTGTTGGGATTGGCGAGGAAGACGATCCTCGTGCGCTCGGTCATCGCCGCGAGGATCGCGTCGACGTCGGCGCGCTCGTCCTTCTCCTTCACCACCACCGGCGTGGCGCCGGCCGCCAGGATCTGGATCCGGTAGACGAGAAAGCCGTGCTCGGTGAAGATCCCTTCGTCGCCCGGTTTCAGGTAAGTCTGGGCGAGGAGACCCAGAAGCTCGTCCGAGCCGTTGGAACACAGGATGTTGCCCGGGTTGAGGCCGTGCACCTCTGCAATCGCCTCGCGCAGCCTGGCGGCGGCCCCGTCGGGGTAGGCTTCCAGATGGCCGCTTGCCGCCTGGACCGCCTCGAGAGCGGCCGGCGAGGGACCGAGCGGCGTCTCGTTGGAGGAGAGTTTCCACACCTTGGCTGCGCCGGGCGCGCTTTCGCGGCCGGGAACATAGGCGGCGATGTCCATGATGCCGGGCTTGGGCTGCGGACGGTTGGGCGAATGCATCGGAATGGGTCCCATAAAGTCGAGGCCGCCTGCTTTAGCTCATGTCTTCCATTGACGCAAAGGGCCTCCCGTCTTAAAAGAACGTCCGCTCGTGGTGATTTGGCCGGTCGGCTTGCAGCCACGTAAAACAAGTCGCTAAAAGGCCGAGCGATGTAAAATCCGCTGAGACCGGCCGCGATTTCGCTGCCGGTCTTTTTTGTTTTTGGAGCCTGCACCAATGCCGATCAAAATCCCCGACCAGCTTCCCGCCCGCGATGTGCTTGCGCGCGAGGGCGTGGCCGTCATGGACGAGCAGACGGCGTTGCGCCAGGACATCCGCCCCCTGCAGATCGGGCTTTTGAACCTGATGCCCAACAAGATCCGCACCGAAGCGCAGTTTGCCCGCCTGATCGGGGCCAGCCCCCTTCAGGTGGAACTGACGCTGGTGCGCATCGGCAATCACCGAGCCAAGAACACCCCCGAGGACCACCTCATCACCTTCTACCAGACCTGGGAGGAAGTGGCGGCGCGCAAGTTCGACGGTTTCATCGTCACCGGTGCGCCGGTCGAACTTCTGCCCTTCGAGGACGTTACCTATTGGGAGGAGTTGACGCGCATCTTCGATTGGACGGCCACCAACGTGCATTCCTCCTTCTTCATCTGCTGGGGGGCGATGGCGGCTGCCTGGCATTTCCACCGCATTCCGAAACACACGCTGGAGAAGAAGGCGTTCGGTGTCTTCCGTCACCGCAATCACGCGCCGGCCTCGCCCTACCTCGCCGGCTTCTCCGACGATTTCGCCATCCCCGTCTCCCGCTGGACCGAAGTCCGTACCGCCGACATTCCGCCCGATTCGGGCCTTGAGGTGCTGATGGAATCGGACAGGACCGGGCCCTGCCTGGTCACGGAAGCGATCGGCAACCGCCTCTATATGTTCAACCACATCGAATACGACTCCACCTCGCTCAAGGAGGAGTACGACAGGGATATCGCCGCCGGCGTGCCGATGCAGGTGCCGCACGACTATTATCCCGACGACGATCCAAGCCGCAGGCCGCTCAACCGCTGGCGCTCGCACGCCCATTTGCTCTTCGGCAACTGGATCAACCAAGTCTATCAGACCACCGCCTATGACCTGGAGAAGATCGGCCGGTCCTGATGGCGATCTAGCAGGAGGCTGTGCCGACCGGTCTTGCTATCCGCCGAGCAGGGTCCGTGCCTCCTCGGCGAGCCTGCGCGTCAGATCCTGAGCGGGCATCGGCGTTCCCAAGGCCGCCGCCTGACCTGCCCACAGGGGCGAAAAGTCTCCGGAGCCGGTGCCTTCCGCCGCCTTGCGCAGCGGCATGACGGCGGCGGTGGCGAGGGGAAAGGCGGGCGCATCGGGGCTCATCGGCCCGACTTCGCGGACGATGCGGTTGATGAGTCCGCGCGCCGGGCGGCCGGTGAAGACGTTCGTCAGCACCGTGCGGTCGTCGCGCGCAGCGGCGAGCGCTTCGCGATGCACCGGCGCGGTCAGCGCTTCCGGGCACCTGAGGTAGGCCGTGCCGACCTGCACGGCGGCGGCGCCGAGCATGAATGCGGCGGCCACCCCGCGCGCGTCTGCGATGCCGCCGGCGGCGATTACGGGCACGGAGACGGCGTCGACCACCTGGGGAACCAGCGCCATGGTGCCGGGCTGGGTCGAAACGTCCTCTTCCAGAAAGACGCCCCGGTGACCGCCGGCCTCCGCGCCCTGGGCGATGATGGCGTCGCATCCCCGGTCGGCGAGCCAGCGCGCTTCGGCGACCGTCGTTGCAGAGGCGATGACCTTGGCGCCCGTCGCGCGCACGCGGTCGAGAAGCGGCCCGTCCGGCAAACCGAAATGGAAGCTGACGACCTCCGGGCGGTGTTCCTCGACCACGGCGCAGGCTTCCGCGTTGAACGGATTGCGGCCGGGGCCGGAAGGGACGGTTTCCGCTTCGAGACCGAGGGCAGCATAGTACGGCGCGAGCCGGGCCCGCCAGGCGGCTTCGCGCGCCGCGTCCGGCGCCGGCTGACTGTGGCAGAAGAAATTGAGATTGATGGGCCTGTCGGTGCGCTGGCGGATAATGCCGAGTTCGGTGTGGATCTGCTCGGGGCTCAGCATGGCGCAGGGCAGCGCGCCGAGGCCACCGGCCTCGCTCACCGCGATGGCAAGTTCCGACCCGCCGGAACCGGCCATGGGCGCGAGGAGAACCGGTCGTTCGATGCCGAAAAGGTCAAGGATGCGGCGGTCGCGCCACATGTCACACTCCATTCTCTCGCCTGGCGTTGCGGAAGGCCCTTCCGGCACCGAACCCCGTTGCCCCTTGCGGTGTCAGGACCGGCACGAGCACCCGGCGCGACCGGCGCGCCATGGCCGGAATGCCCTGCTGGAGCCGCTTTTCCGCCTCGACCACCAGGACGCCCGCAAAAAGCGGCCAGAAGCGCCGGCCCGCGCGCTCCAGCCATTGGTGCAGCTTCATGATCCAGCGCCGCCTGGCAGGCGGAAAGTGCAGGGTGTCGGCCCAGGCGCCGGGGGTGAAGTTCGCCTCCCGGAGCGCCTCGACCAGCTGGCTGCGCGAATAGGGGCGTCCGGTGCCGAAGGGCGTATGCTCGAAGCGCGCCCACAGGCCGCGCCGGTTCGGCACGACGATGACGAGGCGGCCGCCCGGCGCCAGGACGCGCCAGAGCTCCAGAAGCGTTTGGCGCGGGTTTTCCGTGTGTTCGAACGCGTGGACGAGGAGTATGCGGTCGACCGAGGAGTCGGGCAGCGGCAACTCTTCCTCGAAGACAAGGGCAGTCGCCGAGGCCTTGCCCGGCGGCCAGTGCACGGCGCCCTGGCGTGCGGGCATGAAAGCGAAGACGCGTTCGGCATCGGCGCCGAATCGGTCGAGCCACGGTACGGCGTAGCCGAGCCCGACCAGACGCTCCTCGGGCAGCTTGATCCAGATGGAGGAGAGCGCCATGGCGATGGAACGCTCGGCGAGCCGCCCGAGCAGGCTGGCGTAGAATGCCCTTAGGTCGACGATATCGCCGTTCATGAAGAGCACGGTACGTCCCCTTCGCGCCTGCCGCAAGATGTTTTCAGGTGGGTGACAAGGGCCTCGCACGGTCCTATCGTTCCGGCAGAACGGAGGTTCCCATGACGCTCGAAATCGAACAATTCATGTGCCGCAGCGACAATTTCGGCATTCTCGCCCGCGATACCGAAACCGGGGAGACGGCGCTGATCGACGCGCCGGAGGAGCAGCCGATCCTGGAGGCCGTGGAGCGGACCGGCTGGACGCCGACAATGATCCTGACCACACACCACCACCAGGACCACGTGGCGGCCAATCTGGCGCTGAAGAAGCGTTTCGGGCTCACCATTGTCGGTCCGGCGGCCGAGGCTGACCGGATCCCGGGCATCGACCGCACGGTGAAGGAGGGGGATACGGTGCGTGTCGGCCGGCAGGCTGCCCGCGTTATCGAGACGCCGGGGCATACGGCCGGTCATGTGAGCTATCATTTCGCCGATGCGGGGATCGCCTTCACGGCCGACACGCTCTTCGCCCTCGGCTGTGGCCGGCTGTTCGAGGGCACGCCCGCGGACATGCTGCGATCGCTGAAGAAGATCGCCGTGTTGCCGCTAGAGACGGTGATCTATTGCGGGCACGAATATACCCAGGCCAATGCGCGGTTCGCCCTGACGGTCGATCCGACGAACTCCGCCCTGAAGGAGCGGGCCAAGGGGGTCGACACGCTGCGGCAGGAGGGCAAGCCGACGCTGCCCACCACCCTTAAGCAGGAGATGGCGACGAATCCGTTCCTGCGCTGGCACGATCCCGTCATCCGCCGCAACCTGGGTATGGAAGACGCCTCCGACGAGGCGGTGTTCGCGGAAATCCGTAAGCGCAAGGACGTCGCTTGAGGAGAAGCGGGCGGCAGGCCGCCCTCGTCCTTCGACAGGCTCAGGATGAGGGCCGGCGTTTGCGCTCATTCGCGTATGTCGAAGCTTAAAGCAGGCTGGCTTGCCTTCCCCTCATCCTGAGCTTGTCGAAGGGCGAGGGGAAGGCCGCACCATCGTTCCCAGGATGACAACAGCGGATCAGATAGCAGCGTCACCTGCTACTGCCGGTTTGCGCCGCAGCATGTTCTTCGCCGCCAGTGCCGCGCCGCCGGTGATCAAGAGGCAGGCGGCGAGGATGTTGGCGGTGGGCTCGGCCTGGCCGGCGGCGATCAGGATGAGGGTCGACAGGAGCGGGGCGGCGTAGCTCGAGGCACCGAGCACCTGGATGTTGCCGTGCTTGACGCCGTGGTCCCAGGCGTAGAAGGCGGCACCCACGGGCAGGAGCCCGAGGCCGAGGACGGCGAGCCACTCGCCGGTGCCGGCCGGCCAGACGGTCTGCTCCAGTGCCAGATGGCAGAGTGCGGAAAGGACGGCCGCGGCGGCGCAGAACCAGGTGACGATGCTGGTCGGCACGGCCTGGAAACGGCGGGACAGAAGCGAATAACCGGACCAGAAGAGGGCGCAGCCGCCGGCGGCCGCATACCCCACCGTATAGCGGCTGTCGAAGGCGAAGCCGCCTCCCTTGGTGATGATGAGGAATGTGCCGAAGAGGCCGAGAAAGGCACCGGCGACATGGTGCCAGCCGAGCCGTTCGCCTGGCATGAGGGCCGAGCCCAGGACGATGAGCAGCGGCCAGAGATAGGCGATCAGGCTCGCCTCCACGGCCGGCGCGTTGCGCAGGGCGGTGAAGTAGAGGAAGTGGTAGCCGAAGAGCCCGCCGATGCCGACCAGCCAGACCGATGGGGGAACGGATCCGCGCTGGCGGAAGGTGGGGAAGAAGCTCTGGGCGAGAAGACCGATCACCGTGCCCACGGCAAAGGACATGGCAGAAAGCTGAAAGGGCGGAACCTGGCCCGAAGCGGCGGTGAAAAGCGCCAGCAGCGCCCACATGGCAACGGCGGAAAAGCCGATCAGGGTGGCGCGCGCCATGTTCCCTCCGTTGAAATCAGATGCGACGCGCCTTGATGTGCACCGTTCCGATCTTGGTGGCAATAGTGGCTTCGACGGGTGAATAGAGATTGCGGCCTTCCACCGGCCCGAACCCGACAAAGATGCGGGACCTGTCGCGCAGATACCGGATCGAGGAACGGTCTTTCCTGTATCCGGAAACGGGCACGAAACGCGCCCGGCATGTGACGGTGGCATCCCGGAAACCGTTCCTGTCGCCGGCGGGCTCGAGAACGAGGTCGGTGCGCATCTCCCCGTCATAGACCCTGATCCTGCGCCGACAGACTTCCGACGCGTCCCTGGCCGGCAGGAGCAGGGCGGAAAGCGGATCGGCGACGCCTGCCAGGTGCTCCCGTTCCACCGGCACCCAGTCGTCGCCGCGCTTCTTCGGCTCCGGCCGGTTCTCCGTCGCCGCCACCCGGCCGTTTTCGAAGCGGATCGCCGTTTTCTTCTTTTCCTCGCCGCTCTCATAGGCGAGCGTATAGGCATGCGGGCGGCTTGCATCGGGACCCAGCCAGCCGTTCACCGTCACCGTGCCGTCGGTGCGGTCGAAGATGCGTGCGATGCCGGCGCTGGCGAAACGGCCGGCGATGGCAAAGCCCTGGCCTTCGAAGCGGCTCTCGATGACCGCACGGCCGATCGGCAGCCCGAAAAGGGAGGCATCGTAGCGCACGCGGTAGGATTCCGCCGCCGCCGGGGAGAGGCCGGCGTTGGCAGCCGAGGCAAGAGCGACGGCAAGCGCAAGCGGTCGGAACCGGACCATGGCCTCACCTCCGGGCGGCAGCCTTCTCGCCGCCGCTTCTCAGCCGAAGGCAAAGCGTTAAATCAGGCGGATGTGTGGAGGGGCGCGGCGCAGCTTGACCGCAAGGACAAATGTCTTTATGTGAACGGCAAATTTCCACGAGGCCGCCTGAGATCTACTGCGCGCCGTTCCGTTCGGGTGCGGCGAGTGGTTCGGCCCGAAAGATAAGGTAAGAAAAAGATGTCCCGTGCTTGCGAACTGACCGGCAAGGCCGTGATGAGCGGCAACAATGTGAGCCACGCCAACAACAAGACCCGTCGTCGCTTCCTGCCCAACCTGTGCGATGTCACCTTGATGTCCGAGACGCTCGGCCAGAATTTCCGTCTGCGCGTTTCAGCGGCGGCGCTGCGCACGGTGGAGCATCGCGGCGGTCTCGACGCCTTTCTCATGAAGGCGAAGTCGAACGAATTGTCCCAGCGCGCGCGTCTTCTGAAGAAGCAGGTCGCCAAGAAGCTCGCCGAGCAGGCGAGCGCCTGAGACCTCCCGTGCGCGGCGGTCACCGGGCCGCCGCACTGGTTCCATCACCCAGGTTAAAAAAATGAACCGTTTCCTTGCAGTCTGGCCTTTCGTGGCCGCCATGGCGGTGATCGTCGCCGCCTCGAACGTGCTTGTCCAGTTCCCGTTCGCCCATTTCGGTCTCGGTGACATCCTCACCTGGGGTGCGTTCACCTATCCGATCGCCTTTCTCGTCAACGACCTGACGAACCGCCGCTTCGGGCCGCAGGCCGCACGCCGCGTGGTGGTGGTGGGCTTCGTCATGGCGATGGTGCTGTCGGTCTGGCTGGCCAGCCCGCGCATCGCGCTCGCCTCGGGGTCGGCCTTTCTCCTGGCGCAGCTGCTCGACATTTCCATTTTCGACCGCCTGCGCCGCAGCGCCTGGTGGCGGGCGCCGCTGATCTCGACGGTCATTGGCTCCACGCTCGACACCGTCATCTTCTTCTCGCTCGCCTTTGCCGCCGTCTTCTCCTTCCTCGATACGGGGCTGGGACGCGAGGACGGCTCGCTCGCCTTTGCCGTCCCGCTGTTCGGCTCGGACATGGACGTGCCGCTGTGGGTTTCGCTGGCGCTGGGCGACCTGGTCGTGAAGCTCCTGGTCGGCCTGGCGATGCTCGTGCCCTACGGTGCGCTGATCACGGTGCTGCGGCCGGCCGAGGCCGTGCGGTAAAAGCCCTCCTCGATCCCGGACCGGCAGGTGGTGCCTGCCTTCATTCCTCGAGGAGACGGAATTCCAGGTAGAGGTTGCGCTGCAGGATGGAATGGTTGTCGTCGGACATCAGCGACACCATGACCGCGCCGTCCGCGCGCTGCCAGACATCGAGCGCTTCCATATTGTCGATCTGGTAGGCCATGTCGGCCTCGAGGAGGACCGGTCCGTCGGCAAGGCTGTCGGGACGGATCCCGTCGGCGCGAATCCGTCTGATGCGCATCGCGACGCCGCTCGCCAGGGAAAAGCGCCGCTCCAGGAGCAAAAGGTCGCCATCGGGCAGGAAAGCGCCGTCGGTGATGTCGAAATCGTCATGCCGCGCAATCGCGAAGATGCCCTTCAGCGGCCCCTCGAGAATGGCGGCGAAGACGTTGCGTCGGCCGTCGAGGCTGCGCTCGGTAACTGCGATGCGCGCGCCGGCGAGCGCGCTTTCCTCCGGCGCGTAGGCGATGGTCTCGAAGCCGCGATTGGTGCGCAGCTCCCGGGCAGGAACCAGGAAGTCCAGTTCGCCGACGGCCGGGCCCATGCGTCCCGGCGCGAGGCGGAAAGTGGCGAGGCGGTGCTCGCGTTCGAAACCGGCGGTCACCTCTTCGCCGCTGACGGCAATGGCCTCCGCGTCGGTGGTCGACTTGTCGCCGGTCAAGGAGCCGTCCGGGTCGCGGATGGGCTCCATCGTGAAATCGGCGACCCCGGCCGGCCGGCCATCGGGGCCGTGGCGCAGCGTGCCGAAGAACCAGAAGCCGCTGTCGGCGACGCCGATGAAGTGGCCGCCGGGGGTGAGAAAACGGAATGACGACAGGCTTCCGAAATTGCGGCCAGGTGACGTCATCTCCAGACCGCCGACGAACTCCAGCGGCCCGAATTGCCTGTCCGGGGAGCCGATGCGGAACGCGGTGATTGGGCGGGAAACGATCTCGTAGGTTTCGGCGGACTCTTCTTCCTCCGCCTGGGTGGGCGGAGCCAGCAGGAAGCCCAGGAAGAGCAGCAGACTGGCTGACCGGAGGATGGCCGTCGCTCGCACGGCCTGTCAGCCCGCCCGGCGCAGCCGGCCTTGCCGGCCGCGACCGCTTCCCTCTTCCTCGAAGAGAGAGGCGAGCTGTTCCGTCATGGCACCGGCCAGTTCTTCCGCATCGACGATGGTCACGGCCCGGCGGTAGTAGCGCGTGACGTCGTGGCCGATGCCGATGGCCAGAAGCTCGACGGGAGAGCGCGTTTCGACGAGATCGATGACGCCGCGCAGATGGCGCTCGAGATAGTTGCCCGGGTTGACCGACAGCGTGGAATCGTCGACCGGCGCGCCGTCTGAGATCATCATCAGGATCTTGCGCTGTTCCGAACGGGCGATCAGGCGCTGGTGCGCCCACAGGAGGGCCTCGCCGTCGATGTTCTCCTTCAAGAGCCCCTCGCGCATCATCAGGCCGAGATTGCGCCTCGCGCGGCGCCAGGGGGCGTCGGCGGACTTGTACACGATGTGGCGCAGATCGTTGAGTCGGCCGGGGCTTACGGGCTTGCCTTCCTTAAGCCACATCTCCCGCGCCTGCCCGCCCTTCCAGGCGCGGGTGGTGAAGCCGAGGATCTCCACGCGCACGCCGCAACGCTCCAGCGTGCGTGCCAGGATGTCGGCGCAGGTGGCGGCGACGGAAATCGGCCGCCCGCGCATGGAGCCGGAATTGTCGAGCAGCAGCGTGACGACGGTGTCGCGGAAATTGGTGTCGCGCTCCTGCTTGAAGGAGAGCGGCTGCATCGGGTCGATGATAAGGCGGGGCAGGCGCGCCGTGTCGAGCACGCCTTCCTCCAGATCGAAATCCCAGGAACGGTTCTGCTGCGCCATCAGACGACGCTGCAGGCGGTTGGCCAGGCGGCCGACGACGCCCTGGAGGTTGGCGAGCTGCTTGTCCAGAAAGGCGCGCAGCCGGTTCAATTCCTCCTCGTCGCAAAGGTCTTCCGCACTCACCACCTCGTCGAAGGTGGCGGTGTAGACATGGTAGTCGATATCGTGCAGGCCCTGGTCGAAGGGGCTCTCCGGTCGGCGTGCCTCGCCCGGCGTCTCGGTATCGAGGTCCTCCTGCTCGGAGACCTCCTCGGCGGTCGTGGCGGCGGCGTCGCTTTCGCCCGCCTCGTTCTCGTCACCGGCCTCGTCGGCATCGTCGGCCTGGCTGCGTTCGCCCTCCGATTCGTCCTCGCCGCCGTCCTCGGAAGACTCCTCGCCCTGCGGCTGGTCGCCGTCTTCCTCGTTTTCCTCCGCCTGTTCCTCCTCCTCGTATTCCTCGCCCAGCTCGATGGAGCCGAGCAGATCGCGCACCGTGCGGGCAAAGGCGTCCTGATCTTCGATATTGGGCAGAAGGGCTTCGAGATCGGTGCCGGCCTTTTCCTCCACCCACGCACGCCACAGATCGACCACCCGCTCCGCGCTTTCCGGCGCGGCACGGCCCGTCAGCTTCTCGCGCACCATGAGGGCGATCGCTTCTTCGAGCGGAGCGTCGGCCCTGTCGCTGACCTCGGAGAGGTTGGCGCGAGCGAACTTGTCCTCCAGCATGGCGGCGAGATTATCGGAAACACCCTGCATGGAGCGGGCGCCGATGGCTTCCACGCGCGCCTGCTCCACGGCGTCGAAGATGGCGCGGGCCTGCTGGCCATGCGGGGCCAGGCGGCTATGCAGGCGCACATCGTGGCAGGCGTGGCGCAGGGCCATGGAATCGCCCAGGCCGCGGGTCACCTGAAGGGCTTCGGCGGTGGGCTTTCGCGACGGCTCCGGCAGGCGCACGCGGTTTCCCGCCAGCGCCGGCTTGTCCTTGGAGAAGGTGACCTCGAGCTCGTGATTCCCGGCGATGGCGCGCACGCAACTCGTCACCGCCCGCTTGAACGGATCGAGCGGTGCCTCGTAGGGCTGGCCTGGTTTGCGGTTCGTCTGGCTCACGGTCGTCCTTGGTCCTCAGCGGGAGCGCCCGTCGACCTGCGCGGGCTCAAGATCGTCGAGGTCGACGCCTTCAAGGCAGCGCAGGTTGACCGCAACCATCTTCGTTCCGTCGGGCATCGCACCTCGGGCGAAGGATTCCATGCCGCAGAGGGAGCAGAAAAGATGCCGGATCTGCCCGGTGTTGAACCGGTACTCGGTCAGCTTTTCCTCACCTCGTTCCAGCGTCAACGCTTCGGCCGGGGTGAAGGCGAGTATGCTGCCGCGCTGCGTACAATAGGAGCAGTTGCAGGTGATCGGGTTCGACACGTCGACATCGACATCGAAACGCACCGCCCCACAATGGCATCCGCCCTGATACTGCATCGCTTCTTCCTCAGCTCAGCACCACGTTGGCCGCCGATTCGGGCAGTTCCTCGCCGAACGCGCGCTGGTAGAACTCGGCCACGATGGCGCGTTCCAATTCATCGCACTTGTTGAGAAAGGTGAGCCGGAAGGCAAAGCCGACATCACCGAAGATCTCGGCGTTCTCGGCCCACATGATGACGGTTCGCGGACTCATGACCGTGGAGAGATCCCCGTTCATGAAGGCCGAGCGCGTCATGTCGGCCACGCGCACCATGCGGGCGACGATCTCGCGGCCCTTCTCGTTCTGGTAATGCTTGGCCTTCGCCTGGACGATGGAGACTTCCTCGTCATGGGGCAGATAATTGAGCGTGGTGACGATGGACCAGCGGTCCATCTGCGCCTGGTTGATCTGCTGCGTGCCGTGGTAGAGCCCAGTCGTGTCGCCGAGACCGACGGTATTTGCCGTGGCAAACAGGCGGAAGGAGGGGTGCGGGCGAATGACGCGGCTCTGGTCGAGCAGCGTCAGGCGACCCGAAGATTCCAGCACGCGCTGGATGACGAACATCACGTCCGGACGGCCGGCGTCGTATTCGTCGAAGACGAGCGCAACATTGTGCTGGTAGGCCCAGGGCAGGATACCGTCGCGGAATTCGGTGACCTGCATGCCCTCCTTGACGACGATGGCGTCCTTGCCGACGAGGTCGATACGGCTCACATGGCTGTCGAGATTGATGCGCACGCAGGGCCAGTTGAGACGCGCGGCCACCTGCTCGATGTGGGTGGATTTGCCCGTGCCGTGGTAACCGGCGACCATGACGCGGCGGTTGTAGGCGAAGCCGGCCAGGATCGCGAGCGTCGTCTGCTTGTCGAACAGATAGTCCGGATCGATGTCGGGCACATGGTTGTCGGCCACGGTGTAGGCGGGAACGACCATGTCGGAATCGAAGCCGAAGGTCTCCTTCACCGAGACGGTGGTATCGGGCAAATTGGCGATGTCGCGGTCGATCTTGTTCATCATACCTCCAGCGTGCGGCGGACCTCGTCCGCGCCGCTTGTCTTCAAACCGTGGGCCTCTTAACAGAGACCGGGACTAACAGAAACCCGCCTGCTTGAGGAGCCTGTAGGCCTGTAGCACGTCGCGCAGGCGGGCCTCGGAGCCCCTGTCGCCACCATTGGCATCGGGGTGGTGACGCTTCACCAGTGTTTTATAGCGCGCCTTTATGTCGGCGCCAGTCGCATTCGCGTCCAGGCCCAGCGTTTCGAATGCCTTGGCCTCAAGGGGGCGCAGCGGCTTGCGCGCCGGTTTGCGGGGCTTGGCGTCCGCACCCCCGAACAGATTGAAGGGGTCGCCGAGGCGGCGGTAATACGCCGCATGGCCGGAACGGAAGGGGGCAAAGTCCGCCGCCGCCTGGCCGGTCCCGGCCGAGCCGACTTTCCAGGTGGGGCGATGGCCGGTCATCGCCTCCTTCTGGAAGCGGGCGATCTCGGTATCCTTCAAGCCGGAAAAATAATTGTAGTTCTTGTTGTACTGCCGCACGTGCTCGAAGCAGAAGCGGAAATACTCGCCCTCCCTGTGCCGGCCCACGGGAGCGCGGTGCAGGCCCGGCTCCTCACAGCCGTCCCACTGGCAGCGCGGCGCGTGCGCATCGGTCTCCGGCTTGGCGTCCGGGCGGATGCGTATCTTCTCGAAATATTTCGAGTTCGGCTTCATACCTAACCTGAATCGGCAAATCAGATGGGATTATGGCGGTTGCTCGCCGCGAAACAAGAATTGACATTTCGTCGCCGATGGACCTAGCGGAAGCTTAATCGTCGCGGGGAACACTCCCCATATGGTGTCAGGAGCCTCAATTGTCCATCGAATCCGCCATCGAAGCCAAGCTGAAAGACCGGTTTTCTCCCGAACGACTGGAGATCATCAACGAAAGCCACCTGCATGCCGGCCATCACCACACGGCGGCCGGCCAGGAGGAAACCTTCGACGGCACGGGCGAGACGCATTTTCGCGTGCGCATCGTCAGCCCGGCCTTCGCTGGCATGAGCCGCGTGGAGCGCCATCGGGCCGTCAACGACGCTCTGGCCGAAGAACTGAAGGGCGCCGTCCACGCGCTGGCGATCGAGCCCGCCGCGCCGGGCGAGAAGACGCGGTGGTAAAGGGATGACCGCCGGAGTGAGGCGGGACATGCCTATTGTACCTTGCCGCCCGTCGTCGTCTCCTCCACCGCGGGCCTGATGCGCAGGCGGGTGATGCGGTTCTTCTCGCGCTTCATGACGATGAATCGCTTGCCGAAGAAAGTGAAGGCCTGGCGTTCCTCGGGGATGGTCTGGGTCTCGTGGATCACCAGGCCGGCAATCGTGGTGGCCTCGTCGTCCGGCAGGTCCCAGTCGAGCGCGCGGTTGAGGTCGCGGATGGGCACGGAACCCTCGACGACGATGGAGCCGTCGGCTTCCTGTCTCACCCCCTGCATTTCCACGTCGTGCTCGTCGGCGATCTCGCCGACGATCTCCTCGATGATGTCCTCGAGCGTGACCAGCCCTTCCACCTCGCCATACTCGTCGACGACGATGGCGATGTGCGCCTTGCGGCGCAGGAAGGCGTTGAGCTGATCCTGAAGCGTGGTGGTGTCGGGCACGAACCACGGCTTCGAAGCGACCTTCATGATGTCGATGCGCGAGGCGTCGTTGTTCAGGTCGTGGAGGGCGCGCAGAAGGTCCTTGGCGTGCACCACGCCGACGATGTTCTCCATCGTGCCACGCCACAGCGGCAGGCGCGTATAGGGGCTGCGCAGGATCTCCGCCACGACCGTTTCCGGCGGATCGTCGGCATTGATCGAGCGCATGTTGGTGCGGTGGATCATGACGTCGGAGACCTCCAGTTCGTGAAGGTCGAGAAGCCCGCCGACGCGGTCGCGGTCCTGCTTGACCACCGCACCCTCGCGGTGCAGCACCTCGACGGTGCCGCGCAGTTCCTCGTGCGCGGACAGAAGCAGGGTGTCGCTGGCCAGATTGACGCCGAAAATCGACAGGAGGAAGCGCACGGTCACGTTCGCCGCCGTGGACAGCGCCCCGAAAAGGAGAACGACGAAACGTGCGAAGGGAGACACGACAAGGGCAAACCCCTCGGGCCGCGCGAGCGCCCAGGACTTCGGCAGGATCTCGGCGAAGATGACGAGCATGACGGTCATGACGAGCGTGGCGTAAGCCACCCCGGCCTCCCCGAACAGCGTCAGGAAGAGGCTTGTCATCAGCGCCGAAGCAAGGATGTTGACGAGGTTGTTGCCGATCAGCAGCGCGCCCACCAGGCGGTCGCGCCGGGTGATCAGTTCGGCGACCACGCCGGCGCGCTTGTCGCCGCCGCGTTCCAGCGTATGCAGCCTGGCCCGGGAAACCGCGGTCATGCCGGTTTCGGTGCCGGAAAACAGGAAGGACAGGAAGATCAGCGCCAGAATGACGCCGCCGGTGATCAGGATCTCTGTCATCATTGCGCTTGGCACTCCTTCAGAAAGGCGAGGACCTCGGAGCCCGGCACGTCCCTGGCGATGAAGGATTGTCCGACGCCGCGGGTGAGGATGAAGGTGAGCGCGCCGCGCGAGACCTTCTTGTCCTGCGCGATATAGGAAAGCAGCGCCTCGGCGTCGGGGAGATCGCCGGGGATATCCTCCAGCCGTGTCGGCAGGCCAACGGCACGCAGATGTGCTTCCACCCGCTCGGCATCGTCGGGGCTCGCCAGGTTCATGCGCGCGGAGAAGCGGTGCGCCAGCACCATGCCGATGGCCACACCCTCGCCATGGACGAGGCGGGCGCTGTCATAGGCGGTCGCCGCCTCGAGCGCGTGACCGAAAGTGTGGCCGAGATTGAGCAGTGCGCGCTCGCCCGCCTCATGCTCGTCGCGTTCGACGATCTGCGCCTTGGCGCGGCAGGAGCGGGCGATCGCCTCCGCCCGCGCCGGGCCGCCGGAAAAGACCGCCTGCCAGTTGGCCTCCAGCCAGGCGAAGAAATCCGGCTGGTCGATCAGGCCGTACTTCGCGACCTCCGCGTAACCGGCACGAAACTCGCGCGGGGGCAGTGTGTCGAGCGCCTCCGTATCGGCCAGCACCAGCCTCGGCTGGTGGAAGACGCCGACGAGATTCTTCCCATGGGCGGTGTTGATGCCGGTCTTGCCGCCGACCGAAGAGTCGACCTGTGCCAGAAGAGAGGTCGGCATCTGGACGAAGTTCATGCCGCGGCGGACAATTCCCGCGGCAAAGCCCGCCAGATCGCCGACAACCCCGCCGCCGAGCGCCAGCACCGCGTCCTGCCGCTCCAGGCGGGCGGCGAGGACGGAACCCACCACGTCCTGAAGGGTCTCGAAGCTCTTGCTCCGCTCGCCGGCGGCAACGGTGACGACGGTGCTCTCGATCCCGGCGGCGTCGAGACCGCTTCGCAGCGTGTCCAGATGCGTGGCGGACACGTTCTCGTCCGTGACGACGGCGACGCGGATGCCAGAAAGACGGGCGGCGATTTCCCGCCCGGCGCGGGAAAGGAGCCCGGGACCGATCAGAATATCGTATGCGCGCTCGCCCAGGCCGACGGGTACGGTGACGACATCCTCGGCATTCATGGTGCGGGTTTCCTGCATTCTCCACCGTCCTCCAGGAATGCGGCCAGGCCGGCGATCACCTCCGCGGCGATCACTTCCTTCAATTCGTCGCGTGTCTGCACGATCACGTCGGCCTCTTCATACACCGGATAGCGTTCCTCCATCAGGTGCCGCATGACGGCGCGCGGATCGTCGGCCTTCAGGAGCGGCCGGTTCTGCCGCTTCGCTACCCGATGCATCAGCGTGTCCAGATCCGCTTTCAGCCATACGGACACCCCGTGATGGGCGATGGCGGCACGCGTGAGACCGTTCATGAAGGCGCCGCCGCCGGTCGACAGCACCTGCGGACCTTCCCCGAGAAGGCGGTCGATCACGCGGCGCTCCAGCGCGCGGAACTCGGCCTCGCCGTAGCTGGCGAAGAGGTCGGGGATCGACATGCGGGAAATATTCTCGATCTCGTGATCGCTGTCGATGAAAGGCAGGCCGAGCCGTCCGGCCACCTTGCGTCCGATCACGGTCTTGCCGGCCCCCATCAGCCCGACGAAGACAATGCTGCGCCGCCCCAGCCGCTCGAGCAGGGCGGGGACGTCGTGCGCATCTGTCTTGCCGGACATGGTCATGGCGCAGGTTTCGACATCAAAAGACAAGGCGCGTCAAGCGGCTGGAACCGAAACAGCGGAGGCTTGCGTTGCGCTTCGACGCGTTTCATAACCGCTGGGCAACGAGCAAGCGGGAGCGACATGCCGACCCTCTTTCGGCTTCTGACGGTGATCGCGATCCTGGTCGGCATGGTCTACGGTGCCATGTTCGCGCTGGCTACGTTCGTGGAACCGAACAGGGCGGAAATGATGCTCCAGGTCCCGGCCGACCGGCTTGAGCAGCGCTGAACGGGCATGGCGAGCGGCGCGAAGATCGAAGCGTTTCTCGAGATGATGGCCGCCGAGCGCGGGGCCAGCGACAACACGCTTGTCTCCTATCGCCGCGACCTGGAGGACGCGGATGCCTTTCTGACCGGCGTTGAAGGCGGTCTTGCCGGCGCGAGCCCGGCGGGTGTCCGCGCCTTTATCAGCGACATGACGGCGCGCGGCTTCGCCGCCGCCACCCAGGCGCGCAAGCTGTCGGCGCTCCGGCAGTTCTTCAAGTTCCTTTATGCCGAAGGTCTTCGCGGCGATGACCCGACGGGCGTGCTCGACAGCCCGAAGAAAGGCCGGCCGCTGCCGAAGACGCTGAGCGAGGCGGAGACGGAGCGTCTGCTCGAGCGCGCGGCCGAGGAAGGGCAGGCCGCACCCGAGGGCACGCCCGAGAGGCTGGCTGCACAGCGCCTCGCGACGCTTCTCGAGGTGCTCTATGCTTCGGGCCTGCGGGTTTCGGAGCTGGTGAGCCTGCCCGTCACGGTGGCCTTGCGCGATGAGCGCTTCTTCACCGTCCGCGGCAAGGGCGGCAAGGAGCGCATCGTGCCGCTATCGGCCAAGGCGCGGGCGGCGGTCGCCCTTTGGCTTCAGGAACGCGCGCGCCATCCGAAGCTCGCCGAAAGCCCCTGGCTTTTCCCGGCGGCATCGGAAAGCGGCCATCTGCCCCGGCAGGTGTTCGCGCGTGAGCTCAAGGGGCTCGCCGCGCGCGCCGGCATTGCCGTCTCGAAAGTCTCACCGCATGTGCTGCGGCACGCCTTCGCCAGCCATCTCCTGCAGAACGGGGCGGACCTCAGGGCCGTGCAGCAACTGCTCGGGCATTCGGACATCTCGACCACCCAGATCTACACGCACGTTCTGGAAAAGCGCTTGCAGGAACTGGTGCAAAGGCATCATCCGCTTGCCGATTAGGCTTATGGCCGCTATGTGAGGCCATCGATCCTGGGCCGTCATTGTCTTTTCAGTGCCCGAACCCGAGTTCTCGTGTCGATTTGGCGGGTGAATGTACAACTATCTCGATTTCGAAAAGCCGGTCGCCGACCTCGAAGGCAAGATCCTGGAACTGAAGAAGCTGTCCGACAGCGGCGAGGCCGTCGACGTCGCCGAGGAGATTTCACGGCTGGAGAAGCGCTCGAAAGAGGCGCTGCGCGACATCTACAAGGCCTTGACCCCCTGGCAGAGGGCACAGATCGCGCGCCATCCCGACCGGCCGCATTGCATGGACTATGTGGAGGCGCTTTTCACCGACTTCACACCGCTGGCAGGCGATCGCGCCTTTGGTGAGGACCAGGCGGTGGTGACCGGGTTCGCGCGCTTCAACGGCGAACCGATCGCCGTCATCGGCCAGGAAAAGGGCGACGACACCCAGAGCCGGCTCAAGCACAATTTCGGCATGGCCAGGCCCGAGGGATACCGCAAGGCGGTGCGCGTGATGGATCTCGCCGACCGCTACGGAATCCCCGTCGTCAGCCTGGTGGACACAGCAGGCGCCTATCCGGGCATCGGGGCGGAGGAACGCGGCCAGGCCGAGGCCATCGCCCGCTCCACCTCCAAGTGTCTGAGCCTGACGGTGCCGAACATTTCCGTCATCATCGGGGAGGGCGGCTCGGGCGGCGCCATCGCGATTGCCACGGCCAATCTCGTCTACATGCTCGAGCATTCCATCTATTCGGTGATCTCGCCCGAAGGGGCGGCCTCGATCCTCTGGCACGATTCCACCCGTGCCAAGGACGCGGCCACCAACATGAAGATCACCGCCCAGGATCTTCTTCAGCTCAAGGTGATCGACGGCATCATCGCCGAGCCCCTGGGCGGCGCCCACCGCGCGCGCGAAACGGCCATCGCGGCGACCGGAGAGACCATCGAAAAAGGCTTCCGGGAGTTGGCGGAGCGGGGCGGCGACTATCGTGAACACCGCCGCGAGAAGTTCCTGGCCATCGGCCGCAATCTCTAAATGCACGGCCTTCTTTGGCGCATCCACGCCATAATCTTGCCTTCTCATCGGCTTCAATGGTAAGCACGATTTGTGCGTCCACACGTTCCCGGTAACATTTTGTCAAGCCTAACGGGTGTTTAGTTGTGGGGTGACGCCCTTTGCCATTGCGGCCAAGGGAGGGGAAACAGAGATCGTTCGCATGATGAGCCGCATCGCACGCGCTGCCCTGCTGACCGCTACACTTGCGCTCGCCGCCTGCAGTGGCCAGTCGCTCGAAGACATTGCTCCCAAGGCCGAGCGGGAGCTCCCGGCGAGACTTGTCCAGACCATCAAGGCGAAGGGGATGCGCAAGGACGCCCCCATCATGATGCGCATCTTCAAGGAAGAAGGTGTGCTGGAGGTCTGGAAGCAGAAGCAGAACGGCCGGTACGACCTCGTTACCAGCTATGACATCTGCAAATGGTCGGGCGAGCTGGGGCCGAAATACACCGAAGGCGACCGGCAGGCGCCGGAAGGCTTCTATTCGGTGCGGCCGGCACAAATGAACCCGAGGTCGAGCTATCACCTGTCCTTCAATATCGGTTTTCCCAACGCCTATGACAGCGTCAACGGCCGGACGGGCAAGCACCTGATGGTGCATGGCGCCTGCTCCTCGGCCGGGTGCTACTCGATGACCGACGAGCAGGTGGAAGAGATCTACGCCTTCGCGCGTGATGCCTTCCGCGGCGGCCAGCAGGCGTTCCAGGTGCAGGCCTTTCCCTTCCGCATGACGCCCCAGAACATGGCGCGCTATCGCAACGATCCGAACTATCCGTTCTGGACGATGCTCAAGGAAGGCTACGACCACTTCGAGATCACGAAGCAGCCGCCGAGGGTGGATGTCTGCGAGAGGCGCTACGTCTTCAACCGCGCGCCGGCGGAAGGACATTCCTTCGAGGCGAACGAGGTGTGTCCGCCCTCCACGCAGCCCGAGACGCTGGTGCGGGCCTACCAGAAGTACAAGGCACAGCAGGATATCGCCTTCGCCAAGGCCGTGAAGACCGAGAAACACCCGGAGCCGCTGCCCTCGATTCTGGGCCGGGAAGAGGCGCTGCTCGTCGCAGACTGGAGCCAGCGCCGGGCCAGGGGTGAGAAGGTCTCGCAGCAGCCGCCATCGCTGCCGTCGGTGGCCGTGGCCGCGCGCGAGGAACCCGCGGCGGAGCAGACACCGGTTTCCGCCTATGCCTCGGCGTTCGGTGCATCCAGTGCACAAAGCCAGATGGGCGCACCGCCGCTGACCACGGGCTCCCTGCCCGTTCCCGCGCCGAATCCGAACCGGACCCAGAATCAGGAGGAACCGGAAGCGTCCTCCCGGCCGAAGGTCGTCGACCGGTTCATGAACCTCTTCGACCGCTGACCCGCACGCCTTGGAAACCGCCGCGGATACTTTCGATCTGAAAGGGCTCAACTGCCCCCTACCGGTCCTGAAGGCGCGCAAGCGCCTTGCCGGTATGCGCCCCGGTGCCCGTCTGTGGGTGGAAACGACGGATCCCCTCGCGGCAATAGACATCCCGGCCTTCTGTACGCAGGAAGGACACAGGTTACTGGAAACCCTGGCCGTTTCGGGCGGCCACAGTTTCCTGATCGAGCGCGGCCCGGCCCGACTGGCGGAAACAGACTTTTCCGGTTGACCTCAACTTTCCTTGAGGTTGTAGTGGTGTGGCTCCCGTTTGATGAGGAGCCCATCCGATATGATTTTCCCAGGAACAGGCAATCTCCTTGCGCCGAAGAATTTTCCGCGGCGTGAAACCGTGGAGCGGCGGGAGGTCTCTCCATGAGAACGCCGGTCGACGACATCTCCCCCGCCTTCGCGTCACACCCGCAAGGAACGGCGGCGCGCAACGCCACGATCCTCTTCCTCGCGGCACTGACCATTATGGCAGGCGCGACGATCTCGCCGGCGCTGCCGGCGATCGAATCCCATTTCTCCGACAGTCCGCAAGCCGCCATTCTGACCCGCCTCGTTCTCACCGTTCCGGCGCTCTTCATCGCCTTGAGCGCGCCCTTCGCCGGTGTTCTGGCCGACCGATACGGTCGCCGCCCGGTGGCGATCGCGGCGGTGGTCCTCTATGGGCTCGCCGGCAGTTCCGGTCTCGTCGCCGACAGCCTTCCGGGGCTGCTCATCGGGCGGGCGCTGCTCGGCGTCGCCGTGGCCGGCGTCATGACGGTCGCGACCGCGCTGGTGGGCGACTTCTTCAGCGGTGCCGGCCGGGACCGCTTCATGGGCCTTCAGGCGGCTTTCATCGGCATGGGCGGGCTCGTCTTCCTGACCGGCGGCGGGCTCCTGGCGGAGCTGCACTGGCGCGCACCCTTCCTCATTTACGCCATCGCATTTGGCCTCCTGCCGGCGATCGCCCTTTTCATTCCGGAGCCCGTGCTGGACAGACGGCCGGACACTGCCTCACCGCGCGCCGCCTCGGCGGGACTGTTCACGATCCCGCTGATGGCCGTCTTTGTCGCCGCAGTTCTCAACAGCATCGTCTTCTACCTGATGCCGACGCAGCTGCCGTTCCACCTGCGCGAACTCGGCACCGCCGCACCCATCCTGGCCGGTATGGCGCTGGGACTTATGACGCTCGCATCGGCGCTGATGTCCTTCTATTACGGCCGCGTGCGCCGGCATGTGAGCGTGGCGGGGGTGTTTGCGGTGGGCTTTGCCTTGCTGGCGGGCGGCCTCGGGATTGTCGCGCTGGCAGAAGATTATACGGCGGTCCTGCCCGGCGCTCTGCTGGCGGGATGCGCCATCGGCCTCGTCATGCCCAATCTCAACTCGGCGGCGATGGGGCTCGCGGACGAGCGTCATCGCGGGCGGGTGGCCGGCATGCTGACGGCCAGCATCTTCTTCGGGCAGTTCATCTCGCCGCTGATCAGCCAGCCGCTCTCGGCTCAGGGCGGTTACGCCAGCGCTTTCGGCTTCGGCGCAGCGACAATCATGGCCGCATCGCTCACCGCCTTCACCGTCGCGGCGACGCGGCGAAGGCGCGGGATCGCCTAGGTCCGGCCTCACGGCCGTGGAGTCTGTGCGTTTGGCTGCAAGCGTCGGTCAGAAACGGGCACCAGGGACCGACAGCGGGTTCTGCTCGAGGGCGGCACGGTCGGGCGTATCGACCGCCGCTTGCCCCGCGAAGGCGGCGAAGATGCGCTCGACATAGGTTGTGTCCAGCGCGTGGCCGATGACGACGATCCGTGTGCCGCGGTCGCCGTCGGGCCAGCTCTCCAGGAACTCGGGCCGGTGGAGCAGCCTCTGCGCACCCTGTATCACCATGGGGTGCGCCGGATCTTCCGCCGTCTCGACCAGTCCCTTGATGCGCAGGATGCGGTCGCCCTGCTGGGTGGCCAAGAGGTCGAGAAAGTTTTCGACCGCCGCGCGCGGCAGCGGGCGGTCGTGCCTGAGCGAAACCATCTGGAAGGCGGTCTCGTGCGCGTGATCATCGTGATGATGGTGTTCGTGACCGTCTTCGCCATGGCCCGACGCGAGGTCAGTTCCCCGGTCTCGGCCCGTTGCCGCCAGGAGGGCCGCGGACACCGTCTCGGGGGCCTGCGCATCGAGAAGGGGGCCCTCGCCATTGAGGGCTCTCAACGCGCGGACGAGATCTTGCCGCTCGCCCGCATCGGCGAGGTCGGACTTGGTCAGCACCAGGCGATCGGCGACGGCGACCTGCCGACGTGCCTCCTCGTGCGCGGCCAGCGTGGCGGCGCCGTTGACGGCGTCCACCACCGTCACCACGCTCTCGATCCGGTAGAGGTGGGAAAGCGCCGGATGGGCCATGATCGCCTGCAGGACGGGAAGCGGGTCGGCCAGCCCGGTCGTTTCCACAATGACCCGGCGCAAGGTCCCACCCCGCTCGGCCACCGCGGACAACGTGTCGACGAGCGCTCCGCGCACCGTGCAGCACAGGCAGCCGTCGCCCAGTTCGATGATCCCGTCCGAGGCTCGCTCCACCAGCAGATGGTCGAGGGAGATCTCGCCGAACTCGTTGACGATCACCGCCGTTCCGGCCAGCGACGGGTCCTTCAGAAGCCGGTTGAGAAGCGTCGTCTTGCCGGCGCCGAGGAAGCCGGTCAAAACGGTCAGAGCGATCGGTGCGCGCAAAGCCATCTCAGTCGCCTTCGCTGGCGACGGCTTGCCGCGCAGGATAGGGCGGGCGCGGCGTCGGTATCGGCACGTCGGCATAGCGCGGCGCCGTCGATTCCGGCCCGTCGGCGCCGCCCAGGCCCACTGCCACGATCTGCGGCTCGCGCGTCATCGGCCTGATCAGGGGCGAACCGAAGACGAGGCGACCCTGCTCGTCGCGGTGCTCGCGGCGTTTTGCGACGGCTTCGGCAGAACAGATTTCCGGCCGCATGTCGGTTGCGACATGCCGATCGGGGGAAGACGGGCGGAGGCTTGCCAGCGTCTGCGCGGCGAAACTGCGTTTTTCGAAGCCCTGCGCCAGCAGGTCGGCCGCCCTTTCAGCCCGTTCCACCTGCGAACGGGTGCCCAGGACGATGGCTGCCAGCGTGCGCCGGCCGCGGGTGGCCGTAGCGATGAGATTGAACCCGGAGGCGCAGACATAGCCGGTCTTCATGCCGTCGGCGCCCTGGAAGCGGCCGATCAGGTAGTTGTAGTTGGTGAACTCCCTCTCGCCGTCGCGCACGCCCTCGATGGAGAAATAGCCGGCATAGGCGGGGAACTCGGTGCGGATGGCACGCACCAGAAGCGCCAGGTCGCGCGCGGTCGAGTATTGCCCGGTGGAATGCAGGCCATGCGCGTTGACGTAGTGGGTACCGGTCATGCCGAGCCGCTCGGCATAGGCATTCATGCGGGCGACGAAAGCCTGTTCCGAACCGCCGACGCTTTCGGCAATTGCCGTGGCGATGTCGTTGGCCGACTTCACCATGATGATCTTCAGCGCGTTGTCCAGTGTGAGGGCCGAGCCGGGCTTGTAGCCCATCTTGCTTGGCGGCTCCTTGGCCGCATTCTGCGAGATGCGCACGGGTGAGTTCATCTGCATCTCGCCGTTCCTGACCGCCTGGAAGGCGACATAGGCGGTCATCAGCTTGGTGAGCGAGGCGGGATACCAGCGCTTGAACGCATCCTCCTCAGCAAGGACCCGCCCGCTGCCGACATCGAAAAGCAGATAGGGACCGGCGAGAGCGTGCATTGAGGAGAGCGCCAGCATGAACGCTGCCGCTATGAACAGTTTTCCGCTGTGCCAAGAGCGCATGGGGTTATCCCGATTCCATGTGTTGCCTGTGTGGTGCCGATATCCGTAAGATGGCCGGGCGGGCCGCCGCGGACGTCCGGCTTTCCGGCCGCTTCGATATCTAGCGCATATGTCGCGACGATGGCAAAGCCGCCGCTTCGATTGCGCTGCACTTCTTCCGTGATTTTCAAGTAAGGAGAAACTTTCCATGCCGATCCTGAACCGCGCTGGCGAGCTGCATGGGGAGATCAGGGAGTGGCGCCGGGACCTGCACCGCACGCCCGAGCTCCTGTTCGCCGTGCACGAGACGGCGGCCTTCGTCGAGGCGAAGCTCCGCGCGCTCGGCTGCGACGAGGTGATCTCCGGGATCGGCCGGACGGGTGTCGTCGGGCTGATCCGCGGAAAGCGCGGCCAAGGCCCGTGCATCGGTCTGCGCGCCGACATGGATGCCCTACCGATGGAGGAGGAGACCGGGTTTGCCTATCGCTCCACCGTCTTAGGCCGCATGCACGCCTGCGGTCACGACGGACATATGGCCATGCTTCTCGGGGCGGCGGGTTATCTTGCCGAAACGCGTAATTTTTCCGGGACGGTCGCGGTCATTTTCCAGCCCGCGGAAGAGGGTGGAGGCGGCGGTCGCGAGATGGTGAAGGACGGCCTGATGGAGCGCTTTGCGATCGAGCGCGTCTTCGGCATGCACAACCTGCCGGGCCTGCCGGTCGGCCAGTTCGCCATCCGGCCCGGGCCCATCATGGCGGCCACTGCCGAATTCGCGATCACTGTCCATGGCCGGGGCGGCCACGCGGCGATGCCGCACACAACCGTTGATCCGGTCGTGGCGGCCGGGCAGATCATCGTCGCCCTGCAGACGATCGCTTCGCGAAATGCCGACCCGCTGGGCGCGCTCGTGGTATCGGTGACGCAGGTCCATGGCGGCGAGACGCACAACGTCATCCCCGACAAGGTGGAACTCGGCGGCACCGTGCGCACGCTCGACAGCACCTCGAACACGCGCGCCGAGGAGAGGATGCGCGCCATTTGCGCGGGCGTCGCCGCGGCCCATGGCGCCGAGGTGGAGGTAAGCTACCGGAACAACTATCCCGTCACCTTCAACCACGCCGGTGAAACGGCGTTCGCCGCCGATGTGGCGCGGGAGATCGCCGGTGAGGGGCGGGTCGATACCGACGCACGCCCTTTGATGGCTGCGGAGGATTTCTCCTATATGCTCGAATCGCGCCCCGGCGCTTTCATTTTCCTGGGCAACGGCGACAGCGCTCCCCTCCACAGTCCGCAATACGACTTCAACGACGACGCCATACCGCACGGGGTGAGCTATTGGGTACGGCTGGCGGAAACAGCCCTTTCCGGCTGAGCCATTTCGGCTTGGCGAAACGGCCATGAAGCGTTATGAGTGGCGTGTTTCCGGTCCCGTAGCTCAGCAGGATAGAGCATCAGATTCCTAATCTGAGGGTCGCAGGTTCGAATCCTGCCGGGATCGCCAACAAAAACCCGGTGTCAATTGCCACGCTATTTTGCCTTTTTGGACACTATCTTGCCCTTGAGGCAACCTTACTGACCTATCTCCTGCGACCGCACGATCGCCTCGATGCGATGAAGAGCGGGATCGAGGGTTTTTCCGCCTCTCAGGAAGGGCAGAGCTCGATCTTGATCAGAAATTCGTTCGGCGAGCGTGGTTCACAGTTCGAGCCCTGTGCAGTCGTTCCCGCCATGCCTCAGGAACGACCGCTGTGCGCCCCGAGTTGGCCGGCTGGCCGGGTATCCGCTCATCCTGAAAGCTGCCATTGGATCTGGCGTAGATCCATGCTCGCTGCAACGGAGCGCGACTCAGAGACTTGGCGGTCAGATCCCGGCATACTGCCCGTCTGAGGGTGCGCGCGACGAGACCGCATTTTGTGTGATCTGCGGCCTCGGCGTCAATTGGGTGCGAGACAATGTTTGCGCGGAGCGGATAGATGATATGTTGGCCGATGGTAGCGGTGAGTCTGCGCCAAGCGCGGGAATGGAACTTTGAAAGCAAAGCTGTTGGGGCCTCTTGTCGCGATCGGCGGCGCCGAGGACAAGTCCGCGGGAGCGGGCATACTTCGCAGGGTCGTATCGATGGCCCCGGGCGAGGCGCCTGTCGTCGGCGTCGTCACCACCGCCAGCAGCATTCCCGAGGAGACCTTCGAGAGATACCGCGACGTCTTTACAAAGATTGGCGCGAGCGAGGTGCTCGACGTGCGCATGCGCGAGCGCGAGGACGCGGAGACGCAGGACGCACTCGACATGATCCGCCGCAGCGATGTCGTCTTTTTCTCGGGCGGCGACCAGATGCGTCTGACGAACATACTCGGCGCATCGAGCGCACTTGATGCAATTCGGGAACGCCGCAAGGAGGGCGCGGTCATCGCCGGCACGAGTGCAGGCGCCGCCTGCCAGGCGACCACCATGATTTATGGTGGCCCAGCCGACGACTCGCTGAAGAAAGGCGCGGTGAAGATGAGCGCGGGTTTCGGCTTCATGGGAGGCGTGATCATCGACACACATTTTCTGCAGCGCGGGCGATTTTCTCGTTTGATGGAAGTCGGCGCGACCAATCCCGAATATTTAGGCGTCGGGCTAGGCGAGGATGCTGCCGTTTTATTCGCTGAAGAGGTGATTCATGCTTTCGGCCCGGGCCATGTGATCATTGTTGACAGTTCGGAGATAACCGGCTCCAATGTGTTCGACCTCGCAGACGGTGAGGCGGTAACCGTCCACAACGTCAAAATGCATGCGCTGGTCGAAGGCTACGGCTACAGCCTCAAAGACCGGCGGGTCCTGACGCCTGAAGAGCTCGGGGCCGAGAGCCTGGAGCAAAGGGTTGCGTATACTTGAACACCGCGCCCTGCGGGGCCCGAACTATTACAGCCGCTACCCGGCCATCTACATGCGGCTTGACATTGACGAACTGGAAAAGAGACCGAGCGACAAGGTCTCCGGAATTGCCGAAGAACTCGAAAATCTGATCCCGTCCATCCACGACCATCGCTGTTCGGTCGGCGAGCCCGGCGGGTTCCTGCAGCGGGTCCGTGCGGGAACCTGGGCCGGCCATATGGTCGAGCATGTGGCCATTGAGTTGCAGAACTTGGTTGGCTTCTCCGTCGGGTACGGCAAGACGGTCGACAGCTATGAGCGCGGTATCTACAACATTGTCTATCGCTACCGCGACGAAGCCACAGGACTGGCGGCCGGCGAGGTGGCGGTCGACATCGTCCAGAAGCTCTATGACGGCGAGGAGATCGATCTCCAGGCGCATATCGACCACCTAAAAGAGGTGCGTGACGCGAATGCGCTCGGCCCCTCGACGGGCTCCATCGTCGATGCCGCGAAGGCGCGCAAAATCCCCTGGTACAACCTGACCGAGGGCACGAGCTACACCCAGCTCGGCCACGGCATCAAGCAGCGCCGCTTCCAGGCGACCGTGACCGACGCATCGGGAATCATCGGCCATTCCATCGCCGACGACAAGGAATGGACAAAGCAGATACTCGACGACGCCGGCGTCCCGGTGCCGAAGGGGCAGCTCTGCTATTCCTGGGAGGATGCGCAGGCGGCTGCCGAATGGATAGGCTGGCCGGTGGTGACCAAGCCACTTTCGGGCAACCACGGGCGCGGCGTGACGACAGGCATCGCCTCGATGGAGGATCTCAAGTCCGGTTACGACGCGGCGTCTGCGCGCGTGCGCGAGGATTCCCAGGCGGTCATCGTCGAGCGCTACCTCAAGGGCGAGGATCACCGAATGCTGGTGATCGGCGGCAAGCTGGTCGCCGCCGCACGCCGACGGCCCGCCCATGTCAGAGGTGACGGCAAGAGCACCATCCAGCAACTCATCGACAGGGAGAACACCGATCCGCGCCGTGGTGTGGGCCACGAAAACCTGCTCACCCAGATCAAGGTGGACGAACAGACCCATAGGATGCTGGAGCAGGCCGGCAATACTCTGGATACCGTGCTGCCCAAGGGCGAGATCGCGTTCCTGAAGTCGACCGCCAACATCTCCACCGGGGGCACGGCGACCGATCTGACCGACGAGGTCCATCCGGAAGTCAAGTTCGCTATGGAGCGCATCGGCCGGCTTGTCGGTCTCGACGTGATCGGCATCGACCTCTTGGCCGAGAACCTGTCGATCCCGCTCGAACAGCAATCCGCAGGTATCGTCGAGGTCAACGCGGGACCCGGGTTCCGCATGCACATGTCGCCCACCCACGGCACGTCGCGGCCGGTGGGCAAGCATGTGGTCGACATGCTCTTTCCCGATCCGACCGACAACGGGCGTATCCCGATCACCGCGATTACCGGCACCAACGGCAAGACCACCACCACGCGGTTGACGACGCACATTTTGCGCCAAGCCGGCAATTCGGTGGGCATGGGGTGTACCGGCACCGTCGAGATCGACAACCACATCATCCTGCGCGGGGATTACTCCGGACCGGCCGCGGCGCAGGCGGTCCTGCGCGAACCGACGGTGGAACATGCTGTTCTCGAGGTTGCGCGTGGCGGAATCATGCGCCGCGGTCTCGGCTTTGACGAATGCGATGTCGGCGTGCTGCTCAACATCGCTTCGGACCATCTGGGCGAGCGCGATATCCACACACTGGAGGAACTGGCCCGCTGCAAGACGGTCGTCGTCGACGCGGTGAAGCCGGAGGGCGGCCACTGCGTCCTCAACGCGGACGATCCGCTTGTCATGGAGCACGGTACATACTGGGCCCGTGGCGAGATCATCTATTTCACCATGGAGCCGGACAACCCGGCGCTTGCCGAGCATCTGGCCCGTCACCGCACGGTAGTGACGGTGAGGAACGGGTGGATCGTCATGCTGCGTGGCAAGGTCACCGTCCAGATTGTCGAGGTCAATGATGTGCCCATCGCGTTTGAGGGGCACGCACCCTTCAATGTCCAGAATGCCATGGCGGCTGCGGCGGTAGCGATCGCCCACGGCGTCGAGATTGACGACATCCGCGCCGGCCTTCTGACGTTCCATCCCACACCGGCCCAGATGCCTGGCCGCACCAATTATTTCGAGGCGGACGGGGTGAAGTGCCTGATCGACTACGGCCACAACGTACCCGCGCTACAGGCGCTGGAGCCACTGGTGAACGGGCTCGGGCTGCAACGCAAGATCGGTGTGGCGACCGCCCCCGGCAACCGGCGCGAGGAAGACCTCGTGGCGCTGGGCGCGCAACTTGCGAAGATGTGCGACACGCTCTTTGTCTACGAGACCGATGCGCGGGGCCGAGCGGAGGGGGAGACCGCCAAGCTCATCCATGACGGCGCCGCAGGGGCAGGAGAAGCCTGCAAGGCCGAGACCATCATGGGCGAGCAGGAAGCCGTGGCCAGGGCCATCGACGAGGCCGGGCCTGGCGACTTCCTGCTCCTGCTGGTCGACGATATCGAGGGAACGACCGAGCGCCTCAAGGGACGGAGTTTTCCCAAACGGGCCGAACTCGCCCAGGGCTGACCCCCGCAAGATGCTTCGGCACGGGCGGATGGATCCATTCGCCCGCCTGGCACGTTGGTTTACCAGGGAGAGAGAATGACCAAGAATGTATTCGTGGTCGGGCTCAACGATTACAACGCGGAACGGCTGCAGCGGCTTCGGGGCGTTGAGGATGTCAAGTTCCACCAGCTCCTGACACCGGCGCAGGTTTCCGAAACCGAGGAATTCGACATACCGGCGATGCTGGAGGAGGCGGAAGCCGGGCTTGACGCCTTCGACGGCACGATTGACGCGATCGTCGGCTACATCGACTTTCCCGTGTCGACCATGCTGCCGCTGCTTTGCAAGAAGTACGGGACGCGCAACGCCTCGCTCGAGAGTCTGCTTAAGTGCGAGCACAAGTACTGGTCGCGCAAGGTCATGGCCGAGGCGATTCCCGATCACATTCCGAAGTTCACCGCCTTCGATCCCTTCGACGACGACACGTTGTCGAAGATCGGCGAAGCCGACCTGCGTTTTCCGTTCTTCGTCAAGCCAATCAAGTCCTCCGGCTCGCGACTGGGTTTCCGGATCGACAGCCCGGAGGACTTCGACTACGCGACCGAGAAATTGCGCGCGGAAATCGGCCAGATCTCGGAGCCCTTCAATTTTATTCTCGACAAGGCCAATCTGCCCGCTGACATCAAGGCCATCAAAGGCCACTACTGCATGGCCGAGCAGGTCATCGGCGGGCGACAATGCACGGTGGAGGGTTACGTCCACGACGGCGCGGTCGTGCCCTACGGCACCGTCGATTCCATTCGCTACCCGCAGGTACTGAGCTTCTTTTACTACCTCTATCCGTCGACCCTGCCGGACCGTGTGCAGAACGCGATGTGGGAGATCACGCGCCTGATCATGGCGCATATCGGCTACGACAATGCAGGTTTCAACATCGAGTTCTATTGGGACGAAATCCAGAACAGGATCTGGCTGCTGGAAATCAACACGCGCATCGCCCAGTCCCATTGCGATCTGTTCGAAATGGTCGACGGGGTGAGCCATCAACAGGTGACCGTGGATCTCGGGCTCGGGCGCAAACCGGACATGCCAAGCGGTGAGGGACCGGAAAGGGTTGCGGCAGAGTTCTTCTATCGCGTCTTCTTTCGAAACGCGACGGTCGCACGCGCGCCCTCGCGAGCCGAGATCGAGGTCGCCGCCGAGCAGGTGGATGGAACACGGATCACCTCCCACGTGTCGAAGAACATGAGGCTGTCGGAGCTGCCGGAGCAGGACGCCTATAGCTACGCTGTCGCTTCTGTCTGGATGGGCGCCAACAAGCAGTCGAAGCTGCTCTGGAACTATGAACAGGTGCTCAAGAAGCTCAACTACGAGTTTTCCGATATCGAAGAATAGTCCGGCTCTGGACAGCGCCCGCGCGGGCGCTGATATTCCGTGCGAGATTCTTGTCGTTCAAACGCCTCAGTGCCCGCCATGGTAATCGACGAAATACTGCCGCGAGCAGTCCGGGAGATCGAGCATATCGAGATTCCGATGCCGGACGGGACACGGCTCGCGGCACGCATCTGGATACCCGCCGATGCGGAAGCCACCCCTGTCCCAGCCATCCTCGAATACATTCCCTACCGCAAGAACGACAAGACGCTGGAACGTGACCATGCGCGTGCGCCCTGGATGGCGGCACAGGGCTACGCCTATGTGCGCGCCGATCTGCGTGGAACGGGTGACTCCGAAGGTGTTTTGGAGGACGAGTACACTGAGGTCGAACTGCGCGACGGATGCGACGTCATTGCCTGGATCGCCGATCAGTCGTGGTGCGATGGCGGCGTGGGGATCGTCGGCATTTCATGGGGTGGGTTCAACGGCCTCCAGATCGCCGCACTGCGCCCGCCGGCGCTGAAGGCCATCGTGACCATCTGCTCAACCGATGACCGCTATGCCGACGATATCCACTATATGGGCGGGACCCTCCTGATCGACCAGCTTTCCTGGGCGTCCGTCATGTTCGGCATCAACACTCTGCCGCCCGACCCGGCGCATGTCGGGGAGCGTTGGCGCGCGATGTGGGAGGAACGCCTGGACGGGTCCGGACTGTGGCTCGAAAAGTGGCTCGGACACCAGACGCGCGACACCTTCTGGAAACATGGGTCGGTCTGCGAGAACTTCGACGATATTCATGTTCCGGTCTACGCGGTCAGCGGCTGGGCCGACGGCTACTGCCGATCAGTGTTCCGGCTGTTGGAGAACCTGAAAGCCCCGTTCAAGGGACTGGTCGGTCCATGGGCACATAAATACCCCCATCTTGCCAAGCCCGGGCCAGCGATCGACTGGCTGAGCGAGGAGACACGATGGTGGGACCATTGGCTGAAAGGGCATGACACCGGCATTATGGACGAGCCGCCCCTCCGGCTTTACCTGCAGGACCACGCCGAACCACGACCCCACTATGCCGAGCGGGCAGGGCGCTGGATAACCGAACCGTCCTGGCCATCCCCGAACGTGACAAAAACCACCTTCAGGCTGGGCTCCGACGGGCGGCTTGCGATCGACGGCGATCTGCCGGACGCACCGATGGACATCGCATCGCCGCTCTGGGTCGGCGTGCATGGTGGCAAATGGTGCTCTTATGCCCATCCCGGCGATCAACCGGGCGATCAGAGGCGCGAAGATGCCGGCAGCCTGACATTCGAGACCGTCCCGCTCCAAAACGATCTGCACATGGTCGGCGACGCGTCGCTCAAACTCACATTCAGCGTCGATCGCGCGATCGCACAGATCGCCGCGCGGCTTGTCGACGTGGCTCCGGACGGCGCCGGGACGCGCGTTAGCTACGGCCTGCTCAACCTCACGCATCGCGACAGCCACGAGCAGCCCGAGGCGATGGAACCGGGCCGATTGTACACGGTCGAGGTTCCCTTCAAGCATGTGGCGCAGATTTTTCGGGCCGGTCACCGGATCAGGCTCGCACTCTCGACGAGCTATTTCCCGCTTGCCTGGCCCGCGCCCGAACCGGTGCGCATGACGGTCCGGCCGGCCGACTCGCGCCTGATCCTGCCGATCCGCACCGACGACGGGCGCGAAGAGCCGGAATTCGATCCGCCTCGCGCCGCCGCGCCGCTTCCATTGACCTTCGAGGAGCCACCCCGTTCGGAATGGAAGGTGCGCGAGGACCGCGATACGGGGCGCGTAACGGTCGAAATCCGCGACCATGAGGGCGCGGCGCACATCGTGCCGCACGGATTCTTTCATTCGTCGGAGGGAGAGGAACGCTATTCCATCCTGCCGAGCGACCCGTCCTCCGCCGAAGGCGAAGTGGTGTGGACCCACGAGATGCGGCGTGACGGCTGGTCGGTGAAGACGGTCACCGAAACACGGCTTATCGGGGACGCCGAAAATTTCCGCATCTATGCCCGTTTGCGTGCCTGGGAAGGCAAGACCCTTATCAGGGACGTCGCCTGGAACCCCGCAATCCCGCGCAATCTGGTATGACCGATCGATTCCGGGCACCTCCGTGCGACACCCAGCGCGATCCACGCGGTCAGGCCAGCGCAGGGCAGCGTCTTGCGTCAGCGTTGTTCAGGGTCTCGGGCGCCTTCACCGCCCAATCTTGATTGAGCACGATATACTCCGACGGCACACCCTGCATCGCGCCGCCAAGCGTGCGGTAATTCGGCTCGCGCGCGGAGCCGAAGCCCGGACCACCGATCCAGCCGGGGACGAAGGTCGTGATCACCCAGTGACATCCGCATGCAAAACAGATCGGGCACTGCAAATAAACGAGTCGACCAAGTTGCTCCAGCTTCGATCAATCAACAATACAGCTAATTAATCGGTACTAAACCTATGAAAAAATAGTACTGCAACGATCTAGTTCGCGTGGACAAACCTGATCCACTGTCTGATCGTAGCAATCTGAACGAACCCAAGGAAGCTTGCGGCCAGCTTGTCGTATCGTGTGGCGATGCGGCGTGAGTGCTTGAGGCGATTGAAGAAGCGCTCGATGCGGTTGCGCAGTGCGTATTTGGTTTTGTCGACCGGGCGCTGAACTTTGCGGTTCGACTTTGTCGGGATCACCGGGTCTGCGCCGCGCCGCTCAAGGTCGTCGCGAATGGCGTCGCTGTCATACCCCTTGTCGGCCAGCATCGCGGCCGGATCGGGCGCCTCCTCCTGCATCAGATCCTCGTAGGCGGCCATGTCCGAGGCCTGACCGGGCGTTAGGCAGAAGCCGATGGCGAGGCCCTGCGCATCCGTTCGGGTATGAAGCTTGGTCGTGAGCCCACCGCGCGAACGGCCAACAGCATTTCTCTGAATCCCCCTTTTCCGCCAGCTGCGTGCTGGTGCGCCCTCACGATCGTGCTGTCGATCATCTGCATCGCCGTGTCGGCCGCGTCGCTTTCGGCAAGGGCTGCCAGCATCACGTCCCAGACGCCGGCTTCCGTCCAGCGGCGATACTGGCGATGGACTGAGTTCCAGTTGCCGAAATCGGCCGGCAGGTCACGCCAGGGCGAGCCCGTCCGCGTGATCCAGAAGATGCCGTCCAGCACCTTGCGGTGGCCCTGCGGCCGCCGGCCGCCGCGAGAGCGGTTCTCGATCAGGAACGGCGCGAAGAACGCCCATTCCGCATCACTCATCAGTCCTCGAATCAAAGCTGCCCTCCTCAAAGAGCAGCTTTGAATCACGCGTCAGATAAAATGGGAACCGGGTTTGTCCACGCGGCCTAG